>CAMORO010000037.1 GCA_946623875.1 uncultured Lachnospiraceae bacterium | reverse complement strand
AGCGCGAGGTGTAGGGTGTCAGACTTTATAGTATAAAGATTGCAAAATTCATGATATGTTATCTCTTTCGCACCTCTTTCCGGGATAGCCGTCAGCTTAACATAGAAATGATCCTTGTCTGAGAGATTCTGCCCGTCATAGGTAACGGAATAGCATTTCAACAGATCCGTGGATCTGGAGTTATCAATAGTAGCCTCTTGTTCATCCTTTGTCCCGTTACGGTCAATCTTCGTCACAGTCACCTTCTTTATCTCTGACTTATTGGTGGCTACGGTAAAGCTCAGGGTCAGCTTGTCATTCTCATATATCGGAACTGCATTGTATCTGGAATCAACAGCCCTGTTCCTGTATGAATAGGCAAGATTGCTGACATAGGGACTGTAGAAGGTACGTATGGGCATATCAATACGGCCGGCATTGCTTATCATACAGTCAACTGTCACCGTCTTAGTCGTATCTGCCTTCTTATCCTTATCATATACGAATTCATCAAAAGAATACTTCTTTTTCAGCGAAGAAGCCTTAATATCCGCAAGGGTGATATACTCAACCTGCTGTATATCATTATTATCAACCTTTACGGATATGGTATCTCCGGGGATCGCCTTTAAGCCCTTTATCTCGTAAGAACCGTTATCGTCCGTGATCGAACTGTAGCGTGTTCCGATACGCTTAATCGTCGCCTTTTCCTTATCATAGCTCTCCCTGCTTATGCCTCCCGCAGTAACCACGGCCCCCATGGCCGGGGATTTATTAACGGCCTCCGATGAGGTATTGAGAGCATACGCGGAATACATTGCATTTCCCTGAATGGTATAATAACGGTATTTACTCTGATCAACGGCTTCCGCGCTGATCTTTACGGTATTGTTTTCAGGCTGTGTGTCCGCAATAAGATCCGCACTGAAGCCCTTTATCTTCTGTCCTTTCGACAGGGTGATAACGGGGCGGTATTTGCCGTTATTTTCCGCCGTTTCATCAAGTTCCACGGTATAAACGCGACCCGGCACGGGCGTGTACTTACTTCCTGATGCATCAAATTCATCCTTAATGGCAAGCACGCCGTAATCCACCTTACCCTTAAGTTCCGTAGTATCAAGCTCCTTAACGGTAAGCAGATCCCTTACGGTAAAATATTTCTGCGCACTCTCATCCATGACCACAGGGATGTGATCGGGCAGCGAAGAAAAGATGCTTCTCATCTCACATTTCGAGAGAACCAGAAGAGGCCCCGGACATTCACCGCTTATAACAGGAAGGGTACCGGAATACCTGGTATCATATGCGGTATCTCCGGGATTTACATACTGCGCTCTGTAATACTGGTCAAAGGCATAGCCCGTTGTATCCGAAGTCACGCTTAAGTTGATCCTGTCACCCACATGGAAGTGTTCGTAATCACTCTTTCCGCTCTTATAAACGGCATCCAGCTGCTTATCAACATACGATGCCTTAGCCCCCTTGGGAAGACCCTGCGGCTCAAAGACGCTCACCTTCACCTTCCTGTGTTCATATACAGGCTTAATGTTAAGGACTGTGCTGTATTGATAATCCTTGGACGAATCAAATGAAGGAAGTTCACCCAGCTTCTTATATTTGACGGTATGCTCTTCTATAAGCTTTACAAGGTCATCATCAAAGGTAAGGGTTGAGCTGTTTGTCTTATAGAAAAACTCTTTACCTCCCTGTGGCGTGATATTATAGCCCTTAAGTTCTCCGAATATCGCCTCATTTCCAGGTGCGGGCACCTGTGAGATCTGCAGATCCTGACCGTAGAAACGGGTCTGGTCGGTAGCGCTGTCAACGGTTGCCGGACGCTTTTTTATAAGCCTGGCATTTCCATGTTCATCAAGCTCACCGCTTCTGTATTCAAGCTCATCGGGCTGATCGATCCTTATTTCAAACTGCTTGTACAGAAGGACTATACCATACAGATAAACATCCGGCTCCTGCAGACCGACTTCGGCTCTCTCAACTACTGCATAAACAGCGGACTCCTTATTCCAGTCGTCACTGCTTCCGTCCAGGGGCAAAAGATCGTTTCCGCTGGTTTTATAAAATCCCATACCCTGTGTCACTTCACGACCATGTCTGTTGCCCATACTCTTTGTTCTGGTATCAAATGAATTGTTTCCGAACGAGACGTGATTAGTGATCTTCGCAGAATCATATACGGAACCGGTCTCCTCATCGAAAAGGACTGCCCTGTATCTTCCGAAGGGCACCGGAAGAACATATTTTCCTGCCACAAAACCCTTATCACGATACCAGGAGGAGTAATAGGAGAGATACAGGCACAGATTATCCTTGTCATCGCGCAGTTTAAAATTACGTGTTCCGGAATCTCCGCCTTCGTATCTTGAGAACATATCCCCGTAATGCACCGCAATATACTGTCCCACACATATTTTGGTATCCGGAACCATGATACTGCCGATATAGGGATTATCCTTGTCATTATATTCGATGCTGTATGTATTGTCGCCTATCCTGACCCATTGTGCATAGGTCGCCGACTGAGTATGGACCACACCATCCTCACCGCTCTGTATACTCAAAGAATCGGCCCGTGCGGGAATATGCACGGTTGCCTTCATTACCTCGCCTTCATCGGGTCCCTTAAGGTCGTAGAGCTCCACGCCAAAGGTAAGCTCCTCCTCTGACATCCTGACAGGGATATCAAGCGTGATCTCATTTCTGAAGGGCTGGATCGACATATGTGTGTCGACACGCGCATAGTCCGTTCCTTCTTTCGCACTGCCATTATCCACGGTGCGTATGCCCATGCTTATGTAGGAGTATTCCGCTTCCTCTCTCTCTATGGTAAGGGTGACTTTATCCGTATCAGCGGTATAATCACTGTCGGAGAAGCTTACCCTGGAGTGGAGCACCGGCTCATCATCCTCTATTATAAAGCCTACCGATGTCCTTGCTTCGATAACGGCCGTATGGTCATCATCCGGGGATAACAGGAAATTAAACATCTCCTGACCCTCACTCTCGCTATCTTCAAGGATCCTGAGAGTTACGGTCTGTTCCGTCTCTCCCGCTCCGAAGACCACGCGTGTTTGTGAGCTTATGTCCACATAATCGGACACATCCGGACTGAATTCCCCCAGAAAGCTCTCTGTAATGGGTGTAAAGCGGACTTCATCCGTTGTCTCCCTTACCGGGCGGCCGCTCTGGGCTGCCTTGAGGGTCGCAAGGGATGCGGTTTCCTCATCTATATCCATAACGGATCTCTCCGGAACTGTGTTCGTATCCGTATCATTTATCGCAGTTCCGGCATCTGTATTTGCTTCTTTCTGTACTATATCATCCTGTTCAACAGAACCTTCCCCGATCATATCTCCGGATATGATATCCGCGGAGTTTGCATACTCATTCAGCTTTTCTTCGGTAATGAGCATTTCTTCAGCGGATGAAGGTTCCTGATCAACAAGGTGATCCTCTGCTCCAGAGCTCTGAAGAATCTGATCGGTGATCCGGGAAATGGTCTCTCCGGCTTCTTCGATCGCTTCATCGGTAGCGCCCCGCGAAAAAACGGTTCCATCCGTTTCGTAAACCTCTGTATCGAAGCGCTCATCGCATACCTCGTAATCCCTTCCGTATGAGGCTGACACATCCACAGTCTTTAACAGAACCTCAGAGGGCAGGCTTAAATCCCCCGTCCGTCCTATGGTCAGGATATATGTACCGTTTTCGGGAACGGTGGTCTGTTTACTTGTAATGCCTGCGTAGGGAGTTCCCTCGATATATTCCATCTTTGGAAGAGCTGCATTGTCGAATCGTCCGGTTGAAACGTCAAAGGATCCGTCGACCGGATCCTCTGTTCCGTCCGTGATCTCATCCTCTTCCGTTAATATATCGCCGACGATCACGGCCGCAAGCGCCTCCTGGGGTATCGAAGCAAAGGCAACAACTGCCGCCATCAGCAGACTTACTATTCTCTTCTTCATCGGTTCTCCTCCATTGTGCAGGTATCATTCGTTCAAAACAACATATATATATAATTTTATAGTAACTATCCGGAACAGGCAAGCCAGATATCTGCACAAAGTAAAAAAGACAGCCTCACGATTGCTGTCTTTTTTGGAGAAGGTATTTCTTTCTTATGGGGTATAGCATTACGCTATACAATGTATTGGGGGGTTACAAGAGTATAATAGCACCCTCCCTGTATTTAATCCATTCTTAGATTCTACAAATTTTACAAATTTGAGTTCTGTATTTTGTGCAACTTTACCAAGCAAAACTGTGACCATATATAACTTTTCCGGCTTAGTCATACCTAAACATCGGTTACTGCAGCATCGGCTGCTTCAGTATTACCGGTTTTAGCTGCCGTTTCAATACCTGCATCTTCGAACAGGCTCTCGAATTCCTCGCGGCTTATCTTTTCCTTTTCAAGAAGGAGTGCGGCCGATTTATGAAGCACATCAATATGCTCTCTTATTATCTGTTCGGCGCGTTCATAACATTCGGTCATGATACGCCTGATTTCTTCATCTATCTTGCCTGCGATCTCCTCGCTGTAGCCGCGTGTGCTGTGTGCAAGATCTCTTCCGATAAATACTTCATCATCATCATTGTCATAGCAGATGATACCTATCTTCTCGGACATTCCGTATTTGGTGACCATGCTCTTGGCTACCTTGGTCGCCTGCTTGATATCCTGGGATGCACCCGTTGTTATATCATCAAAAACAAGAGATTCTGCCACTCGTCCTCCAAGGGATACGATGATATCCTGAAGCATCTTGCCCTTGGTATTGAACATTTCGTCTCTCTCGGGAAGAGGCATGGTGTAGCCTGCTGCCCCCATTCCGGTAGGAATGATCGATACCGAATAAACAGGTCCGACATCCGGAAGCACATGGAAGAGGATCGCATGTCCGGACTCATGATAAGCCGTGATCTTACGCTCCTTGTCGCTGACAACCTTTGACTTCTTCTCGGCTCCGATACCAACCTTTACAAATGACTGTTTTACATCATTCTGTGTGATATACTTACGCCCTTCCTTAGCGGCCAGTATTGCGGATTCATTCATAAGATTCTCAAGGTCGGCTCCTGTAAAGCCTGCCGTTGTCCTTGCTATCTGCTCAAGATCAACATCCTCCGATAACGGCTTGTTCTTCGAATGAACCTTAAGGATATCCTCACGCCCCTGTACATCGGGTGAACCCACACCGATACGGCGGTCGAAACGCCCGGGACGAAGTATCGCAGGATCGAGTATATCGATACGGTTGGTCGCAGCCATAACGATAATACCCTCATTAACGCCGAAACCGTCCATTTCAACAAGGAGCTGGTTGAGTGTCTGCTCACGTTCATCGTGTCCTCCGCCCATACCTGTACCACGGCGCCTTGCAACCGCATCTATTTCATCTATGAACACTATGGCCGGTGCATTCTTCTTGGCATCCTCAAACAGATCCCTGACACGGGAAGCACCTACACCGACGAACATCTCAACGAAATCGGAACCCGATATCGAGAAAAACGGAACTCCCGCTTCGCCTGCAACTGCCTTCGCCAGCAGCGTCTTACCTGTTCCGGGAGGTCCTGTAAGGATCACGCCCTTCGGGATCCTCGCACCGACATCATTATACTTTGCGGGATTCTTAAGGAAATCCACTATCTCCTCAAGATCCTCCTTCTCCTCACGCAGTCCCGCCACGTCATCAAAGGTTATCTTGTTATCGCCTGCCGCAAGCTTCGCACGGTTCTTACCGAAGTTCATCATGTAACCGCCACCGCCGCCTGCTGCCGCCTGCGAATTCATATACATAAATATGAAGATCATCACCGCCACTACGATAAGACTGGGCAGCATATACGCCAAGAACCAGCTCTCGCGCTTGACATCTCCCAAAGTGTAGGACGGGAACTTGTCCCTTAACTCCTTCTCCACCTCGTTTACATCCGATACAAACATCTGCTTGAACTGACCGCTCCGCAGTGTCAACTGTACTACACCCGTAGGCACTTCGGAATTCTGTGCTATGCTGATGGCAGCTATGTCCTTGCCCTCAAGATACTCCTCAAATTCCGAATGTGATATGTAGTCGATCTTCTGCGTAAAGGCTCCTCTCCATATGAAGAAAAGTACGATCACCATTATAAAGATCAGCACGTAGAAGCCGACTCCTCTTGACCTGTTTTCCACTGTATTCCTCCAAACTACTCAATTTATAAAACACTTACTGAAGATGTACCACTCCGATATAAGGAAGATTCCTGTATTTCTCGGCGTAATCCAGGCCGTAGCCCACAACGAACTCATCCGGAATCACAAAACCTTCATAATCAACCGTCACATCAGATACAACCCTGCGATCGGGCTTATCAAGCAGAGTCGCAAGCTTAAGGCTCTTAGGAGACCTGTGCGACAGTACCTTGAGCAGATAGCTGAGCGTCCTTCCTGTGTCAATTATATCTTCAACAACTATTACATTCTTCCCTTCCAGAGGCTTGTCCAGATCCTTTATTATCTTAACCACTCCGCTCGACTCGGTGGAATCGCCGTAGCTCGACACCGACATGAAATCGATCGATACAGGGATGGATATCCTCTTGGCAAGTTCACACATGAAGAATGTCGCGCCCTTCAGAACACAGATAAGGTGTACCGATTCCCCTGCGTAATCCCTGCTGATCCTCTCTCCCATTTCCTTTATCTTGGCATCAAGTTCTTCCTCTGACAGTAAAACCGTGATATTCTCCATATTTCGCTCCAATCCGGTTCCCGGGAACCTTAACTATGACTTTGACTTCTGAATGCAAATAAGGAAATGCATCCGGAAAATCCTTCACCTGATCTTAATGTCTATCCTGAGGACGCGTCTGGTTTCTGCGCCGATCTTGTAATGTGAGCTTATCCTTTTGCCGACGACCCATATGATATGCGCCCCGTCGGCCAGAAGGATAACCTGATCACGAAGGGACGAAGGAACCTTCTCATCTATCAGGTACTTCTTCAGCTTCTTTCTGTTTTCCGTATCTCCTATCGTCAGATAATCACCGTCACAGCGCGTTCTGACAAGCACGGTACTCTCTATTTTATCATAATCAAACCATTTCGTATAGAGGTCATTCGGAATGGTTTCTTCCATATTATAATCTTCGACCCTTGAACAAATAGTGATATCATCCGAAACGATCGTGTCCCCGTCGAGGTTGAGTTCCACAGGACCTGCCGGCAGGATCTGCGATGCTTCCGGCCTTCCTATATAAATATGATCCCCTTCACGCCTTGCGGTAATGCCTCGCGGAAGGCTTATACTGCGGCCGCTCTGCTTATCGCAAAGACTCAGCACATCATTTACATGAAGATACTCAAGATCCTTATGACCTGAATAGATCTTCGTCAATATGTCCCTTACAACATACCTTTGAATTATGGGTGCTCTGTCCGCAAGTACCGCTATACCCAGCTTATACCCTCCTTCGATACCGCCCGTAACTTCCCTGTCACATATGCGTGCCGCTTCAGCCCTTAAATAGTCATCCGCCTCACCAAGCTCCTGCGCCGCTCTTGCTATATGCTCCGAGGCTTTCGTGACTATCCTTTCAAGCTCGGGTATTACCACTCCCCGTATGCCGTTCCTTGAGTATTTCAGATCCGTATTTGTAGAATCTATGCAGTACTCCTGTCCTGTCTCACTCAGATATTCCTCTATCTGCCTTCTTGTAATACCAAGCAGCGGCCTGATTATCATATCATTACGCGGAGACATCCCCGACATCCCCTTTATCCCGCTTCCGCGTGCCATATTGAACAGCACTGTTTCCGCCTGGTCATTAAGGTGATGTGCAACGGCTATGGCATCTGCACCTTCTTCCCTGCGCACCTCTTCAAACGCCCTGTATCTGATGAAGCGTCCCGCCTCTTCAACCGTCATATCCATCCGGGCCGCAAGTGCCGGAACATCCTCTTCATATACCTTAAGCGGCACCGCAAGCTCAGCGCACAGCCTTCTGACAAATTCACAGTCCTGCCTTGACTCTTCTCCTCTTATACCATGCTCGACATGTACACAAAAGAGATCAAGCCCAAGCTGCTCCGTCATCTCCTTAAGCATCTTAAGAAGGCACACGGAATCAGCCCCTCCGGACACGCCCGCAACAATCTTCATCCCGTCCTTCAGAAGCCCTTCCCGTTTACAATATTTGAATACCTGCAAGGTCAGCCTGTTCATTTATATACTCACAAAAATGTAACTGTTCAAAACAAAAGATAAGCACAGATATAATCTGTGCTTTTATTTCTCTTCCGCCTGAAATACTATTTCATCCTCATATACCAGCCCCAGCTTATCCTTGGCTACCTCTTCAACATAAGCTGCGGTCTTGGTGTATTTCTCATATTCCTTAAGCTCCTCGGTGCGCCTGTTCTCTGCTTCTATCTGCTTCTGAAGACTCGCCTCGCGCTCAAGGTAACCGTTTCTCTTTTCCCTTAATGAAGCCATACTTACGATCATGACAACACACATCATAAGCACTACCGACATTACCAGAAGCATTCCCAGCCTGTTCTGCCGTTGCTTCTTAAAGGCAATCTTCCTCTTTGCCATTTAACTCTACCCCTTGATCGATCCCCTGAATTGCTTCTTTTTAATAATAAACTTAAAACAGCTTCAAGTCAAGCTGTCTACAGGTATTTAAACATCTCTGCGGCCTCTTCCTTGCGGACTGTCTCCTTAACGCTGAGCACCTCTACCTTTACGGGCTTTGTGCCGAACTGTATTTCCAGTACGTCCCCTTCCTTAACATCCGCAGATGCCTTGGCCGGACGGCCGTTTATCGTGACTCTGCCCGCGTCGCAGGCCTCGTTCGCAACCGTACGGCGCTTGATTATGCGCGATACCTTTAAATATTTGTCCAATCTCATTGTGTTCCACCCTATATAACAAAAAAACAGAGGACCGAAGGTCCTCTGCTCTGTATCGAAATTGAATTACTTTCCGTTAACAAGATCCTTAAGAGCCTTACCAGCCTTGAACTTAGGTGCCTTGGAAGCTGCGATCTTCATAACAGCGCCTGACTGAGGATTTCTGCCTTCTCTTGCAGCTCTCTCAGCTACTTCAAATGTACCAAAGCCTACAAGCTGAACCTTTCCACCCTTCTTTAACTCTTCAGCAACAGCATCTGTAAAAGCCTTAAGTGCCTCTTCAGCAGCCTTCTTTGTCAATCCGGCATTAGCAGCCATAGCATCAACTAATTCAGTCTTATTCATTTCCTAACTCCTCCTATAATGTTGTGAGTGTTTATTTACGCCCTTTAGACGTCTACACCTATATATAAACTTTTTACAAACTTTTGTCAAGCCGAAAATTGCGATTTTTCAAGGGTTTCATCCACTTTTAAGCCCTTTTTTTCAAATAACACCCCTTATGAACTGTTCACAAATAAAATTACAGACTTAAAGCATAAAGACAGGTTAAAATGTAAATCTGTTTCGCAACAGATACTCACTTAATAAACAGCTCACGATACCATTTAAGAGTGTCTATATAAGCCGCATAAACAGCGTCCGCATCAAACTCCTTAAGGATCATCAGACGGTCGATCTCAGTCCAGTTCGCACTCTCGTACTGAAGGATGAAGTCAAACAGTTCGGCAAAAGGACCTTCCCTATCGATAAGAGCCCGGGAAACACTCTTGGAAACCTTAAGCATCTGAAGAGCCTCCGCCATCGGCTTGTCAAGGATAACATCCAATACGGAAAACAGCCCCATCATGAAGAGCTCCTGCTTCTGTCCCGCCAGTTCAAATATCGGAGCCAGATTCTCGGCGAACTTCGCACGAAGAAGCGATACCCTTGCAACTTCACTGGGCTTGTCATCGCACAACTGTTTCGTAACAGCCGTTGTTATCCATTTCTTAAGCTCACGCTGTCCAAGCATTGCGGCCGCGTGCCTAATGGAGGTGATCTCCGAGTTGATGGCCATATGATTAACCATCTCAAGCAGTGAAATAACCAGAGCGGTATCACGCTGGATGATATCAGCCGCATCCGTAAGGTCGAAGTCCGGATTGTTGACCGTATTCAGCAGATCGATGTAATTGATCTTAACCGGAGCAACTTCTTTGCTGCCTCTTGTAATGGGAACACGGTAGAACTCACCCTCGTACAACTGGTATCCGCCTCTTTCCTTAAGGCCGTCGAATATTTCCTGATTCTCAATATTGCCGGCAATAAGCTTGATATCGGGATAAACCTTGGTGAAATATATCCTTGCCTTCTCTATGACTATCTTCTTGTGATCGAGCATGATGTAATCCATCAGCTTAAGTATGCTCCTGTACGGCTCGAAATCAGGAACCATAAGCTTACGGATCGCGAACTTAAATCCCATCTCCTTAAGCTCATTGATCCTGTTCACATACATATCCTCAGGTCTTACGCTCTTGTCAATAAGAATACATATCCTGTTACTCGGTGCATCACACTGAGCATCAATATCGGAAAACAGTGAAACATTGGTAACGGGTACGAATATATCGCTGTCGCTCGTAAGAGTCTCGATGCCCATGGAATTGATGACCTCAAGTCCCGTGATATGACCCGCACCGTCATTGAAGCCGGTTCCCAAATATATCGGATTCGCGAGGTAATTAGCCTTCTGCGTAAACAATGAATATGCCTTGACTGACATATTCTCGTCGAATAAAGGAATAAGTGTCGCTAACATATTGTCTTCCTTTCACTGAATGGATTTGGTGATATTTTCCGTATATATAATACAATAATTTCAGGGGATAAACAACAATATTTCTGTAAATTTACATAAAAATACCGATTTTTCTGTGGAATGTATCCATATATATATGTTACCATATATAATGATATGATCAGAGAGGCGAAACAGCACATGCCCCGGGAAATAAGGATGGTAACGGAATGAACGCATTTAAAACAGGCGTATACAGAAACCTGTTCAAAGAAGCCGGAATAGAAGAGGAAAAGATCGGTCAAAGGCTTGATGAACTGTTCAACACCTTCTTTTACGGAGATGAAGACACGCGCATATATCATGAAGCCGGCGAAGATATGGGCTATCTCGTGGATACCGGAAACACGGATGTCCGTACTGAAGGAATGTCCTACGGCATGATGATCTGTGTCCAGCTTGATAAAAAAGAGGAATTTGACAGGATATGGAAGTGGGCTTACACCTACATGTGGCAGAAGAAAGGTCCGGAGGAAGGCTACTTTGCCTGGTCGTGCAGCCTTGACGGAGTACACAATTCGGAAGGCGCCGCTCCCGATGGCGAAGAATTTTTCGCGATGTCACTGTTCTTCGCATCACACAGATGGGGTGACGGCGAAGGTATATTTGAATATTCGAAGCATGCACGGGCAATACTCAACGCTTGTCTTCACAAGGGCGGGAACGGTCGTCCGGGAGCGCCCATGTGGAATCACGACAATAAACAGGTATTGTTTGTTGCGGGATGTTCCTTTACCGACCCTTCATATCATCTCCCGCATTTCTATGAACTGTGGGCATTGTGGGCCAATGAGGAAGACAGACAGTTCTTTAAAGAGGCTGCCACAGCAAGCCGTAACTACCTTGCCATCGCATGTGACAGGGATACCGGAATGAGTGCGGAGTATGCACATTTTGACGGTTCACCCGTTAAAGGCCCGACCCGGTGGAACTCACATCCGCAGAGACATGACTGGTTCTATTCCGATTCGTACCGTACCGCTGCCAACATAGGACTTGACTGTGAATGGTTCGGTGAAGACTGCGGACATCTATCAGCTCCCGGAAAGCTAATAACTTTTCTTGACAAACTGCCCGAAGATACACGCTATTCCATATTTGAAACGGACGGGACAAGGCTTGACGAGCCCGCTTTACACCCCATCGGAATGCAGGCCGCCACTACTCAGGGCGCTCTGGCGATGCTGCGTGATGATCCGGATGATAAAACAAAAGAAACCGCATATCGTTGGATACGCGATTTCTTCGATACTCCGTTAAGGAAAGGTGTCAAAAGATACTATGACAACTGCCTCTATATGTTCGCCTTTCTTGCGCTGAGCGGTAATTACAGGGTGTGGTAACGCACCCTGTTTTTGTTATCTTCACTCTACGGTATACAGGATCTTCTCCTCACCGCTGTTAACATCTACGGAAAATACAGATGTTTTTGTTCTTCTGTAAGCCATTCTCCAGCCTATGTCATCCGCTTCGGAGCGTTCAAGTTTATTGTGGATACCATACAGGATACCATCAACATACTCGATACATTCAACTTCGGAAACCATATTTCCGTCATCATCCGTTTCGTATCCCTTTACCGAAAGCTTCCTGCTGTCATTTTCAGGTACCTCATGAGCCTTACCCTCATTATCATACCATACGAGAACATCACCCTTTGCATATGAAGCACCAAACGGAATTCCGTCTACGTCCTTATCGATCTTTCCTTCCTCAAGCACAACAAAAGGTGCGCTGTCATCTTCTTCCTCGAAATTGATGTCTGCTTCCTCACTCTTTAAGGACCCCTTCCCGCCTGCCTTGGCGGTCACGTAGAAAACACTCGAAGCGAAATGTCCCGTTCCCTGATAATAGTGCTGACTGAAATAAACGCCTCCGTCATCACATACAGCATCCTTGACCTCTCCGGGATTACCGCTCCCGTCGCCGCTTGCATCGGACGGGATGTCCCCAAGTTCAATGCTTGTCCTTGAGGAATAGTCATATTCAAACAGCTTGTGATCACCCGTCTCATAGTCAAAGGTGGTATAATACAGCCTGTTCCTGTCGCAGGCGATACACTCCATCACATGACTCTCGTCAACATCATATTCCTGTCCGTCTTCAAGGTATGCATGCAGCATATATCCGTCCTTATCGCCGTCGTAATACCCTGTTACCACCGCGCTGCCGTCGGCTGCACCCTTCATTACCATTTCACCGGCGGAATACTTGGCGGCAAAATCACTGTTCATATCATAAATGCCGAGCCTGTCGATCGGAGAATCCCCGCTGTTATCCCATTCATTCAGATACATGGTACTTCCTTTTATGAATATTCCCCTGTATCCGTGATCATCAAACACCTCTTTAGTCTCACCTGTTTTGGTGTCATGGGAAACGAGCTTCGTAGGTCCGCTCTCGGTGTCTATATACTCGCCGAACAATCCGGCAACATCAAGTCCCTCCTTATCTGGAACCCTGAAAAATACCCTGTCATCCAGCTTGACGAAATGGGCTCCGTTGTTCTTCGGCTTACCTGTAAAAGATATGTCCGTATCTGCCGTCTGCTGTACGTCTCCGCTGTCTTCTTCCTCTTCAAACACAATATTGGATGCAGTGTCATCCCCATCATCTTCTATCTCTATTACGGAGTCAGTCTGTGATCCATCCGATGCTCCGTTATCCGTCATCTCCTCCGATACGGTCTCTCCTGCATCCGCTTCCGCAGCCGCATCTTTTGATGCATTATCCGAACATCCGGCAAGCACAACTCCCACCGCAAGAACCGACAGGAGCGTTCTTATATATTTATTTTTCATCAGTATTCCTCATCAAATATATCAGTTATGATCTTAGCGCAATGTATTATATACGTAAGCCTGTAAAAGTTCAATAGTCATTTTGACAGTTCCCAGAAAGCCACCGCACTTGCTGCGGCCACATTAAGGGAATCCACACCATGAGCCATCGGTATCTTCACGGTATGATCACATTCATCGATCACCCGCTGCGGTAATCCGTAACCTTCATTGCCCATTATGACCGCGATCTTATCATATTCCTTAAGACGCTTATCGGATACAGATACCGAGTCATCCGAAAGTGCCATGGCAAGCGTCGTATACCCGTTACTGCGAAGAAGATCTATCACATCATTATTTTTATAATGTCCGGATCCGTCCGATCCTGCAGGTTTATGATCATTTACCGCATCGCCGTATATGCCCGAAATGTCCACGCTGCCCGCATACGTCCAGGGTATCGAAAAAACCGTTCCCACACTCACCCTGGCAGCACGTCTGTACAGCGGATCGGCACAGTCGGAAGTGAGCAGCACGGCATCCATAAACATGGCTGCCGCAGAGCGGAAGATGGAACCTACATTGGCGGGATTCTCAACATCATACAGGAGCGTTATCCGGCTGCTGCTTCTTAATATACTGTCTGCATCAGGCAGGGAATGCCTCTTCATCGCGCACAGCACCCCCCTTGTAAGCTGATAACCTCTTATTGGGCTGAGCGCCTCCTTACTCCCTATGTATATAGGCACTTCCGGATACTCCTTTTGTATACGCCCGGTCACTTCTCTCCCATGTCCGGCTGCAGCCTCCTCACAGGTAAGCACCGACTCGGGCACATATCCGGCATTAAGAGCCCTTTCTATCACCATCGGACTCTCAGCAATAAACAGTCCCATATCCGGTTCATATTTTGTTCTTAGCTGCGGTTCCGTAAGCCTAGCATATACATCAAGCCTCGGATCCGAATGATCTGTAATATGTTCCATCTTGCAAAAAAATCAAAAAAAATATAAAGTGGTTAAAAAGGTAACAAAAGATCTAATGGTATAAAACATAATGAATGTAAAAATCTCGGTAGTAATACCCGTATATAACATTGCCCCATATCTTAAGGTCTGCCTGAGCAGTGTCACGGAACAGTCATTCAGGGATTACGAAGTAATCATTGTAAATGACGGTTCAACAGATGATTCTGTCTCTTTGGCACAGGCTTTAATAACAGGAGACGACCGGTTTCGTATCATAAACATACCGCACAGCGGACTCAGCGCGGCAAGGAACACAGGGATCGCAAACGCCAAGGGTAAATACATTTACTTCCTCGACGGAGATGACTGTATCAGAAAGGATACCCTGCAGCTCCTTTACTCCAATGCCGAAGCAAATGACCTGGATGTAATCCTGTTCTCCGCATGCACCTTCACCGATGACATTAACACTACTGATCACAACAATAAATATCGGTATAACGGTCATTACGAAGGAGTGTATTCAGGCAGCGTCCTGTCTGAGGAACTTGTAAGAAACAACGATGCACATCACTGCAGCAGCTGTATGATGATGACAAGACTCGATCACCTAAAGGAAAACAATCTGTTTTTCAATGAACAGCTGTCTTATTCGGAAGACAGCCTTATGTTCATCAGGCTGATCCCACTGTCCGGACGGATATCGGTACTTGATGAACCTCTGTATATGAGAAGATACCGCAATGGTTCCATAACCACGAATACGGACAGCAGGACGATCATAAACGATATGTGTACGCTCTACCTTGACGCCGACGCCTTCATAAACAGCACCGCAGGGATAAATACAGCTCTTCCCGTATGGTATCTGGAGCTGTTTATAACCACGATAATGAAAAATCATGAACAGCTGTCCGTCAAAGACAGCCTCGCTATCCGTTCCTTACAGCCACATACTTTGAATATGTCCGTCAAACGATATAAGTGTTTTCACAGCAAAAGGATCGCTCTATTTATGAGAAGCCTTCTTCTTTACAGATTGTACAGTTTTTTTAAAAACCCAAAATGATCAGGCTGTAACCTTACCTGAGTTTCGATCGCATGATAAATATCGGTCGGTTCAGGAACTCACCCAGCGAATCATCACGTTCAATATTATTATCATTAAGGTTCATATAAGATATTCCGCCCTCACTGCGAACAGGTACTCCTATGTGCAATATATCCCATTTATCACCCACATTCTCTCTGACATAATCGATCATTTCGCGCTTGGTCCCGTTCTCAAACAGACAATTTTGTACATCGCCCATCCAGTTGAAGCCAAGCTGAAATACAAGATATTTACATCTTGCGGCAATCGCGTTAACAGATGCTGCTATCTCTTCTTTTACATGAGATATATCCGCCGCTCTTCCAAAATCCGCTCCGAGATGATGTAATACATTCAGGCATAAAATGATATCATATGATCTTCCGGTTTTCTCAAAATCAAAGTACCGGCCATATACTCTTATATCTTCCCTGTACAGTTCACTTGCAATACGTACAAACTCTGCGTGATCCGGATTGCCTTCGTAATACTCAACATTTCCGCCAAGTTTAGCCAGTTCAAAAGTAAAGAACCCGGTATTCCCTCCCACATCGGCAATCAGCTTATGGTTGACATCCACATATCTTAATATATAATCCAGTCTCTCCCTTTCATGCCGGTCACGCCTTCTGTCATAGGCTGTCCCTGTTGTGATGATCTTTGCTATTTCATCCGGGAGTCTTTGATAACCCGAATGTTTTCCGGCTTTTTCATAAAGCCCGGTCAGGATCTCCCCATACTTCTCCTTCGCTTCTTCAATAAATATGTTTATTGTATCAGGCCGGTTATATATGTCATATTTCCTGTACCTGCCGATCTCACTCATAAACCTGTCACTGCTTCTGTGCATAACGCAGCTTATATCATTTATTGCAAGATCCCTTATCCCGGTTGACCAATAGTACTTAACCGTATTATCTATCCCTGTTTCCGTAACAGAATCAATAAAACCAATATCCATAAGAAATGCTTCGAATATCGGAACATGCGCATCGACAAACAGCTGGGAAGGTCCCCAGAACCGCGGATTGGCCTCTATCATATAGCAGCCGTGTTCATTGATCCTGAGCTCTATCATGATAATCCCGAAGAAGCCTTCATCTATGAGCATTTTTTCATATCTGTCCGCAATTTCCGTGTTATGATGATCCGCACATTCTGCTGCGATCATCGATCCTCCGCCTTTTAGCTGTATCAGATTTCTCTGTGAAAAACAGATGACCTTCTTATCCCGGGAAATATAGTATAAAAGATATATACTTTCCCCTTCTATATATTCTTCGTAAAAATAATCCCCGACATTGCAGCTTTCCCTGAAGAGATCGTATTCCTCCCTGTCAGTGACCAGAACAGGAGCTACCTTCCTTCCGTTCCTCTGGGTATAACATCGGGTCTTTGCCACAAAAGGGATATCGAATGTATCCGGAAGATCAAATGTATCCGGAACAGGCAGCCCATGATCACGGCACAACCGGTAAAATGACAGCTTATCCGATATCCTTATATACAGATCCCGGTCGACCAGGGGAATAACACACCCCATCCCTTCCAATACTTCCCTGTTATCCAGTACAAACCGGATCAGTCCTTCGGTACTGGGCGCTATCACAATCTCCTCAGCCCCTGTTGCCGTCTTTATCTTATCCGTAATCTTTATCATATTACTGATATTAAGGCTGATATCTTCCCTTACATAAACAACCTTATCTTTATACTGCGTATTGAGGATCGGATCTTCACCGATCGCTATTATGCAGTAATCATCTATCTCATTCGAAGCAAGAGACCTGAGAAAGGATACAACACCTCTCATATTATATCCCGAAAAAACAGCTATTATCCTTTTTCCCGATCCGTCCTTTTTCATGTAATATCTCCACAGACAATCATCTTCCCAAATGTTCCTTTATTAATGAACTGCAATATATATATCCCCTCGGTTTAAATATAACCGAAAGGATCAGATATACAGCCATCCCCGTTATGATCTGAACAAGAAGCACCGTCCACATCGGTATACTCAGGTTCGATAAGGGATATACGGCAAGCATCATTCCGATCGCCAGGACCATATTTAAGCCTATGTCCTTTAGCTGGTCTGTGTATCCGTAATCCATAAGTTTTTTATTGGGATGCGCATTAATGATCTGATTTATGACAGAAACAAGAAGGAGGCTGTAGGCCATTGCCTTCACGCTTATCATCATAGTCAACAGCAGTGCAACAATTCCGATCACCTTCTTGATCACTTCCAGATGCAGAAATATATCACTTCGTCCCAATGCTTTTATGGCGTTAAGATTAGCCGTATGTATCGGGTAAAGCATAAATATCAGACAGAATATCCTCATGAAGGGGACACTTTCTATCCATTTATCGGTAAGCAGAACGACTGTAAGTGGTTTGGACACAGCTGCAAGGCCAAGCATAAGCGGTGCTATCAGATACGTCGACACACTTACAGACCTGCGGCACATTTCCCTGACTCTCGTAACATTATCCTGCTCACTGCTCATCACGGGAAGCAATACACTGTCAATACTTGCATTTATATTTGTGACCACAAGACTCGGAATCCGTTGTCCGCGATCGTAATATGCAAGATCCGATCCGCTGTATACACGTCCGATTATCAACGATCGCAGATTATTGTAAGTCACATCGATCAGCGACGAAAGCAACAGCTTCCACCCATAAGAATACAGCTGTTTTATCCTGTCAAAGGAAAAACCTTCCGACGGCCTCCATCTGACAGTTACCCACAGTATGCAGGTATCTATAAAAGCATTGGACAACTGCTGTACAACAACAGCCCATACTCCCGCACCGTTGTAAGCAAGTATGATACCGGCAATACCCGATATAACAGTACCACCCAGTGTGGCAAAGAAAAACTTGCGGAACATCATTTTCCTTGACACATATGCCTGCTGTATATTCTTCACTCCGGAAACGATCACTGTAAGACCAAGTACCCTGATCACCCACGTCATTTCCGGATCCGCATAGACACCGGCAATTAAAGGAGCTGCCAGAAACAGCATGCTATAAAGAACAATACAGAACCCAAGGTTAATATAAAAAACAGACGAGAAATCCAATTCGTCTGCATCCTTCTTCTGTATCAGTGCATTTCCAAAACCCGAATCCACAAAGACCTGTAATATCATGATAAAAACATTCGTTAATACGATCTTTCCATATACTTCGGGTATCAGAAGCCTTGCAAGCACAACAGACACAACAAAAGATACCAGCTGAGCACCCATGCGTTCAGCAAACCGCCATATCAGGTTGGAAAAAACTATTTCTTTTGAATATCTTTTTTTAGCATCCATTTGTATGTCCTTAATCTTTCACGTAACGGCATCCTTTTGCACACTTCACGCAGTCCTTTATCCGTGAACAGTTCATAGAACTTATTCCGCATCATCATTTTCTGACGTTCGTATTGGATCACCTTGTCCATACACAATCGTGTATATTTCTTATCCGTATAATTATCAAGACGGCTGTAGAATCCGATCAGTGCATCACAGTGCTTTAAAATCGTCTCATCGGAGCTCTTAATCCTTTCAGACCAGCTTCCGCTTACTCCTGTTCTGTAGCAGGACATGGTATCATTAAAATAGTGTATGCGTCCGTTTAATGATGCATTGATCGCAAGAGGCAGATCTCCTACCCCGGGGATCCTGAGTTCCTTCGGACAATTTGTTTTAAGATCTCCGATGACCATGCATGAACTTGTATGAAAATAACATGCAACCGTATTTTCGATCAGCATCTCTGTACTTATATCACAATCTTCCTCCAGGCAGCTGAGCTTCCCGAGGCTTACTCCGTCAACGGTTATCTTTTCGGTATTATGTCCCGTCATAACCGTATCGGGATTGTTTATCATATAGTCATACTGTTTTTTTATTTTATTGTTATCTGTCCAATAATCATCCCCCTCGCAGATCGCAAGATATTTGTATTCAAGAAGAGGTACTATATATTCATAGTATATCTCTTTACCCTTTGAGTACTGATTTTCCTTCTGAAATACAGGATATATTATGTCGGGATAGTCCGATGCGTACTTTTGTATTATCTTTGCCGTTCCGTCAGTGGATGCATCATCATGTACTATAACCTTATATGGGAAATCAACTGTCTGATTTACAAATCCTTCAAGAGTTTTCTCTATAAATTTTTCATGATTATATGCCAGACAGTAAACATTAACTCCATCCTTCATTTCTTTTCCCTGTTTTGTATCCTTCTTCTCCAATATCCCAGTTCAATCCGTATACGTCTTATCAGGGATATATGGAATATTCTCCTTAACCCGGCGTTTATATCTTTATCGGGAAACAGTCCTTCCGCGCACCAGTCGGCAATTTCATCTGTGTATCCCGGCATATGATATCTCTCTTTATCTAAGTCAGATGAGTGGGTTCCGTTATCAAGACCGCCTATTTCAACGTAAGATCTTGTCGGTGCTACAGCGTACATATCATTAATACACATGGATGCGCACCATCTGACGGCCCATGAATCTATCTGTCCTCTCTTTTGTGCGGTAAGCATTTCAAGCAGGTTGTTCCCTCCCCTGCCAAGCCTGAGCCTTTTGGAAGGATTTTTCGCATATCGAAGAAGTGTGTCCGTATCCCACTCAACCCTGTTCCAACGGTCCGACCATGTTCCCCAGCCGTTCGAGAATGCTCTGGAACTCAAATACACATCCTTATCATATCCTTTTAATGTACCCATTTCAGGTGAGTAACCGCTTACAGACCATATCCGTTCATCCGGTCTGTAGTACTCAAGACACCTGTTCATATATACAAGAAAATGCTTTGATATCTCAAGATCGTCTTCAAGCACGATGACTCTTCCGTATTCCTCTATAACCTTTGTTACACCTGAAATGACGGAAGAAGCCAAACCCTTATTATTCTCACTCTTATAAACACATACACTTTTAAAGAGACTCTTTTCCCCGATACTGTCAAGATATTTCCTTATATTTTCTACCGCAGGAAGATCCCCGTCATCCTTTGGTCCGTCGGAGAACACGATAACATCACTGTCAGGTGCCAATTCATTGTCTGACAGGGATACGATCAGTTTATTTATTTCCTTCTCCCTGTTATATGCAAATATTACCACGGGAGCATATTTACTGTTTACCATGTAATTATGTATTATCATTCACTGTAGGCATCTATGTATTTATTTCCGACAATACTGTAATCCGCAAATAACCTGATCTTATCTGCCATTTTGCCGGCGATCCCCTGACCTGATCCCATACACCACTTAATACCCTCGGCAAAGTCATCCGTATCATAACATGCAGCCACATAACCGTCCTTTTTATGGGACACCATATCCCGTACGCTTCCGACATCAAATGCCGTAACCGGTATGCCGCAGGCCATGCTCTCCATCACCACAGTAGGAAGATTTTCATGCAGGGAAGGAAGGACAAAAACATCTGCCAGATTGTAAATCCTTGCCATTTCGGATTCATCATCTATGTACCCGAACTGCCTCAGGTTTATCCCATCGCATACATCAGCAAGGTCATCAACCCTTCCGAAGGTAAGGAGAAATATATCCCGGGGAAGCTTTTTTATTATCTCCTTAAGCTTCTCAAATCCCTTATAAGGCGAATCCATATGAACCGCCCCTGTCAATATCACCCGTGCATCCTCGGGGATATTATATTCCTCTCTTAAGCTTAGCCTGTCGAGAGGTTTAAAGATATTACAGTCAAGTGCATTGGGAATAACGCTGCATCTGCTGTTTCCAAACAGAGAACTGCGGCTCACCCTTGCAGCCATCCATGTACCGGGGGCAACTATGTTTATTTCCTTAAGTTTTCTTTTTACCCGGGCTCCGGCATTGCCTTTTGGATCCTTTGCATCATCCAAACAAGCTGCAAAGCTTTTTTTGCTCCTTTTCATTATATAATGGGTAATATCATGGACATTATCTGAATTGAGGAGCGGGCATCTGCCACAGTCTTTTTCAAAGCCGTTGCATCCCTCATCATGATGACACCCTCCCGTAAAGGGCCAACAGTCATGAAGCGTCCATATGACCTTCTTTGCATCCCGGCGTATCTTTTCGATGTCATCATAATTTATAAAGCCGGTCACCCAATGAAGATTTACAACATCTGCCTCCAACACATACTTCCTTAAATACCTGTACGGTATCCCAAGATTGCCAACCGAAAAGTATGACGGCTTCTTATTCCTGTATATAAATCTGAAGATCGCATTCTTAAGCCTGATGCTTACATACTCGTACATCCTGTAAAGATGTGAAGGCGTAATGACTGCCACACCCTTTTGGGCCGCCACCCCCTCAGTTGCCGTCATAGTGAGCAGGGTGACCTGCTCCCCCCTGCTCTCCAGTGCCTTCTTAAGTCTCAGCGCAGGTGAAGATGTTGTCAATGAATATGAAAGCAAAAGGATCTTCATTACCTATATCCTTCCGATAAGTCTGAGAAACCACGCGCGAAAAACAAGATATATATACTGACCGTTACCGATAAAGCCGTACTTCTTACGTATCTTCGCATCCTCTATATGACCGATATAACCCGAACTCATACCGCCTTCAAGGAAGTCGGCAAGCACCTTTTCGACAGGATGGAAAGTCACTTCACCGGAGTTATACAGACGAATCATAAGATCGTGATCGGAATTACATTTGTACCTCGTATCATATGTTCCGAACCTTTCATATGCTGCCCTTGATACATAGGCGGCCTGATGGGGAATGTTAACACAGTCAAGAAATTCATGTCCGTAAAAACCGCAACTGTATACCCTGCCATCCTTAATGCGGCGCTGCATACCGTAGATCACCGTATATCTGTCACCATCATAAACGTCTGCCACCGTATTGAGGGCGCCATCAGTCAGCCGGTCGTCGCTGTTGAGCATACAGATAAGATCTCCCGTTGCCATGGCGATACCCTTGTTCATCGCATCATAGATGCCATTATCAGGCTCACTTACAAGCTTAAGCACACCGAAAAGACTGTCACGGTATCCTTCTATGATATTAAGCGTATCATCCGTCGAACCGCCGTCGACTATAACATATTCCAGAGCATCATATTTCTGGGATATTACGCTGTCTATTGTTTTTCCTATCGTGTCCTGCGAATTAAGACACACGGTTATTATGGTTATTGTGGGATGCATTTATCTACCCCGGATCACTACAAATATGTTACAGCTCTACTTTACCACGGACTTTCATAACCCCGTCCGCATATCCCTTCCAGACGTACTTAAGCCTGATACCGACATCGGGCTTTCTTCCCGGTTCAAAGCCTTCCTTAATGACCCTTAACGAAAACAATATACTTCTGAAGAAATGAACCAATGCCAATACTGAGGTATTTGCACCATATATTTCCCGCGCAAGGATGAACTTGTTACGGCTTGTATAGTAATCCGCAACTTCCCCTGTTGTAAGCGAACACTTATGCAGGATCGTCTCCTTAGGATAATAGACTATCTTCAAACCCTTAATATCAGCCCTTGCGCAGTAGTCGGTCTCCTCAAGGAACAGAAAATAATCCTCATTCATAAATCCGATAGTATCGATCACTTTCTTATCGATAAACATAAATGCTCCGACAAGCCCTCTGCATGGTGTCTCCTTATCCGTCAGATGTCTTTTGGTGCGCCCCATCGGGGTATCATCAACGTATCCCGATACATCCTTACCCTTCTCATCGATCATTCTCGGGCCAAGCAGTGCAATGTTCCTGTCCTTCATATGCTTATAACATCTGTATATGGTTCCATTATCTATAACCCTGGTATCACTGTTTGCTATAAGAAAAGCATCATATCCCAGCTCCTCTGCCCTTTTGATACCTGCGTTATTACCCGCCGCATAGCCTCTGTTCTCATCAAGAAGCAGAAGTTCACATCTATCCCTTAAACCGGACAGTTTATTTCTCTCTTCCTCGCCGGAAGCATTGTCAACAACAAATATCCCGACAGAGCCGGTGTAGCGTTCTGTGTTCTCAATGCTCTCTATCAGTTCAACCGTATCCTTATAAGATCTGTAATTTAATATGATTATCGCAAGCATATTTCATAAATACTTTAAGCGTATTCCTCGCCAGAGCATCAGTGCTGAAATGTCTGCTTCTGTCAATGCCCTGTGCGGCCAGCCTGTCCCTGTGCTCCTTATTCACCGTCAGTTCCCTGAGATGTCCTGCAAGTACCCTGTCATCATGCGGTTCAAAGGTCAGAACAGCATCTCCTCCCACCTCCGGTATGGAGCTTGAATCGGAGCAGATAACGGGAACTCCTCTGGTCATCGCTTCAAGGACAGGAAATCCGAAGCCTTCAAACAGCGACGGAAAAACAAACGCATAAGCGTGAAGATACATCTCGTCAAGCTCCTCATCCGAAAGATATCCGTAGAACCTGACCCTGCTTTCTATTCCCGCTTCCTTTACCATGGACAGTATTTCTTCGTAGTTGTTGCCCTTCTTACCGATCACTCTCAGTTCGAATCTGTCTCTTATTTCCTTATCAAGCTGTATATAGGCTCTTATCAGTACATTCAGATTCTTTGCGCGTTCTATCTCACCCACAAACAAAAAGTAATCCTGTACATCTTCCGGCTGTTGTATTCTGTATGTCTGTTTATTCAGCGCAAGGGGTATTACGGTGATCATGTCATCTCTCAGGCCGAACCTGCCGCACAGATCCTTCCGCGAATAATCGGATACCGTAATAATATGATCGGAAATGGCAACCTGTCTCTTAAGGTATGTTCGTCTTACCAAGGCTACGATGGGTGAATACTTCTCGGGCAGCTCGTACTCGGCAAGATCATGGATGGTCGATACGACCCGGCAGGGCTTAATAAATGTTGCCCTCGAATCCGGGAGCCAGTAAATATCCGCCTTAAGACTCTTAACCATAAGCGGAAGCTTAATACTCAGGAACAGGTTCCTTCCTACCTGCGAGTTGTTCATTTCCAGCTCTATCAGGTGGAAATTGTCCTGTTTAATACCCGTAAAAGTATAATTCCTCATCCATCTGCCGTAATAAATGTAATAATCATTGGTCTTATCAATATCGGCAAGTGCAGGTAATAATATATTCAGGTAGTTCCCTATTCCCCGCGGCTGTGCGTAAGCCAGCACAGCATTTACAGCTATCTTCACAACTCCTCCACGATCCGTTCAAATCCTTTACAGAATCTCACATTATTGGAAAATCTGTCCTTCAACCTGCTTCCCGCAAGTTCATCATAATTAACAATGGCATTCTCAAGTTCATTAATATCTTCTATCAGAATAATATTATTGTAACGGCTGTTAACCGCCCTGCAGAAGTCAATCTGGTGATCGTTAATGTGCTCACCGTAACTCTTCATACGGGGAACGACTATCGGGATCTTACCCTCACGCAGGGACTCGATCATGGAGCTTGGACCACCATGCATTATTATTATCCTTGCCTTCCGGTAATTGTCCATCATTTCCTTCTGAGGGTAGAAGTCCTTCGTCTCACAGCATTCAGCCTTATAATCGGAATACCCTTTCTGGATTATGACTTCTTCCGTTATTATTTGACTTTTCCTTAATTTATCCACGCATTCAATAAGCCTGTTAAACGGCTGCTCATGCGTACCAACAGTTAC
>CAMORO010000036.1 GCA_946623875.1 uncultured Lachnospiraceae bacterium | reverse complement strand
AAAAGCTGGTGTGAGAAATGCGGCTTCATATACGGCGGAGGTCTTGCGATAGGTGCCGGTGAGATGATAGGTTCTATTATAACATCAACAGATAAAGGACCAGCAAAAAATGCGGCGGAAGGTCTTAATAAGCTTTCGGCCGCGATCAATGATTTAAAAGAGATTGAGGACATTTACGCAGATGCTTACAGGTTCCCGAGAGCTCTGTATATGTTTGCGGCAGATATGGGCTGGCCTAAAGGTGCAAAAAAGAACGGGTTAAAAAGAAAGGATCTGTACAGACAGCCTCGACCGGTGTTGACAAAATATCATTTATGGATTATATTAAGTGTACTAATTATCTTAATACACCAGAAAACAAGTCGGCTGTTAAGTGGTGTAAAACAGATAATGTAAAATATAAAGAGGTATGGTAACTCCGTTTCATTTGGAGTAATCCCATGCCGGAAAAGAGGAGAAACCATGAAAAAACAAACTATATTTGTAATAAGCACTGTTATGTCTCTTGTACTTGGTGGCTGCGGGGACATAAACATAAATATCAATCAGACAGGTTCAGATGATCAGGGAGATATTGCGGTGACCGATGCTTCGGAATCCGGATCGGATATGACCGGTATGGCAAATCCCTGGCGTGATATAACCGATGAAGACGAATTAAATGCATACCCACGCCTGTTCAAGGCACCGGATGAAGCGGTTAACGTTAAATGGCGGATCAATGACTCTGCATCCGATAATGCTTCGGATGAAGAAGACTTACCCGATGAATTGGTTGAGCTTGATTTTGATCTTGAAAATCAGGATGAAACACTCTCGTTCACTGCAAGATACAGATACGGGGCTTCTGAGGATGAGGATATTTCCGGTCTCTATTATGACTGGACAGTGACCGATGAATCCACCCTTGCGAATTGGGGCGGCGGCAATATGCAAGTAAAGTCCTATCGTTATTTAAGTGATGATGAGACCGTGGATCTGTGTACCTGGTATGATATTGAGATCGGTATAGCATATTCGCTCAGTGTTTCAGCCGTGGATCTTGACGGTTTCGATCTTCGCGCTGTAGCTGAAAGCATGTATTCGGAAGATGCCAATACAGAGGATTTCGGATATGAGGATTTCCTTCAGGAACAGGCAGGAAGAACTGAATTTACCGATTTTGATGACATTATCTCCTGCCTGACGGAGGGACAGGGGTATGCTTATATTAAGGTTTACGGCTGTGATGACGATATTCTTGCAGTTTCACCCCTTGTATTTGAGGCGGATCATTCTTCAAACGAGATGTCTCTTTACAGGATGCAGGAGGGCAGACCGGTACAGATATCTTCAGTATACGGAAACGGTTCCGCATATCCTCTGCGGCTTGAGGACGGTATCATTTATGCCGGTGACAATCATACATATGAGACATTCTTTATGAGTGAAGACGGCGGTCTTATGTATAAGGACAGCATAGATGACGGTGTCAATTCGGGGAGCGGTGAATTTACCGGCTTCACAAGAGAAGAGAACGTTTATGAAAATAATGATTTTACCGGAGGTCAGGAAGAATTCGACAGGCTTATAAAGGAAAGGGATTCAAAGCCCATTATTGAATTTACTCCCGCAGAAGCGGAACACGTTATGGACATCGATATGGAAGGCTGTGATACCTTTACACAGATAGTGGACAAGCTTGAGGCAGGTAAAGGCTATTCAAATGCCGTTCTGGACGAAGAGGATGTGCTTCTTATTGCAAACGGTACATATGATAATCTGGACGGTAATTTCGCTGCAATAGATGCCGAGATATTCTGTTACAAGGATGGAATACCCTCGTATCTTGGATATGTCGAAGCAGGCGGAACAGCTTATCCTTTAGCCTTAATGGACGGTAAGCTCTACGCAGGCGGTAATCATTTCATGTCCAAATACACCGTGACTGACGGCAGGCTTGTGATAATGGAAACAGCGGGAGAAACCTTCGACACAGACGGAAATGTTACCTATTTCTATGATTCGGATGACGGAGGCGATTATTCAAATATCGATCAGGAAGAAGCTAAGAAGATATTGGAGGATCTATATGATGAATATGAGAAGGCGAAAGTGATCAATTTCGATACCATAAAATAATAAGACACGGGAAGATGCGGGAAGGCATGGGGAAGGAACCGTCCCGGTGTCTTCCCGTGTTTTCGTCTCTTCCCCATCTCTTCTGCTAATTTCATATTGACATATTTTTATACGAATGTTATATTCTATTTCGCTGAACACGCGTTGAACGAATCTGATTCTATCTTCAGAACTCTATTCGAAAAGTCAGGAGAACATAAATGAATAAAAGAGAAGCTCAGGCAGCCGAAACAAAAAAAAGGCTGTTAAGATCTGCGAGCAGCCTTTTCATGCAAAAAGGTTACAGGGCTACATCCATGCGGGAGATCAACCGTAGTGTCGATATGGCAGACGGTCTGCTGTATCACTATTTCCCGGGTGGAAAAAAGGAGATTTTTTTAAAAGTATATGAGGACAGTCTGTCAAAAGTCATGAATGCTTTTAAGGAAAAAAGGAATATAGATGATTATGCGGCGCTTCCCATTGTACAGATGCTGGAGACCATATATCAGGATTTCTCGGCAGTTGTAACTGATAACGTAGATGTTATACGGACAATACTTCGTGAGGAGGAAATCCTGGATGTTATTGTTAAGGAAGATGTTCTGTATACCATTTGCGGCAACACGCAATGGCTGACAGAACTGTTGAAGGTTAAATGTACAAAAGGTGAGATAAGAGAAATGGATTTCGAATGTGCCGCATCGACAATACTTCAGCTTCTGTATAACAGGGTGATGGGTATTGCCTTCGGCTTCAGCGATAAAAATATGAGTGAATTACGGCAAAGATATTTTGAACATCTGGCCATGCTGTGGAAACCGGATCCGGTCATTAAACAGTGATCTTCACAGGTGAACAGGCACTTTGATCGGGATATTCTATACGAGGAGAATGACAATGAGAAAGAAAAAAGCGAATTTGTTTCTTGGCTTTATGATTTTAACCATGATGCTGACGGCATGTGAGAAAAAAGAGGCTGTTGTGGAAGAAAGCATAGCCGACAAGCCCATAATGGTCAAACAGCAATTGCCTGATGTTAAGTCCCTGGCAACCTTGTCTAACTACGTAGGTACCGTTGAGGCTGACAGCACGGTCAATATCATACCTAAGGTAAGTGCGGAGGTGCTCAGTGCCAATTATATAGTGGGTGACCACGTAAATGCAGGAGATCTGTTGTTCACACTTGATGACAGTACGGCTCAGATCGCTCTTGACCAGGCAAACGCGGGACTTAAGAGTGCGCAGGCCGGACTTAATGCGGCACAGGCCAACTATGAAGCAGGAAAGGCTTCCTTGGTAGCACAGGAGGCATCCAAGACAGCTACACAGGTTTCGGCATACGAAACTCTCGGGAAACTGGATACTACCGGTCAGCAGATGCAGCTTGCAGCAGATTCGGCATATGTGCAGGCAAGACAGGCCGGTATCAATTCCGATTCCGCTCATGAAACCTATGAATTTTACAAAGAACAGATAAAAGATACCGAAAATCAGAAGAACGAATTGAAAGAAGCCGACAATCAGGCCAGAACTGCCATGAATATTACTCAGGAGGCTCTGTCACAGGCAACAGCGGTTTTTAATGATCTTAACAGGATAAAGACAGAATATGAGAATTACAACAATCCCGGAATGACAAAGGAAGAATTTCTCAAGTCAATGGGATTTTCCTCGGTTACAGAGCTTGATCAGGCGATAACAACGGCTCAGAATGAAGTAAATAAGGCTCAGGAAGGATATAACAAAGCATCGGAGGCTTATTCAACTACACAGGCGGCTTTGGGAAGCGTCGATTCTGCTCTGGATCAGTTGTATCTGCAAAAGGATACCGCCGGAAACACGGCGGAGAATGCAGCTCTTTCCTACAGTCTGGCTGTCGAATCATCTGAGCTTGCAAACAAACAGAAGCAGGATTTTGACAACTATACACGTTATACGATCACTTCAGGTGCACTTGCACAGGCGATCGGTGCTGAGCAGCAACTGACCGCAAGCGGAGCGCAGGTCAGAGCCGGAGGTGCCCAGGTGGCTGCGGGAAGTGCCGGTGTCGATCAGGCAAGCGCGGCAGTGGCAAGCGCAAAGACCGCACTTTCGTATTATAAGGTCAATGCTCCCGTTTCGGGAACGATCACGGCTATAAACATCTCTGAGCATAATATGTGTTCACCCACCCAGATAGCTTATACCATTAAGAGTGATGCTGCGGTTAAGATCGTATTTTATGTAGCCGAAAAATCAGCACAGGAAATGTATCCCGATGATCTGATAACTCTGGAAAAAGACGGGTTGACCTATGATGGACGCATAATCCTTGTTTCGGATGAACTGGATGCCGGTAAGGGACTGTACAGGGTTGAGGCACAGCTTCTCGATCCGTCTGTCTCCCTGCCATATGATTCGACGATAAGCTTAAGAGCCGCGTCAAGACAGGTGAAGGATGCGCTTACCGTACCGATCGACAGTGTCTATTACGACAATGAACAGGCTTATCTGTTTGTAAACGAAAACGGTGTCGCTAGAAGGAAGGATGTGGTTGTCGGACTATCCGAGGGTGGTTCGATCGAGATAAAAGAAGGGATTAATGCAAATGATCTTGTGATCACAAGCTGGACATCAGGGCTGAAGGAAGGCACCAAGGTTATGACGGACAGCAGTATAAGCAAGGAAAACATTATTGTGGTGGCAGACTGATGAAACATTTAACAAAAACAGCACTAAACCGTCCGGTTGCGGTGGTGGTAATACTGGCCGGACTCATACTGTTCTCAATTGTATCAATAACGGGAATGCCTCTTAAGCTCATGCCGGATATAAATATGCCTGTAATGGTTGTATATGCTACTTATCCCGGAGCATCTCCCGAGGAAGTGGATGAGAACGTGATGGAGAAGATACTGGATGCATGCTCCAATATCTCGGGTCTTAAGAAAACCCAGACCATGTCCTATGAAAACTATGGTGTGCTTGTCATGCAGTTTAATTACGGAACAGACACATCCAAGGCTCACGATGACATACGTTCAAGGCTTGAAGGGATAGCCAATGATCTGCCGGAAAAGACCGACAAACCCACTATCCTTGAAATAGAAATGGATGCTTTTGATGACATGACTCTGTCCGTATCAACAGAATCAAAGGATCTTGATCTGCTGAACCTCATTAACCAGAAGCTGGAACCCCAGTTAAGAAGAGCGGCCGCACTTGCCGACATAACCATAACCGGTGGTGATGAGAAGTATATCTCCATTCAACTGATACCCGAATACGCCAACCAGTACGGAATAAGTCCCTCTTCTGTGGTTGCGGCGATAACAGCAGTTAATTACTCTATTCCGGCAGGCAGTGTTTCCTATGGAGACCAGAAGCTCAATATGGAAACAGAAGTCCGTTATGACGATATAGAGAAGCTGAAACAGGTACCGATAACCACTCAGAAAGGGGCTGTAATACATCTGTATGATGTGTGCAATATTGATTACGGCATATCTGACAAGGACTCTCTTTCGCGTTATGACGGGGGTGAGGACATTAGCATAGGCTTAAAGAAAAGACAATCCTCGACATCTGTTACTCTGTCAAAGCAGATAAAGGAAATCCTTGATGATTTCAGTGAAACTTATCCGGATGTCAATGTCCGTATTATCAATGACAGTGCCGATGAGATACTTGCTATGCTTAAGTCCGTGGTCAAGACACTTATTCTGGGTGTTGCTGTCGCCATGGCAGTCATTTTTCTGTTTTTCGGAGACATCAAGGGCTCACTCATAGTCGGATCCACGATGCCCGTATCTTTGCTATGTGCTCTGGTGTGTATGTATTTTGCGGGTATTTCCTTAAATGTTATTTCCATGAATGCACTCGTCATTTCCATAGGTATGATCACAGACAATGCAGTGGTTGTTATCGAACTTTGTTTCAAGAAGCATGCCGATGAACTTGACTATAAGACGGCGGCTTATGAGGGGACGTCAATTGTTATAAATTCGGTAGTCGCCTCAACAATAACGACCGTTGTGGTATACTTGCCGCTGGCTTTGCTTAAGGGACTTTCGGGGCAGTTCTTTAAGCAGTTGGGCTTCACCATTGTATTTGTCCTGCTTGCTTCACTGTTTTCGGCAACAACCCTTGTTCCTCTGTTCTTTTCACTGTATAAGCCGAAGGAGCGCAGGAACAATCCCATGTCTATAGTACTTCAGAAGTTATCCGAAGTGTACAGTCGCTTTCTTGGCTGGATACTTAATAAAAGTGTCCTCGTTGTTGTCGTATCGATAGCAATGCTCGCATCATCCATACTGTTGGCAACGGGTCTTAGGACTGAGCTTATATCGGCGACAGACGAGGGTATCGTGCAAATGGACGTAACCTTCAGACCGGGACTCAGTCTTGAAACTATTGATAAAACCGTAGTATCACTGGAACAATTTGTGGCAGACAGCGGGCTGTGCGATGACTACAGTATAAACATATCGGAGGCATCCTCCAGTGCTACGGTCGTTGCCTATAAATCAGACGATAACGACATGACTACCCAGGAACTTGTTGACCTGTGGAACAAAAGTCTGCTGAATTATTCCGATGTATGTGATATTACCGTAAGTGCCGGATCATCAACAGGTATGTCTTCATTTAACATGGGTGGAGCTGAGGAATTCGATATTGCCGCAGATGACCTGCCTTCGTTGAGAAATGCCAGCCGCCAGATCACAACAATCCTGGAGAGTACTCCCGGGATAATTTCGGTATCATCATCTGTTGAAGGTGGGGGAGCAGGTATTAAGATAAGCGTGGATCCCGAACTTGCACAGGCTAACGGCTTCAGCGCATCAATGATCTCACAGCTCATATATGTCAATATGACGGGAACAGATGCAGGAGAAGTGACCATAGATAACAATACCTATAATATAAAGGTGGAATATCCGAAGGATTACTACCGGTCATTGGATGAGGTCAGGACAATGACCTTTGTTAACCCTCAGGGCATCAATGTACCCTTGTCTGAAATAGCCGATATACATCTTGCCCAGGCTGCACAGACTGTTTCACGTACAGATGGAAGATTCAGTGCAGCGATCACCGCAGTCATGACCTCGGAAACTAAGGATGAGATCATGGATGTGGTTAAACCACAGCTTGATGAACTGGAGCTGCCGGTGGGTGTTAATTTCATCGACAATGCGATCCAGGATACAATGAATGAAGAGTTCACGGCGGTCGGACAGGCGATAGTCATTGCACTTTATCTTGTATTTATGGTAATGGCCATTCAGTTTGAGTCTATAAGATATTCATTCCTTATAATGTTCTGTATTCCTTTCGCATCCATAGGCTCAATATTCATGATGCGTGTGATGGATGTAAAGGTATCGCTCAGTGTCCTTCTGGGAATCCTGATGCTTGCGGGAATCGTAGTAAATAACGGTATCATATACATAGATACGACCAATCAGTTCATTGAGGGTGGAGAAGAGATCAGGAATGCTCTGATACATGCGGGAAAGGACAGGTTACGTCCGATCCTGATAACAACGCTTACAACAGAACTGTCAATGATCCCTGTAGCTTTTAAATTTTCGAAGAATGCGGAGGCTCTTCAGGGTATGGGAGTTGTCATAGTAGGCGGACTGTTTGCTTCCACTTTGCTTACATTGCTTCTCCTGCCTAATTTTTATCTGATGCTCAGAAAGCGTCCGAAGAAAAGCAAGAGAAGCAGGAAAAGCAATCCTGCGACATAACAGCCGAAATTATATAAAATGAACCAAAATGAGTCAGGAGATTTTTTCTTCTGGCTTATTTTTTTACAGATAACTAAGATCAAGAAAATTTTTTACTTGTGTAAGAGGATTTTTACTCTGTCGGACTAAAGTAAAAATCAGTTGTTATCAACAGAAAACAGAATTTTAATTATGTAGCTCTAAGTTCAGTTTTACTTTTGATAAACCCGATCATATGTTTGGAGAAGAGGGAAAGTGGTAACAGTTGCGACAAAGACTGTCCTGCTTCTCTCTTTTATGCCGGTAAAGAATTTTAATGATGTTGAGAGGTAAGATTTAAAAATATAACGTGGAAAATTTAAAATCCTCAGATCGAATCGAGCTGAGGATAAAAAATACGCTTTGTTTTGGTAATATAGTTTCTTTAACAGATACTATAAGATGAGGGAGAGAATCATTAAAGCGTGTGCCCGACAGGATAGGGAGATTAACGATTTATATCCTGATCATATGGACCATTACGTTTCAACATTTTGAAGAATGCAGTAAAATCAAAGGTTTGCAGGTTTATCTTTTTATATATGATATAAGAAAAAATATACGAAATTAAAACAGAAATTAAGAGTTCTGTCAGATAAAGGAGTAAAGTGAAGGAGCGAAAAGACATTAAATTCTAAATCCTGTTGATAATGTACGCTAAAACAACATTTAATACATGGCCGTCAGGAACGGATTTTGTGCATGAAATAATAAGCGATTTTGATGAGGGAAAGTTTTGCGGATTTTAGGATGATAAATGGGCAAATATGATTTTTCAGGCCGGAATTTGTTTAAAAATCGTATGATATAGAAATGAGCGGGATTCTTTTCTCCGGAAGGATCGCTGAATGTTTTTCTCTTAAATTTATGATCAAAATGACAAAAACCGGTCGGGATATACTCTGTTAAATGTCTTATGTTATGATGGCATGTAATTTAATTCGATTTTGCGAATAACAAATAACATTTTTTGATGAAAATTTTAAATAACTACCGAAATGAATGTAAATTTATTAAAAAATTATAAATTATAAATACAAGCCAAAGCAATTGGAAAATAAGAAATATGCGATATAATTAAAAACAGGAACATGAAAAGAAATCACAGCCTGTATTTTTTGCTGAGATTATTTCCTTTATTTAGGAAGGTATTTACAATATGAAAGAAAGCAAAGATTTTATATTTGATAAATCTGCCATAAAAAGGAATTGTGATGAATTCTTTTCTTTGTATGACGTTACAAAAGGTGATGTGCACGTAATGTGCGAACGCAAAAAAAAGCATACGGAGGAAGTCGCGAGGAACTGTTTGATGATCGCGAAGAATATGGGTCTTGATGATTACAACTGTGATCTGGCCTGGGTAATCGGTGAATTCCATGATTTTGCCAGGTTCGGGCAGGCTGTCAAGACGCATTCGTTTGTAGATTCCAAGAAATATGATCATGCTAAGATCGGCGCCAATATACTGTTCGTCCATCATCTCGCAGATGACATTATACCGGATTATGACAAAATAACAGATACGGACAGGCAAATCATGTACAAAGCTGTATTGTATCACAATGATTATGCACTTCCGGGTAATCTGACTGAAAGAGAAAAACTCTTTTGCAATATAGTAAGGGATGCCGACAAGCTTGATATCTTCCGGAATGTAATTGAGAGTGGTTATGAGAATGTATACGGATGTACGTTTGACGAACTTAAGAAGGCGGATATTTCACCTGCGATGGAAGAAGCCTTCTATGAACACAGAACCGCTGACTATAAAAAGAGGGTGACAAAGGCGGATTATCTTATGGCTCATATAACCCTGTACTTCGGACTTGTTGAAGATTCATCTAAACAGAGAGCAAAGGAAGATGGTTATCTTAAAAAGATGATGGATATCGAATTTGCCGATCCTGCCTTGCAGAAGAAATATTTAAAAATGAAGGAACAGTTAAAGATATTTGATGCTGCTTTTTAACTCTTTCAAATATCCTGAGAATCGGCTACGGTATATGATGGAGAAAACGCTCCGCTTACGTTCATCTTGTAGTATCCCCTGAATATTCTGTCTACAGCGGAAGTGACGCCGGTATCATCAGCACCCAGCAGCAATATCAGGAATTGCTGACTGCTGTATCTTGTAAGAATGTCTACGCCTCGTATAGTCTGATGTATGGACTGCTCCATGTAAAACATGGCTTTCTCAAGTTCGTTCACATCGGGAGCATCACCGTTGACTGTTTCCAGAGTGATAACTATGAGCTTGAAAGGACAGGAGAAGCGTTTCTCTATATTTGCAACAAGCTCATACAGCTTGGTGAATTCCCGGTATTCAACGCCCATGGCACCTTCGTAGCTTCCACTGGTCTTTAAGCCGTTGACAAGCCGGTTCATATTGAGTTCTTCATTTCTTACTGCCTCGGAATCGCTGTCATAGAAGCCGAAACTGTTCTTTCCGTTCTGTTTTACGTGATAAAGTGCCTTGTCTGCATTGCTGTATACCTTCATATATGTATCTGATGGTGTACACATCACCATTCCGGCAGAAAGAGAAGCAACCGAAAGCTTGGGATCGGAGTTCTTTTTACTGTCAAATTCATTTATTATCCTTTTAACCTCGGATTCAGCCTGAGCCTTTGAAACCTTTCTGAGGAACAGGAGGAATTCATCCCCACCCAGTCTGCAGCATAGGTTGTCTTTTATGTTTTCTTTGAGTGTATCTCCCACCAGCTTAAGAAGTTCATCTCCGGTTTCGTGACCCTGAGTGTCGTTAATCTTCTTAAGATTATCAACGTCAAAGAATACAAAGCATCCTTCATCAAGCTTCATAGCCTGTGCAATGACAGTCTCACCGGCAGTTCTTGTCATTATTCCGGTTGTAATGTCGATATCATCGACAGCGCTCTGCGTTACAAAGGTTTCCATGACTTCCTGAAGAAGAGCGGAGGATTCCTCAAGCTCCGTGCCGTCAGTGACGGAATCATTTTTCTTTATTTCATCAAAAAGTCCGGTCTCCCATGCGTTCAGGAAAACATCCGTATACTCAGGATCAAACTGATTCCCCTTTCCTTTGATCAATTCATTCCTTATGTGTTCGGGATCACAGGCCTTTCTGTATACCCTGCTTGAGCTCATGGCATCAAAAGCATCGGATATGGCAACTATTCTTGCTTCTTCCGAAATTTCAGTGCCTTTAAGGCCTGCAGGATATCCGTGACCGTCGTATCTCTCATGATGGCTTCTTGCAACATCCTCAGCCATTTTAACAAGCGTTCTGTTCTTTAATATCTCTCCTCCCATGGAAGAATGAGATTTGATTATGCTGTATTCAACATCAGTCAGCTTTCTGGGATTGTTGAGTATGGAGTCGGGAACACCGATCTTTCCAATATCATGGAGAAGTGCGGCAAATCTTAAATCATCAATCCTATCCCTGCTCCATCCGAGCTTCTCGGCGATTATTACTGAGTACTGGCTTACGCGGGTTGAATGTCCTTTTGTGTAAGGATCTTTTGCATCAATGGCATTGGCAAGTGTCTGGATAGTCTGAAGTGACATCTGTTCTATCCTTCTGCTTCTCTCCTCTGCAACGGCAGTCTGTCTGGCTACTTCCTCAGTGAGCTTGTTTGTATGTTCGATCTCAAACAGGGAGGTCCTGTGGTACTGGATCATCGCCGAGCATGTAAAAATGGAAAGGAATATAAACAGGAGCGGAAATCTCTGCATGAAGCCTTCGGTATAATAACCACTTATTATTTCCTTAAAGGGTGTATAAAAGATTATCATATATAATATGGAATAATAAACAGACAGAATAATACCGTATTTGACACTTACAAAGTAGCTTAATCCTATGGGTAGGAGAAGCGACCAGAGAATAGCGGAACCTTCGGCTGCTCCGGTGAGGGCATAGATTGTAAATGCAATTGCGCAAAAGAGAGTAGGTATCATTTCCGCCAATTCGCGGTTCTTTATAATGGCGGAACAATATGCACAGGCTATTCCGGCCAGGCTTGTTATAACGGAAGCTATCAGCATGACAGTCTGGTGTGTGGAAATATTGATCACCGTAAGCACGAGTCCCAGTACAGTGGTAACGACGCTGACCAGTGTAAGTGCCCGCATGTTTGAAGTAAGGCGGTCGCCGACGTAGATAGACCGGTTCAGGTTTTCCCATATTGATTTCACGTATTTGTATAATCTTGTAATCAAGTTTTGTTTCATAAGTATAATCTCTTAATCCCATATGTTTGTCACAAAGCCTGTAAATGTAACGCATGTCATTATAATAACATAATAAATATATATCTGTCATCCCTGATGTTGACAATTCAGGTCTCATACTCATATATTAATAAGAAAAACCTCATACCCAATTACAGGAAATATCCTAATGAAAAGAAAAACACATGAAAGCAGACAATTAAATCTTATGACTGTACCGGTTGTTATCTGGTATGATCGGTAACCAGGGAATTTATGGCAGACCCGGATCAGTGGAACAAGGTAGGAGGCAGCAGGGATCAATAAGTTAATAGAGGACATTCAGTATTGCCTTGATACAAATGAGTAGGAGGCAATGATAATTGTTTTGTAAAACATCACTTTTGTATGATATTATATAACTGTAGCTGTTTTTTCGCTGTTTAGGATCCATTCAATACAAATATTTATAAAAGAGGAATCGAAGAAGACAATGAAAAATGATTTCAAAGACGGAACACTTATCTTTTATCTTGAAGGAAAGATAGATTCTAGTAACGCAGACAGATTCGAAGCCGAGCTTATGGATGAAAACATTCTGTTTGATACAGTTGATGTTGCCTTTGATGCCGAAAAGCTTGACTATATTTCAAGTGCCGGATTAAGGGTGCTTCTTAAGGTTAAGAAAACCGCAAAGAATACAATACGTATACTCAATGTATCGGATGAAATTTTCGATATTTTTGATGTTACGGGATTTTCCGATTTCTTCGAAATAGAGAGGAAGATGCGGCAGATATCCTTAAAGGGCTGTTCTAAGATAAGTTCTGCCTTAAACGGAGAAATATACCGCCTTTCGGAAGATGAAATGGTAAAAGTATTCGGAAATTCCGTTCCGATGTCCGATATTAAAAAAGAACGCTCATATGCTCAGACAGCGCTTGCATTCGATATACCGACTCTGATACCTTACGATATCGTACAGTGCGAACTCGGATACGGAATTGTATATGAAATAGCTGAAATGACCAGTCTGTCATATTTACTGAGCAGGGAGCCGCAGAAGTGCCGGCAGTATGCCGCCATGCTTGCGGTTATGATGTCCGAACTTCACAGTACTGAAATACCGAAAGGAAAGCTTCCTGATATAAAGGACAGATACCGTGAATGGATAAATGATATAGATGATCCGAATGACAGTAAGATAAATGTGTTTTCTAATCTTATTTCTTCAATTCAGGACAGTCCCACCTATGTTCACGGTGACATAAACCTGAACAGTGTTCTGGTTAAAGGCAGGGATCTGCTTCTTCTTGATATGGCAGGAAGCGGCAGAGGACATGCGATCTTTGACCTGCAGGCTTTGTTTGCATCCTGTGTTGCTATCGAAAAGAAGAAACCGGGATACTGTCAGAATACCTACGGTCTTTCAGGTGACATATGTGTTGAGTTCTGGACAGCCTTCTTTGATACATACATGGGTCACAGAAAAGCACAGATCGATTCGATGAACGAACTTCTTCTTAAATATTTCGTACTTAAGGAGAGTGTCCTTACAAAACTTGAGGAAAAGCACAGATTAAGCAGCAGATGACAGGAGACAGACATGAGAGGAAAGTTACCGGGCAGTCCGATCACAGATAATATGTTGGAAGCAAGGAATGTTGTACTTGATGATCCGCTGAAGATGTACAATGAAGCAGGACTTCTGTATGATAAGAAATATACCTGTCCTGTGTGCGGTAAGGAATTCACTTCAAAAGTTGTGCGTACGGGAAAGGCTTTTCTTGAAGGAATGGATCTGGATTTGCGGCAAAGATTTGTCAATCTGGATCCCATCAAGTATTATGTGCTGGAATGTCCGAAATGCGGTTATGCCGATATGGAAAGTACTTTTGAAAAGGTAAACAGATTCGAACTTGAAGAATTAAAGAAGAATAAAACGATTAAATCACTGGCAGCCAAACTGCCTTATGATATCCGCGATCATGCGGAAGCACTCATGCATTATAAATCCGCTATGAGATGTGATCTTATACGCAAGGCAAAATACGGAAAGAGGGGATATACTGCTCTTTACACGGCATGGCTCCTTCGGGGCTGGCGTGAGGCCATGAATATTGCCGGGGAAACGGTAACAGACACAGACCCAATGAGTGAAAAAGAGGAGTATAAGCTTCTTAAATATGCATATACCAATTTCCGTGAGGCGGAATTAAAGGAAAGTTTTCCGATAAACGGTATCAAAGAGAATACTTTTGACTATATCATGGCGGCATTATCCTACATGCTTGATAACAAAGCTGAAAGTTATAAATATGTTACGAGGGTTCTTCACGGTGAGAACCTAACCCCCACGCTCAGGATAAAAGCAGAAGATCTTCAGAATACTCTGAGGAAGGAGATATAATTGAGTGAAATAAACAGTACAAGACTGGTAACCTTCCCAAAGGAAACTATGATTTTAAAGGAGGGGGACGAGGATTACAACATGTACAAGATCCTCCGCGGTAACGCAGAAATCTATACCGGATACGGTACGGATAAGGAAGTTATTCTCGGCATCATCGGACCGCAGAGATGTTTCGGGGAATTCGGGCTGCTTCAGCACAGTAAGGCAATATATACCGTTGTGTCGTACACGGAAGTGACAGTATTGCGTGTGGCTGAAGGTGATATAGGCGAATTCATACAGGGAAATCACAGAAATATTATTGAAATAATGAGAAATATGTCACGGATGATGCTTATCATGCAGCAGCAGATAGACCTTCTGTCGGATGAATTAAAGAACGGAAGGGAGATTGCAGACAATCCTGTTGTGCAGGTTAACAGAAACCTGCGGGAATATGCCGTAGGTAACAGGATTGAGAATCATTTCGATTATCTGGAGAAAGCCGGATTTTTCAATGGAAGAAAACAGTGATAACGGCAATAGTATAAGTTCAATGATTGCAAATCCATCTCAAATCAGATATACTGAATGTATAAAATTTGAAACTATCAGGAGCAGAAAACTTAATATTCCGCTCTGAAAAAAAGAGAGAGATACATATTACATGCAGGAATTACAATACCCCTTTGACAGCAGATATATAATAAAGAAGAAAAAGTCGATCAAAAGGCAGCTTCTTGAACAGGACATTAACTTCATTGATAAGAAGATAGCCATTCTCGGAGGCTCCACCACACATGATATTATGATGATAATGGAGCTGTTCCTTCTCGATCAGGGCATTAGACCAACGTTCTACGAGTGTGAGTACGCTCAGTACTGGGAGGATGTAATGTTTGACAATCCGGAGCTTGTGGAATTTAAGCCGGATATCATATATATACATACGAGCAACAGGAACATACGACAGTATCCGGCGCTTGCGATGAGTGCGGAAGAGGTCGATGCAATGCTGGATGCTGATTATGACCACTTCTTAAAGTTGTGGGGTAAGATAGAGAACACTTATCATTGCCCCATTATCCAGAACAATTTCGAATACCCTTTTTACAGGTTGTTGGGTAATGCGGATGCCACCGATATCCATGGCAGGGTCAGCTATATAAACAGGCTGAATGAGAGGTTTGCGGCTTATGCAAGAGAGCATAAGGATTTCTTCATTCAGGATATCAATTATCTCTCAGCTACTTACGGACTGGATAAATGGTCAGATCCTCTGTACTGGCATATGTATAAGTACTCTCTGTCCATGGAAGCCATCCCGGCTCTGGCATTCAATGTCAGCAACATTATCAAGTCAATATACGGTAAGAATAAGAAGGCGCTGGCACTTGATCTTGATAACACATTGTGGGGCGGTATCGTCGGTGACGACGGAGTAGAGGGTATAGAGATAGGTCCCGAGACCTCAATGGGACAGGTATACAGCGAGTTCCAGGAATACTTGAAACAGCAGAAGGATATTGGAGTCATCCTGAACATATGCTCCAAGAACGAGGAAGAGAACGCCATAGCGGGGCTCAATCATCCGGACGGGGTAATAAGGCCCGATGACTGCATAGTGATCAAGGCCAACTGGGATCCCAAGAGCAAGAACCTTGCGGATACGGCAGCCGAGCTTAACCTTCTACCCGAGTCATTCGTCTTTGTGGATGACAATCCGGCCGAGAGGGAAATAGTGCGTACACAGCTTAACGTAGTATCGCCTGAGATAGGAAGTGTCGAGGATTATATAAGGGTCATAGATCATTCGGGCTTTTTCGAGGTGACCAATTTATCTGCCGATGATGCCAAGCGTAATGAGATGTATAAGGAAAACGCGAAGCGCGCGCAGTTGGAGGCGAGCTTTGACAATTATGGCGATTATCTTGTATCCCTTGAAATGAAAGGAACGATCCGGGGCTTTGAACCGATCTATATGGACAGGATAGCCCAGTTGTCCAACAAGAGCAATCAGTTCAACTTAACGACCAGACGGTATACAAGGGCTGAGATAGAGGAAATAGCCGGATCGGATGAGTATCTCGATATTTATGGCAAGCTGGAGGATAAATTCGGTGATAACGGTGTTGTATCTGTTGTAATAGGACATAAGAACGGCGAGATCCTTGATATGGATCTGTGGATAATGAGCTGCCGTGTGCTTAAGAGAGACATGGAATTCGCAATGATGGACGGACTGGTTCACAAGGCTAAGGCAGCAGGCATTAAGACTATCAAAGGATATTATTATCCTACGGCAAAGAACAAAATGGTGAAGGATTTCTACGCACTGATGGGATTCACGCTTGTAAACGAGGACGATGAGGGCAACAGAACCTGGGAATTTGTTATTCCCGACGAATATGAAAATAAGAATTCGTATATTGAGGTTATAAATTAAGCATTATGCAACTATTCAGAACAGCGGATGATCAGAACAGGAGATGAAGAGCATGAGCAGAGAAGAGATTTATACGAGGTTAAACGAGGTGTTTCGGGATGTCTTTGACAGAGATGACATTACCGTAAGCGATGAAACAACGGCAGCGGATGTGGAAGGCTGGGACAGTCTTATACACATCACCCTTATGGATGCTGTTGAAGAGGAGTTTGACATAAGGTTCGATATGAAGACAGTAGTTAAGATGAAGAATGTTGGTGAAATGGTTGATTATATCATAGCAAATACATAAAAACATATGGGTTACAGAAAGGAGAAGGTACGATGAAGAGAATAGGAATGTTAACCAGCGGCGGGGACTGTCAGGCACTGAACGCTGCCATGAGAGGCGTTGTTAAGTCTTTGTGGTATACACTTGGAGGGGACCAGGTGGAAATATACGGATTTAACAACGGTTACAGAGGACTTATCTATCACGATTACAGGAAATTCGAGTTCAGGGATTTCTCGGGTATCCTGACAAGAGGCGGAACCATCCTCGGAACGTCAAGAACACCTTTTAAGACAATAAGGGAGCCGGATGAGAACGGACTTGACAAAGTAGCTGCCATGAAGCAGACGTATTATAACCTTAATCTTGACTGTCTTGTTGTACTTGGAGGAAACGGAACACATAAGACGGCTCATCTTCTGAGTCAGGAAGGTCTTAATATAATCACACTGCCCAAGACCATAGACAATGATCTGTATGGTACAGACATGACCTTCGGTTTCCAGAGTGCTGTTGATATCGCGGTTGACTGTATCGACTGTATCCATACCACGGCATCGTCCCACGGCCGTGTGTTCATAGTTGAGGTTATGGGACACAAGGTTGGATGGCTTACGCTTAATGCAGGTATTGCCGGCGGTGCGGATATAATCCTTATTCCCGAGATACCTTACGATACGGATAAGATAGTTGATGCGATCAACTTAAGAGTTAAGAGAGGCAGTACATTTACGATCCTTGCAGTGGCAGAGGGTGCGATGAGCAAGGAAAAGGCCAAGATGAGCAAGAAGGAGCTTAAGGAATACATGGAGAAGACCAAATATCCTTCGGTTTCCTATGAACTTGCTGATGAACTTCAGAAGAGAACCGGTCAGGAGATAAGGGTTACCGTTCCCGGACATACACAGCGCGGCGGTACTCCCTGTGCATATGACCGTGTATTTGCAAGCCGTCTCGGTGCAGAGGCAGGAGCACTTATCATGAAGGGTGAGTATGGCTTCATGGTAGGCTATAAGAACAGAGAGATAGTTAAGGTTCCGCTTGATGATGTGGCAGGCAAGCTTAAATACGTATCTCCGGATGCTACGATCATAAAGGAAGCCAAGCTTCTCGGAATAAGCTTCGGAGACGAATAAGGTTCGGAGGATAAGATGTCATATACCGCACTGTACAGGAAATGGCGTCCCGAGAGATTCGAGGATGTCAAAGGTCAGGATGCAATCGTTACAACACTTAAAAATCAAATAATCCGTGATCGTATCGGGCACGCCTACCTGTTTTGCGGAACCAGAGGAACGGGAAAAACCTCAATAGCCAAGATAGTGGCAAAAGCAGTAAATTGTGAAAATACTGTAAACGGAAGTCCCTGCGGACATTGCAGAAGCTGTAAGGCGGTTGCTGACGGCAGCTCGATGAATGTTATCGAAATGGATGCGGCTTCCAACAACGGTGTTGAGGATGTGCGTCTTATAAGGGAGGAGGTAACCTATGCTCCTACCGACGGTAGATATAAAGTATATATCATAGACGAGGCTCATAATCTGTCATCGGCGGCCTTTAATGCCCTGCTAAAGACATTGGAAGAGCCTCCGTCCTATGTTATATTTATATTGGCGACAACCGAATATCACAAGATACCGGTAACGATCCTGTCAAGATGTCAGAGGTATGACTTTAAAAGGATATCGGTGGATACCATTGTTGAGCGCCTGCATGAGCTGATGGAGGGCGAGGGTATCGAGGCTGAGGAGAAGGCGCTTACATACATAGCAAGGGTGGCTGACGGCGGACTGCGTGATGCCCTAAGCCTGTTTGATCAGTGCAGTTCCTTTTATTTCGGTCAGAAGATCACCTATGATATGGTTCTCGAGGTTCTGGGAGCAGTGGATACAAGGGTGTTCTCCGATCTTTTATGTGCCGTTATGGCAAGGGACATAAAGAAATCGATCGGTATACTTGATACTGTGGTGACTCAGGGCAGGGAGTTAAATCAGTTCGTTATTGATTTTACATGGTATTTAAGAAATCTGCTGCTTGTCAAGACCTCGGAAGAGGACGGGATCGATGAAGACCTTGATATGTCCTCAGAGAGTGTGGAGCAGCTTAGGCGTGAGGCCTCTGCCATAGACCAGAACAGGATAATGCGCTATATCCGGATCTTTTCCGATCTGTCCAATGATATTAAATTCGCAACGCAGAAGAGAGTACTTATCGAGATCGCGATCATTAAGCTGTGCAGGCCTGATATGGAGACAGACAGCGGGTCGCTGGAAGACCGTATAAGGGCGCTTGAGGAGAAGCTGGAAAACGGTGTGGTCTTCAACGGTACTGTAAATCCCGGTGAAACGGTTAACGGAAGCATTTCTTCCGGGAATACGGATACGTTAACATCTGCTCCTTTACCCGAAGCTCTCCCAGAAGACGTTAAAAAGGTTGTGGGAAACTGGAAGCAGATCATAGCTGCGGTCACCAATCCGGGACATAGTTTTCTTGACAAGTGCAGACTATCGATTTCCGAGGACAATACGCTGATAATCGCGACACAGGATGATACGGCGATAGAGTACCTTGGCAGGGATGGAGCAAGAGAAGAGATTAAGAGTGCAATAAGTAAATATATAGGTAAAGAAGTTGACTACAAGATAGTTAAGATAGAATCAAAGAATGAATTTGCGAAGAAATATCCTGATCTTTCGGTCATAAATATGGATGTTGTAATTGAGGATTAAGAAGTTATATTCAAGGGAGGATGCGTTAATGGCAAAGAGAGGCGGATTTCCGGGGGGTATGGGAATGCCCGGAAACATGAACAATCTGATGAAGCAGGCTCAGAAGATGCAGAAGCAGATGGAGGAGAGCCAGAAGGAGCTGGAAGAGAAGGAATTCACTGCTTCGGCAGGCGGAGGTGCGGTTGAAGTGACCGTGACCGGAAAGAAGGAGGTAACGAAGGTTTCTCTTAAGGAGGAAGTGGTTGATCCTGATGATATTGAGATGCTTGAGGATCTTATCATGGCAGCGGTCAATGAGGCACTTCGTAAGGTTGAAGAGGCTACACAGAGCAATCTCGGCAAGCTGACGGGGGGCTTAGGCGGTCTTTCAGGTCTTGGAGGATTGGGACTGTAAGGTATATGGGTTAGAAGAGAATGGAATTATACAGTAGCTATATAAGCCGGCTGATAGGTGAACTGTCAGTATTGCCCGGGATAGGAAACAAGTCGGCTCAGAGACTTGCCTTTCATATCATAAACATGCCGAAGGACAAGGTTGAGAATCTTGCCGGTGCAATGATAGCGGCAAGGAACAATATCAAGTATTGTAAGTGCTGCTATACCCTTACGGACAGCGAGATATGTCCGGTATGTGCAGATGAGAAGCGTGATCACACACAGATAATGGTGGTTGAAAATACGCGGGATATGACAGCTTACGAGAAGACGGGCAAGTATGAAGGTGTTTACCATGTACTGCACGGGGCGATAAATCCGAGCCTCGGTATAGGGCCGGGTGATATCAGGCTGCCGGATCTTATCAAAAGACTCCAGAGTGTTGATGCAAGAGAGGTCATAATCGCAACCAATTCAAGTATTGAGGGTGAAACGACAGCCATGTATATAAGCAAGCTCATAAAGCCCACAGGTATTAAGGTCACGAGGATAGCCAGCGGAGTACCGGTCGGAGGCGAGCTTGAGAATATTGATGAAATAACATTGTCAAGAGCATTGGATGCCAGGGTGGAATTGTAGGTGTAACAGATTCTTGGCTGCAGGCGGAAATAAACAACAGGAGATAAAGGTTATGAGCGTAACAGTAAGACAGTTCGGAACAACTAAGGACGGAAAAGAAGTAAAGATATTTACAATTACGAATGAAAAGGGAATGAGGGCTGAGGTGTCGGAACTCGGTGCAACACTGGTAAGCCTTATCGTACCCAATGACAAGGGAGAGGCAAAGGATGTGGTTCTTGGATATGATGATGTTGATTCATATGTTAAGAACGGCAACTTCCTTGGAGGTACCATAGGTCCCAATTCAAACAGGATCGCAGATCACAGCTTTGAGCTTGACGGTGTGACCTACACACTGGCTGACAATGACGGTGGTAACAATCTGCACAGTGACTTTGACATAGGCTTTCATAAGAAGCTGTGGAGAGGAGAGATTACAGGAAACGGTGTTAAGTTTAGCTGCAAAAAGCCTGATATGGAAATGGGTTTTCCCGGAAATATGGATGCATGTGTTACCTACAGCATAAGCGAGGACAACGAGCTTAAGCTGGAATACGAAGGAGTAAGTGATAAGGCTACTATATTTAACATGACAAACCATTCCTATTTTGCACTTGGAGGACCTGACAACCTTAAGGACAATCTGTATGATACAACTCTCTGGATCAAGTCATCATGCTATACGGAAATAGTTCCCGGAGCAATACCTACGGGTAAGCTTATTGAAGTAAAGGGAACACCCATGGACTTTAACGAGCCTAAGAAGATAGGTAAGGATATAGATGCCGATTACGATCAGATGAAGATGGTACACGGATACGATCACAATTATGTTATCGACGGCTATGACGGAAAGCTGCAGAAGGTTGCCTGTGCATCATGTGACGGCAGAACAATGGAGGTATACAGTGATCTTCCGGGTATTCAGTTCTATTCGGGTAACGGACTCGCTGACCAGACAGGTAAGAACGGTGTACTTTATGGAGACAGGATGGGCTTCTGTCTTGAGACTCAGTATTTCCCGAACTGCATAAATGAGCCGTCATTTATATCGGCAGTCAAGGCGGCGGGCGAGAAGTACAACACGGTAACGATCTACAAGTTCGTATAAGATTATGAAGAAAAACAGACAGACTACACAAATTACCCTGCTTATCAGATGTGCTATTGCTGCATACCTGATCTATCTTGCACATTCTATCATCAAGGATCTGGGTACTGCTCCCAATCCCAGGCTGATGGCGTGTTTTGCGGTAGCATTTACCTTTGCAGGTGTGCTTATCATTTCATTTGCGGTTAAGGCTTTTGTAAAGAAGGAGTACATCGATTACAGGGATTTACAGGAAGAGTCGGAGGTTAATACGGAAGGGTCGGCAGAGGACAATTCATCTGATAAGGTCCTGTCTGATAAAACATCTGCGGATGAGGATAAAGATGATGAGACAACAGATGGCTGATCACCTGACTCTTGAATAATGACATGGAAGTAAACAACAATACAAATGAGGTGTCGGAAGCTAAGAAGAAGCGTAACAGGGATCAGTTTTATATTGTATTGGTCGGACTTATCGGATACGGCCTTATACTGATCGCTATCGTGATAGGAATGTTCTTCATTATAAGAAATACCTTCAACAAAAAGGATGCAGAGGTGGCACGTGCCGTTGCAGACAGTGAAGCAGTCACCGTCGAAGCAGGACCGGCTTCAGATACTGACGAAAATATAACAACTGAAGAAGCAGTTACGGAAAGTCCCTCCGAGTCAGTACAGAAAGAGGAGACCGTTATCACCGAACATGGTGCGGACAAAAGCGAGTACTCAACAAACGACGGAGCGATTGATTATTCAATTACACTTTTCAAACCCGGTAAGAGGGATGTTTCGCTTAAGTGGAAGGATACAGTGTTTTCCCGTCTTGAGAATGTGAAGTCACCGATGGATGCATCAGTAAATACATTCAGGATGCAGAGAAAATACGCAAGACTTGCTGATGACAGAGAGCTTGAGCTGTGCGTTTACAGTGATCCCGCAACAAATGAGACCGGGAAGATCACTGCGATCGAGACAGGACAGGGACGGCTGCTGATCATCGATTACTACTATGATCATGGAGTGATCAATTACGTGGCCGAACGGGGTGCGGATATTGATTATCCCATTGATATTTCATCGGGCAAGGTAACCTCAAGATATTATTTCAGTAACGATTCGATGGTGAAATACTCATATTGTGAGGATGATAAGGCTACTGTATTCAGTGCGGCTTCACTCAAGGATTACAGTCAGGGAACTGTCGAACAGTATGAATACCTTGAAGAAAAGATGATCAACAAGGCATATATTACATACAATGCGGCAGCTTCTCTGGAGGAAGTACAGTATGTTGAAGGATATATTCTTGATGAGTATGAACAGGCACTTGCGGATGTGAGCATTAAAGTGTTTGATGAAGCAGATATGACTGAGGTTGCAGGAACAGAGACTGACGGTGACGGTCATTACAGACTGGGAATTCCGGTTAACAATGATGCTGCATATATGTTGTCGGCTTATAAGGAATCTCTGGATGAAGTCCGGATATACGGTGTGACTGCAGTAGAGGGTTCAGGAACGTATTTTGTGCCGACACCGAGAATGACTTATTCGGATGACGGAGCCGAATACAATGTTCAGGTGGTTGTCAGGGATTCGGTTGATAATTCCGTTCCGATAACCGATGCCTCAATAAGGCTGCGGCAGGGACTTGACTGCAAGGAAGGCGATGTGGTTGCAAGCTCGGTGCTTGATGCGACCGGGGCCGCGATGTTTACCATGCAGACCGGTAACTATACTGCTGAGGTTAGCAAGGGTGGTTACGAGAATTCCTATTTTAGTGTTGTTGTAACCATGAACAGGCTTCAGGTCATAGGATACGCTGTTAAAGATATTGCAGATGATGAGCTTCAGATAATAACAGCCTGGGATACTACACCTCTTGATCTGGATGCACGACTGATATATGCGGGAGCTAAGAACGTGATCCGTCCGATACAGGACAGCGTAGGCTCGGTTAATACAGAGACTGTTACCGTTAATTCCGATGATAAGAGTCTGTTCAGATATTATGTATCGGATTACAGCGACAGTATTGGTAACGATCCGAATTCCGGAAATATGACTTCTTCGGGAGCAAGAGTGTACATATACAGTAACGAGGGGATGATAGCAGCCTATCATGTTCCGTTGGGACATCTCGGAGTCGTATGGGAGCCTTTTATGTATAGAAACGGTACAGTTATTCCTGTAAATCATTACTACAATGCTATCGAAGCAGACAGTTACTTTACATCTAAATGATTTATTTCCATATATTGTGGTAATTGACCGGCAACTCTTTTGACAAATGAAAGGGGATACTGCTATGGCAGATAAGGATAGAAGCTTTTATTCGGATGATGTAATAAAGGAGCTTATTGAGTACAGGAAGAAGCATAAGCTGACCCAGCAGGATATTTCAGTCCGTTCCGGAATAATGCGCCCAAATATAGCTAGGCTTGAATCCATGCGTGCAGAGCCTTCAATGGATGTGCTGTCACGTTATGCGAACAGTATGGGAATGGATATAAAAATTTCACTTGTTAAGAAGAAGCAATGATGATATAATACTATTTGCTTGTGTTTTGGACAGAACTGCCCATACATTATATGTATGGGTAATCTTCCGAGACCGTTCGGGACGAAGATAATAAAAATTATAGAGAAAAAAAGTAAAAACGGCGTGTGGCTCAGCTTGGTAGAGCGGCGCACGAGGTCCGGTGGACCTCGGTATTGCGCATGACCGAGGAAGGCGCCAGCTTTCCGAGACCGTTCGGGACGAAGATAATAAAAAATTATAGAGAAAAAAAGTAAAAACGGCGTGTGGCTCAGCATGGTAGAGCGGCGCACGAGGTCCGGTGGACCTCGGTATTGCGCATGACCGAGGAAGGCGCCAGCTTTCCGAGACCGTTCGGGACGAAGAAAATAAAAAATTATAGAGAAAAAAGTAAAAACGGCGTGTGGCTCAGCTTGGTAGAGCGCTACGTTCGGGACGTTGCGCTTGATGCGCACTTTACAACTTCATAAATTTCTTATCGGGGCGTGGCTCAGCTTGGTAGAGCGCGGCGTTCGGGACGCCGAGGTCGCAGGTTCAAATCCTGTCGCCCCGATTTTTTATTCACAATTTCTAACTTTTTTCTAACCTTTTCCGTTTATTTCCACATTTATTCCATCACAACACGGAATATGATCTGTGGATCCTGTTTAGTTGTCCTGTTACTCTTCTGTATAATCCTTAAGCTGGATAATATCTTTCATTGCTTCCGATATTCACGCTTCGACTCTTTATCCTTAACCTTGGCATATATCCTAAGCGTGGTATCAATATCAGCGTGTCCTACCCATTTTTGAATACTCTTTACATCCATTCCTTGGTGAACCAGTATTGATACACAGGAGCTTCTGAGTCCGTGAAATGTTATACCCTGCGGCAGCTCCGGCATCTTCTTAATCAGCTTGCTAAACACCTTTGATGGATAGAATATAGCAATGGAAACAGCAAAAAACTGGCTATCATCCATTCAACTCGGCTGAAAAAGCCGTTTCTTATGCGGTAATTGCAGAATAGAGTAATGAAAAGAGCTAACGCACAGGTACTGTAATTTGAGTCATTCAAGAAAAGATTAAGGATTATGAGCAAAGGAAAACTGACACAAAACGGAGTTCACTTGAGGGAGCATGAATATCTGACTGTTCAGCTTTTGTTGGATAAGGGGTATGATATTGAACTGATACCGCCATCACAGATTAAAAATCTACCGATGCCCGATATTATGATGCAAGGTGTTCCTTGGGAAATAAAATCTCCAAACGGAAACGGGAAAAATACCCTGAAGCATATTATCCAGAAAGCAAAACATCAATCCGAAAGCATTATTATAGACCTTCGCAGATGTAAAATTGACGATGAACAGGCAGTGGCCGAGATAACAAAGCAC
>CAMORO010000035.1 GCA_946623875.1 uncultured Lachnospiraceae bacterium | reverse complement strand
AAATGAAGAAGTAAAAGAAAATGAAGAAGTAAAAGAAAATGAAGAAGTAAAAGAAGATGAAGAAGTTAAAGAAGATGAAGAAGTTAAAGAGGATAAAGAAGAAATAAAGAACGCAGACGCTGAGAAGGAAGAAGCGGATAAAGAAGAGGTAAAGGACGAAGATCCGAATAAGGATGATGCTGAAGTAAAAGATACTGAAGAAGCGGTTGATAACGACAAAAAGACCGTAGAAGAAGAAAAATCGGATGTTGAAAAGGAAGAAGCCGATAAGGAAGAAGTAAAAGAAGAGGTTAAAGAAGAAGTAGAAGAAGTTAAAGAAGAAGTTAAAGAAGAAGTTAAAGAAGAGGTTAAAGAAGAAGTAGGAGTAGAAGAAGAAGTAGAAGAAACAGTAGAAGAGGAAGAAGTTGAGGCGAAGGCTATCCTTGAGGAAGCTCGCAAAGAGGCTGAGGCGATAATTGCGGATGCCAGGAAGGAAGCAGAAGCTGCCAGAAAGGAAGCGGAAGCTGAGGCTGCCAAAATAAAGGATGCGGCAAGCGCGGAAGCGGAAGAGATAGTTAAGAATGCGAAAGCAGAAGCCGAAGAAATAACCGGTAAAGCAAAGGCGGAAGCAGAGAGCATGACGGAGGATGCGAAGGCAGAAGCCGAGGAGATCACGGTTAATGCCAACCTGAAGGCCGGTGAGATTACCGATAAAGCCAAAAAAGACGCAGAAGAGATAACAAGTGTTGCAAAGGAAGAAGCATTAAATATAGAAGAAAACGCCAAGGCAAAGGTTGAGGAGCTGACGAAGGCTGCGGATGAGAAGAGCGCGTCCGCTTCTGATGAAGATAAAAAAGAAGAAACTGATGAGAAGCAGTCGGAAGAAGCTGTAGAAGCACAGGACGAACAACAGACGGAAGAAACCGTAGAAGCACAGGACGAACAGCAGAAGGATGATACAAAGGAAACAGAAGATACAAATGTGAAGGAAGATGCAGAGGCTGCATCAGATGTGGACGTAAATACGGATTCTTTGATCATAAACAATGATGAAGCTTCGAACGATGGCGAAGCAGCGATCAACAGTGATGGAACGTATGAAGTAGTAAAAGGTGACTGCCTCTGGAATATTGCAAAGGCGGCATATGGTGACGGCACAAAATGGGTTGAGATCTATAACGCAAATGCGGATCTGATCAACAATCCCAATCTTATATATATTGGGCAAACATTCGTAATACCGGATTTGACATCTGCTGCCTGATACGAGATCATCCGTAAAAAAATAAGTATGTTTTCAGAAGTTCATTCTGCGTTGGATTTCCGATGATACCTTGCGCCCTTTGAATATGATCACGGCAATGAGAGAGACCAGGCCTAACATGAGGCATATTGTCCATACGAGACCTGTTTCCATATGCTTTGCCTTGAGGAAGGCGTATACTATAAGTATCAGCAGAATGTTCTCAAGAAGATATATCATTGCATTATCCGATGTATCTGTCATTGACAGCGCTGTATTTGCCAAAAGAGCGACGCCTATCAGTATCGGAACGACCATAAAGGCCATTATGTCAAAGAAATCAAAGAACTGTCCGGTTATGAGCAGAAGAATGCATATATGCAGGATGCTTATGCTCACTACACGCGAGGGAACAAAAAGCTTCCTGATATTGCTCGTCAGATCCCATTCAAATACAATGAACCACAGCGAAAATATCAGGCTGTAATGTTTGCCGTTATTTAAGGATAACAGAAAATCAAGGGACAATCCCACCACTATTACGGCCAGCACGACGAATAACTGAAGCTTGTACAGAAAGGCCTGGGTTTTCAGCCTGGTCGGAGTGGGCCAGTTATTTTCGGTTGCTTCTCCCGTGAGTGAATTCTGGCATAACGGACATGTGTCTGTGCGTCCGCCTATCTTAATATTGCAATTCATACATGTTTTCATATTGTTTTCCCGCTGTTTCCTATGTCTGATCTTTTATGTCTTATATTTGATTCCTGACGATCGCACCGGATTTTTTATATTCTGAAATCCGGCCCATGGTATACGTATTAACGGATGACTTCTGTTGCGTAGAGGATGATCTCTGTCCCGGTTTCCTTTAACATGCTCAATAGACGTCTGATCACACCTGTCCCCGAATACGCGCTTGCAATTCCAAGAACCAGGTCGTTGCAGTAACTCGTGGCGGTAATGAACAGATTGTCGGTACTGCAGAAATCAGTAAAATATTTGATGTATTCCTGTGTTTCCCCGGGCATATCTATCCTTCCGAGATTGGAGAGGATAGCCGTGACGGTCTTGGTTTCCCTTTTGGAAAACAGCTTTACGACCGGCTGCTTGACAAAGAGAGGAACCATCCGGGCAAGGAAGAGCTGTTCGATGTTCTGGTATCGGTTCATCTGTTCCTTAACGCGTTCGGGCTCGATCCCGGCTTTGAGCTTCCTGTCAAATTCATGTGCGAGAGCTTCCGGTGTTTCGTTTCCGGTGATCTTGTGCGAAACATCGATATTGTTGAAGAAATTACGCAATGTATCCGAAGGATAGTAATTACGGAGATTAACCGGAAGAGAGATGGTAATGGGATGCTTGCGCTGCCTTAAGGGTACATTGGCCTGTATGGAGAGCATCAGCATGGCTCCCAGCATACTTGTAAGACTGACTCCAAGTTCCTTGCTCCTTGCAAGCAGTTTGTCTGCCTCCAGATGAACCTCGATATATCTTAGCTGATTGTATGGCAGCTTTCTTTTTGAAATCTGGAAAGCTCTTTCCTTTTTGTTTAATATCTGTTTGGGCAGTATGGACGGTTTGTCCGCTGCATCATAGAAATGATCGTAGCTGTTCCTGAACCTGTCATCCGAGGATGCCGTATCCTGAAGCGTTACAGCGTTCAGGTTGTCCGGATGCATGAGCCTTAAGTAGTTAAGTGTAAGCAGCTTAAGGAGCATAAATGCTCCTGTCCCGTCGCTTATGGCATGAGACATATCTATATTGATCCTGTTTCTGTAGTACGAAACGAGGTAGTGAAGTACACCCTTGTAGCCGGTTCCGTAAAGAGAAGGACACGGGCCGAAGGTTTCGGGAACAACCCTGGGTTTGGCGTCGGTCTGTTCCAGATAATTCCAGAAGAATCCCCTTCTTATACGGACCTGGAACTGCGGACGTTCCCGGATGGTCAGATCGAGAGCCTGCTGCAGTATATTTGCGTCGATTTCCTCGTTGAGCGTACAACTGACACGTATTGAACGGGGATTGCGTGCATTGTGGGTCGCCAGAAATACTTTAGCTACGTTATCAAGTTTATACCAATTGTCGTTCATGCCTGATTTCCCGAAAATCCAGATTTTGAGGTAAGGAACTGTCCGGAACAGCGAAAATTGATACATCCTGTCCCGATAGTTACAATTTTAACTCAATAGAAATAGAATACCATATTTTGATGTGAAATAGTAGTGAAAAACAAAATGTTGATTTTTGTGAAATTATGTAAACTAAAAAACTTGATATTTTAATGTTTTGTATAGTATTATAATAACGTTGCGTTAACCGGCCCAAAAGGCATTGATTTATGTTATGGAGTATATATTCGGATAACCGTCATGAGGTCAGGATACCCTTATGGCAGATCGGAGCGGGAGAGTCATATGAGGATACTTGTGATAGGCGGAAGCTATTTCTTCGGCAGGTGGTTTGTACAGCTTGCGCATAAAGAACATGAAATAACGGTTTTGAACCGTGGGAATATTGCTGTCGGTCTGGAAGGAGTAACCGAATTAAAGGCTGACAGGCATGATGAAAAGTGTTTGTCCGGACTGTCGCTTGAGTCTGTTAAATTTGATGCCGTTGTGGATTTCTGCGCCTACGAAAGGGGAGATATTGCCGGTATTATCCGCTGTCTGGATACGGAAGCGCTTTCCGTTTATATGTTTATAAGTACGGTTGATGTATACAGGAGAGGGAGCATGGCACCTGTATCTGAACTGAATCCTTTTGAAGACAGGAGGTTGGAGGGTGATGAGGGGGCTTATATTGAGGGGAAGACAGCCCTGGAACATGAGCTTTCAGAGGAATGCCAAAGATACGGAATAAAGCCTGTTTCGATACGTCCGGCAGTACTTTACGGTCCGGGCAATTACGCTCCGAGGGAGAATATGTATTTTGAATGGATTGCCGGGGCAGGACAGATAATACATCCTTTGGGAGCCTCGGGACACTGGCAGATGATATATGTAAAGGATGCGGCCGGGGCACTGAAGGTACTGCTTGAGAAACCGGTTGAGGAAATAAAAGAGGCATACAATTTCTGTGCCGGGGAATCGGTGGATTATGATCTGTTTGAAGCTTCGCTGAAAGAGGCGTACCGGCTGATGGGCAACGAAAACGGATACGAAGTGATAAATGTTGCCGTGGAAGATATTGTATCACAGGGGATACCACTGCCTTTTCCTCTGTCCGAAGACGAGTCGGAGACTTATACCCATGATCGTTATGACGAACTGACAGTTGATCCGACATCGCTGACTGAGGGGCTTTTTAATTGCCTGAAGGTATATTCTTTTCATGGGCGTGCGTGATTTTACAGTCAAAAAGCATTGACGAAATGTGCTTGTAATATTACTATTATATATAGTGTGAATTTGTGAGGAAGGAACAAAAAAATGCAAAGATATTACCAGCCGGATATAGAAACGGCATCACGGGAAGAGATAGTAAAGATACAGAATGAGAAGATAGTAAAACAGGTCAGGCATGTGTATGACAATGTTGAATACTACAGGAATCTGATGGATAAAAAAGGCGTTAAGCCTGAGGACATCAAAGGGATAGAGGATATTCACAAGCTTCCGTTCCTTAAAAAGGACGATCTTAGGGAATGCTATCCGTACGGACTTCTGGCAACTGATCTTAAGAATTGTGTGAGGATACAGTCCACATCGGGAACAACAGGTAAGAGGGTAGTGGCATTTTACACACAGCATGATGTTGATCTGTGGGAGGAATGCTGTGCACGTGCCATTGTTGCGGCAGGCGGTTCGGATGAGGATGTTGTGCAGGTTGCGTACGGTTACGGATTGTTTACCGGAGGTGCAGGGCTGCATGGCGGCGCTCATAAGGTTGGTGCCATGACGCTTCCGATGTCGTCAGGTAATACCGAACGTCAGATACAGTTCATGATGGATCTTCAGTCCACCATTCTTTGCTGTACTCCCAGTTATGCGGCGTTTATTGCCGAATCACTTAAGGACAGAGGATATAAGCCGGAAGACAACAAGCTTAAGGCAGGTATTTTCGGTGCCGAGCCCTGGACTGAGGAAATGCGTCAGGCTATAGAGGAAGGGCTCGGGATCAAGGCTTATGACATATACGGTCTTACCGAAACAAGCGGTCCGGGTGTTGCTTTTGAATGCAGTGAGCAGAAGGGAATGCATATTAATGAGGATCATTTCTATGCTGAGATCATAGACCCCGATACGGGAGAGGTTCTTCCTGAAGGTGAGAAGGGTGAGCTTGTTTTTACAGCCCTTGACAAGGAGGCTTTTCCGCTTCTTCGCTACAGGACAAGGGATATATGTATACTTACAAGAGGCAAGTGCTCATGCGGACGAACTCACGTTAAGATGTGCAAGCCTATGGGCAGAAGTGATGATATGCTCATCATCCGCGGTGTAAATGTATTCCCGAGCCAGATCGAGACGGTTCTTCTTAATGAAGGCTACACGCCCAATTACATGATCTATGTTGATCGTAAGAATAATACGGACACACTTGATATAGATGTTGAACTGAGTGTCGATCAGTTCTCGGATAACATTGCGGATCTGCAGGAGAGGGAGAAGAAACTTGCCGCAGCAATGCGTACCATGCTTGGAATCGGTCCAAAGATCCATCTTGTGCCGCCCAAGACGATACAGAGAAGTGAAGGCAAGGCTGTCAGGGTGGTTGATAACAGGAAGCTTCATGATTGATCATCGATGCTTTTAAATATTAGGAGGTAGGTATGGCTGTCAGACAATTATCGATTTTTATAGAAAATAAAAAAGGAAGGCTTTCCGAGGCTATTAAAAGCATATCCGAATCGGACATTAATATACGTGCGCTCAGTATCGGCGATTCTGCGGATTACGGCATCGTCAGGATGATCGTTTCGGATCTCGACAAAGCAAGAAATCTTCTGGGAGAAAACATTCTTTCAAAGATCACGAGCGTTGTAGCGGTTAAGATGGATGATAAGGGAGGAGCACTGTATAAGATATTAAGGACTCTCGAAGAGGCGGAGATAAACCTTCATTATACATATGCGTTTACTTCCAGCAAGCAGTTCGGTGCATATGTTGTTTTGCGTGTTGATGACGTGGAAGCTACCGAGAAGCTGCTGTCCGGCAAGGGATTTGAACTTGCCACAGATGAGGAGATCAGCGAGTAATATAATATTCAGTTAGGGGATCAGAAATGGGATTATTTAACATTTTCAAGAAAGGCAAAAAGTCAGATATGTCTGAAGGAGAGCTCTTCAGATATGAAACAGACCTTATGTCGGAGGAGGATGGAATTGTTGGTGAGGTCGAGCATGGCGGTTCATCTTCGGAAGGCCATGACAGACACGGAAGAGAGGGCTCCGGCAGTCACTGCTCATTTATTATGGGAGTTCTTGACGCTACGGAGGTTAAAGGGACCGATGATCTTGTTGTGACAGGATATGTTAAGGGAAATGTTAAATCCGGGATCAGTGTCGGAGCAATTTATTACGGAGATGACAATAAGTCCATGACGCCGGCCATGATCAGGGAAATAGAAATAGACGGTAAGTCCGTAGATACGGCTTCCGACTGTCATGTCTCTCTCATACTTGAAGGGGCAGTAGACAGTGATATAAGGACAGGCACCAGCTTATACACCCGTGATATGGGTTCGGATACCATTCATGATGCGTATGTGGCAGCCATTAGTGAAACATATGTAAAGGAAAGAGCGCTTGATCTTTCCGACGAAGAGATCAAAATGCTCGGCATTACGGACTGTTCGGAAATATGGCGCCTCAACAACTGGTATATTACGCATGAGGGCAAGGATGAAGATTATGAAACAAAGGAAGCCAGGAAGACAAGGCTGGAAAAGATAATCCTAGCTCTGAAAGATAAGATCCTTCAGGCTGAAGAAATATATTATGTGCATGACAAGAATACAGGTGAAGCTCATCTTTATTCGCAGACCTTTGAAAAGGGAAATGATGATTATATCTGTACGCCTCCCAACATCATGATAGTATCAAAGGCATACAGAAAGCATTACCGTAAACTGTATAACACAGAAAATACCGAGTTGGCCATAGTCAGAAACGGCAAGGATAAAAAGGGGATCCACAATTTCCTTGCGGGCAATTTCTTATATAACGGTGCCTGCGGAGTGGCTGTAAATGCAGTTCAGGTTTCCATCATGGCGGGAATTCTGGTTGAGAAGCCCGATAATTCGGGAATACCCATCGAGAACATACCGGTTACCAATCCGAATCTTGTCAGATGGCTGCTTCTTATAGGACAGCTTGATTCGCCGAAAGAGGATAAGGAGGCCGCGCTTTCATTCAGGCTCTATTACAGGTTTTTGGGTGAAGAGCTCATGAAGTCCAGGCTGATAATTCCCATGAAGCATCAGAGTGATGATGATAAAGATGATTCTGATGAAACAGACCTGGGAATTGCGACCATGAAGGGTAAGGATGACAAGGAAGCCGTAATTATGTATACAGACTGGAGAAGGCTGAGATCCGAATACGGCAAGGATTGGGACGGCATGGTTCACAGGGTGAGCGGCCTTATCGGCAGGTTTGACTGTGCGCTGAACCCGACTAAATACCCGGCAGCCGGAATGTATTTAACTGAGGATATGTATAAGGGTATTGTCAAGATGGTAAAGAGTGACAGGAAATAAATGAGACAGGAGTTAGAACTATGAATGAAATAACGCTTAAGGATAAAACAGTGCTGCTGGGAGTGACCGGCAGCATTGCTGCTTATAAGACTGCATATCTTACAAGTGCGCTTAAAAAGCTTGGTGCTGATGTGCATGTATTGATGACCCCGAACGGGACCAATTTCGTTAATCCGATAACCTTTGAGACACTGACCGGTAATAAGTGTCTTGTGGATACATTTGACAGGAATTTCGAGTTTTCGGTTGAGCATGTATCGCTTGCAAAGAAGGCTGATGTTGTTATGATAGCACCGGCTACCGCAAATGTTATCGGTAAGCTGGCGTGCGGCATCGCAGATGATATGCTTACCACAACGGTTATGGCCTGTAAATGCAAGAAGTTTATTTCGCCCGCGATGAACACCAATATGTTTGAGAATCAGGTAGTGCAGGACAATCTTGAGAAGCTTGGGGGGTACGGTTATGAGGTTATTGATCCTGCAACCGGGTATCTTGCGTGCGGTGATACAGGCAAAGGAAAGATGCCGGAGCCTGAGACTCTGCTTAATTATATAATGCGGGAGATCGCATGTAAGAAGGATCTGGCGGGGAAGAAGGTTCTGGTGACTGCAGGTCCTACACAGGAGGCGCTTGATCCTGTAAGATACATTACCAACCATTCATCCGGAAAGATGGGATATGCCATAGCTGAGGCGGCAATGCTCAGGGGAGCGCAGGTTACGCTTGTCAGCGGTCAGACCGCACTTGAGCCTCCTGCTTTTGTCGAGTATGTTCCGATAATATCGGCAGAGGATATGTTTAATGCCGTGACAGGCAGGGCAGAGGACATGGACATAATAATCAAGGCTGCGGCTGTAGCCGATTACAGACCCGCAACTGTTGCGGATCAGAAGATGAAGAAAAAGGATGAGGATCTGTCTATCCCGCTTGAGAGGACGAAGGATATACTTAAATATCTCGGTGAGCATAAGAAGGAAGGCCAGTTCCTGTGCGGTTTTTCCATGGAGACCGAGAATATGATAGCCAATTCAAGAGCAAAGCTTGAGAAGAAGAACCTTGATATGATCGCAGCCAACAGCCTTCGTGTTGAAGGAGCCGGGTTCAGAGGAGATACCAATGTGCTGACTCTTATCACTAAAGACGATGAGAGAGAGCTTGAGCTTATGAGCAAGAGAAGCGCCGCAATGGAACTGCTTGATGCCATATTGGAAAAAGGTGTATGGAATCAGACGATGAAAGAAAGGAGTTCTTTCAATTGATTAGAGTTATGTCAACCAAGGCAATGCCGATCGAACATAATTGTTTCCGCTCTGCGGTGGGAAGGATGATCTGTCCCGCCATTATTGCTTCAATCCTTATGACAGGATGTAATGTTAATGTGAATGTAGACAGCGGCGATTCAGGGAATGGCACCGAAGTATCGGGAAACAGTGCTTTGGGAGATGGTGCCGATGTGTCCGCAGACAGTGTTTCACGGGATGCGGCAGGTGATGCGGGTGGAGAAATCACGGGAGGAGAGCCATGGATCGATTCCGATATTAAAGAGAATGTCGTGAATCATGACAAGCCCGATCTTAAGGATGATTTTCATATGGCTGTCAATTATGAATGGTTAAAGGATGCAGAGATTAAGGAAGGTTATACCTCGGCAACTCCATTAAGTGAAATAGAGTCGGAAACCATAGAAAGGGCATTGGATATAATTAAGGATAAGAGCCTGGACAGTCATGATGCACAGCTTGTTCATGACCTGTACAATACCGTCACGGATTGGGATAAGAGGGATGAGCTCGGGATAGGTCCTGCCCTGCCGGTTCTTGATGATATCGGATCCTTGTCGAGTATTGATGAGGTAACCGGATTTATAAGTGATCCGGTCAGGTGCAGTTGTGTGGATACTTTTATCGTACCGGGTGTTGAACCGGGATATGATGAACCTGACCGTAATATGGTTTCTGTTGATACGGACGTATTGATCCTGGAGGATGCTGCGGAATACAATGAACTTACCAATGCGGGTGAGCGTATGTATGAGGCTAAGAAGGAATTGTATCTTGCCATGGCCGGTAAGCTTGGAATTGATGAGGAGGAGGCACTTGAGCAGTATAATTCCGTACTTTCTTTTGAGGAGCAGATCGCCTCTGTGAAGCTTACGGAGGCGGACAGGAACTCCCCTGAAATATTTGAGCTTGTCAACAACGTGTATACAAATGAGGAGATAAGGAACAGGAAGGGTAAGTTCCCTTTGTATGAAATCCTTGACGGCTACGGTTTAGGTTCTTCGGATAAATACACTGTAATGGAGCCTAAGGTTATTGAGAAGCTTGATGAATTGTATACCGAAGACAATCTTGAGATAATTAAGTCTTATATGAGTGTACACTGGCTGTTGTATGCGGCGAATAAGCTTGACAGGGAATGTCATGAGGCATGTGCCAGAAGGGACAATATCATCTATGGGACAACGGGAAGTGTAAGTGATGAGATTGAAGCATATGATGTTGTTCTTAAGTATATACATGAACCGTTGGAACGGGAATATCTTAAGAAGTATGATGCTGTTGATATGAAGAAGGATATAACCGGTATATGTGAAGATATTATAGATGAGTATATAACGGTCCTTAAGGAAGAGGACTGGTTGTCCGATGCTACCGTGGATGCTGCTGTAAATAAGCTGGAGCATATGAAAATAAGAGCGGTATACCCGGATAAATGGACAGATTACAGCGGCCTTGATCTGTCGGGGCTTAATTATGTTGAATGTGTCAGGGCAATAGATCTGTTTAAAATAGATATCCGGAAGAATATGGTTAACAGGGAAGTTGATAACGAGCTGTGGAATATTAACATACTTGATCCCGGTGCTTACTATAGCCTGATGGACAATTCCATAAATATAGTACTGGGTATTCTTGGCGAAGATGTATATAACGACAATATGAGCAGGGAACAGATGCTCGGAGGTATAGGAGCGGTTATAGGGCACGAGATATCACATGCGATAGATCCGATGGGCTCGCAGTTTGATGAAAACGGAAAGTTTACCGACTGGTGGACGAAGGAAGATCATGAGGTCTTTGAAGAAAGAACGCAGAAGCTTATAGATTATTATAACGGTATTACTGTATTCAAGGATGTGAGCGTCAACGGAAACATTGTGCAGGGTGAAGCGATCGCGGATATGGCAGGTATCAAGGTTATGCTGTCGATTGCTGCCGGAGAGGATGATTTTGACTATGATGAGTTTTTCAGGGGATATGCGGCCTTTTGGAGGCAGAGCACTTTCTATGAAAATGAGTATTATAAGGCCAGATCGAATCCGCATCCGATGAATTATCTCAGAACGAACGTTACACTTCAGCAATTCGACGAATTTCTTGAAACTTATGGAATAGGCGAGGGCGACGGCATGTATCTGGCTCCCGAAGACAGGATCGCTGTGTGGTAGGTGTAAGGTGCAGATATAGTTGTGACGTTTGAACAATTACAAACATTTGAAGTGCATTTACGAAGAAAGAGAATGGATACGAATGGACCGTAAACATGACGATGAATACTATATGCGGAAGGCAATCGGACTTGCACTGAAGGGAGAGGGATTTGTGAACCCCAATCCCATGGTGGGGGCTGTCATTGTAAAGGATGGGCGCGTGATAGGCGAAGGGTATCATAAACGATACGGAGACCTCCATGCGGAGAGAGCTGCGTTCGCGTCGCTTAAGGAAGATGCCGGGGGAGCGTGTATCTACGTTACACTTGAGCCATGCTGTCATCACGGTAAGCAGCCTCCGTGTACGGACGCGATCATTGAACATGGTATCGGTAGGGTGGTCATAGGATCAAGGGATCCCAATCCGCTGGTTGCCGGGAAGGGCGTGAGGCTGTTAAGGGAAGCCGGTATAGAGGTTACAGAGGATTGTCTTAGGGATGAATGCGACGCGATAAATCCTGTTTTCTTTAAGTATATAACCACTAAGCTGCCTTATGTGACACTCAAATACGCAATGACAATGGATGGCAAGATTGCCACAAGAACAGGAGCATCGAAATGGATCACAGGTGAGGATGCAAGGTTTGAAGTACAGAGGCTTCGCCACAGAAATATGGCGATAATGGCGGGGATAGGGACAGTACAGGCCGATGATCCTATGCTTAATGTCAGGATCGAAGGACTTAAGAGTCCGGTGAGAGTCATATGTGATTCAAAGCTTGTGATATCTCCTGATTCAGCCATTGTCAGGACTGCTGATGAATACAGGACGATAGTTGCTCACTGTTTGCGGGATGAGACTAAGGAAAGAGTACTGAGCGATAAGAAGGTCGGGCTTATGCATGTTCCGTCTAAGGATGGTCATGTGGATATCGGGGAGCTTATGACAGGGCTGGGAGCCATGGGAATTGACAGTGTGCTGGTTGAAGGCGGCGGGACACTGAATGACAGTATTATACGGGCAGGCCTTGCCGACAGGGCAGAGGTATTTATTGCACCTAAGATATTCGGCGGAGCCGGTGCAAAGTCACCCGTAGAGGGCAGCGGCGTGGCTGCTGTTGAGAATGCGGCAATGTTCTCTCTTCTTGAGATGAAGAAACATGGTGAGGATGTTCAGCTTACCTATATAAGAAAACAGTATTGAGTTATAGTAAGACAGGAAAGAGTAATGTTTACAGGAATTATAGAAGAACTGGGCACTATAAGAGACATAAAGATCAGTGGTAACAGCGGGATCATCAGTATTGCGGCTGATAAAGTCATTCAGGGGACACAGATCGGCGACAGCATCGCAGTTAACGGTGTGTGTCTGACGGTTACCCGTCTTAATTCGGACGGATTTACAGCCGATGTCATGCCGGAAACGATGAAACGCACTTCGCTCTCAATAGTAGGCAGAGGCGATAAGGTAAATCTTGAGCGTGCCATGGCTGCCGACGGACGTTTCGGAGGACATATCGTTTCCGGACATATTGACGGAACGGGCACTATACGCGGATTCCGTAATGACGGGAATGCGGTATGGGTTACAATTGCGGCTGAATATGATATACTTAAACTGATCGTTGAAAAAGGCAGCATTGCAATAGACGGTATCAGTCTTACTGTTGCTGCTGTTACGGATACGTTCTTTAAGGTGTCTGTTATCCCGCATACGGCAGGGGAAACCACTCTTCTGACGAAGCATGTGGGTGATCCCGTGAATCTTGAAACGGATATCATAGGTAAGTATGTAGCGAAGCTCATGGGAGTTGCCGCACCGGATGTTTCCGGTACGGGTGCGGGCCGCGGCGGGCTTACGATGGATATGCTGGCACACATAATGTAAATATATAAGACAGGATGTAAATACATGAAATACAACTACAACACGATCGAAGAAGCAATTGAAGAGCTTAAGGCAGGACGGATCATACTTGTAACGGATGATCCCGACAGGGAGAATGAAGGGGATTTCATCTGCGCAGGTGAGTTCGCCACACAGGAGAACATTAACTTCATGGCTACCTACGGCAAGGGGCTCATATGTACTCCGATGAGTATCGAAGCGGCAAGGCGGCTGGGTTTTCCTCAGATGGTATCGGAGAACACGGACAATCACAGTACCGCATTTACCGTGTCGGTAGATCATATCAATACGACGACGGGTATATCGGCGGTGGAGAGAGCATTTACCATACAGAAGTGCTGTGATGACAACGCAAAACCCAATGATTTCAGACATCCGGGGCATGTATTCCCGCTTGTGGCAAGACGCGGCGGGGTACTTGTCAGGAACGGTCATACCGAGGCAACGGTTGATCTGTGCAGGCTTGCGGGCCTTAAGGAAGTGGGTGTTTGCTGCGAGATTATGGATGATGACGGAACCATGATGCAGACGCCCAAGCTGTGGGAGCTTGCCGTGGAGCATAACATTAAGTTCATCACGATCAGGGAATTACAGAACTATCTGCATATACATTCCAACCACGTGATAAGAGAAGCTGAAGCCAAGATGCCGACAGAGATAGGGGAATTCAGGATAGCCGGCTATGTCAACGATATAACGGGAGAACACCATGTGGCCCTCATAAAGGGTGATATCGGAGACGGCGAGGATGTTCTCTGCCGTGTTCATTCGGAGTGTCTTACGGGTGATGTGTTCGGTTCGAAAAGATGTGACTGCGGCAAACAGCTTGAACAGGCGATGAGACAGGTAGAGAAGGAAGGGCGCGGTATCATCCTTTATATGAGACAGGAAGGGCGCGGAATAGGTCTTATCAACAAGCTGAAGGCGTATGAGCTTCAGGAGCAGGGTTATGATACGGTGGAGGCCAATATAAAGCTCGGATTTGCACCGGATCTCAGGGAGTACTGGGTGGGTGCCCAGATACTAAGGGATCTTGGAGTGAAGTCACTCAGGCTTCTTACCAACAATCCGGATAAGGTTTATTCGCTTAAAGGCTTTGGCCTGAAGATAAAGGAGAGGGTTCCGATCGAGATAGAACCGCAGAAGTTCGATGCATTTTATATGAAAACGAAGCAGGAGAAGATGGGACATATATTTAACGAGATACATTTTGAGGAAAGAAAGGAAGATTAAGATGAACCAGATCAATGTAGTGGAAGGAAATCTTGTTGCCAAAGAAGGTATGAAGGTAGGCATCGTTGCCTCAAGGTTTAACGAGATCATAGTAAACAAGCTTCTTGCAGGAGCTGTTGACGGTCTTGTGAGACATGGAGTGGATGAGAGCAATATCACGGCGGCATGGGTTCCCGGAGCATTCGAGATACCCGTGGTTGCGGATAAGATGGCATCTTCCGGGAAATATGATGCGGTTATCTGCGTAGGAGCTGTTATCAGGGGAGATACAACCCATTATGATTACGTATGCAACGAGGTATCGAAGGGAGTTGCACAGGTGGGAATGAAGAACGGGATTCCCGTACTGTTCGGTGTAATAACTACCGAGAATATAGAGCAGGCGGTCGCCCGTGCCGGAAGTAAGGGCGGCAACAAGGGCTATGACTGTGCATTGGCTGCTGTTGAGATGGTCAATCTTATGTCACAGTTGTAGGATGAATAATTATAAAAGATCATGGTAACTGAACAGTTACGAACGTACCTGTGGAGAACAGCTATATGTCAGAAGACATTAATGAAAACAATAAGGCGGATATTAGGAAGATATTGTTTTATGTTTTGCTTGTTCTTGGTATAGGTGCGTTCTTTTTTCTTAAAAGATATGAGACAGGCGGCGGGAAGAGTCCTGCCGATGATTACTCTTATATAGACAACTGGACGGTGATCGACAGTAACGGCAACAGCTTTATGGTGGGACGTACATACAGCGATAATCGCGCATTCACGGAGGATTTCAAATGATCATACAGAGGATCGTGTAAAAGGTGCCCGGGAAAATATCCACGAATACAATGGAAAAGAGCATGGAGATAATGTTATAATCAGAGATGTAAAAGGAGGAGATTCGGGTATGTCGTTAGAGGAGAAATTATCGGTTATAGAAGGCTTTGATTATGAGACGGCTCTTACCAACAGTGCGGGTGAGGAGGATTTCCTTAAGGAGATACTCTCAGAGATACCGGGAGAATGCGAGGACAGGATAGGAAGGATGCAGAAGAGCCTTAAAGAAGGTAATTACAAGAATTATTGTGTAGAAGCCCATGCGATCAAGAGTCTTATGGCAACGATAGGAGTGAAGGCGTTAAGTGAACGTGGAAGGAAGCATGAATTCGCTTCCAGAGACGGAGATATTGATTTCGTTAAAGCCGATTGCGATTCATTTTATGAAGATTACAGAAAGGTCTGCAGTGTGATCACTCAGGCACTGGAGGAATAAAGACATCACAGTGTGGAATGCCGCTAAGTGAAGCACTGAAGGCACCGGGCCCCGGCTGCATATATGAAGGTATATAAAACATTGGGAGCAGTATTGGAAGGGAGCAGTATATATGGATGATAATACAAACAGGCTGAACAGTTCGGAAGAAACAGCAAGGCAGAGCTACCCCGATATCAATGCTGTCTCCGAGATGCTTGAGGAAAGAGGTGTACCGGAGAGTGATATGTGGATGGGCCGTGAGGTTTTCGGTAATGTGTACAGATATATAGCGAGGTATCTCGAAAGATACCATGCCACGGCCTATAAGGTCCTGTTCACGCTATGTTTCAAGGATGAGACATTAACGGATGCTGTCAGGACGGAAATAATGAATCAGTTCAGGGAGATCGTGCAGGAATCCTTAAGAAGTTCGGATGTCATGGTGAAGGCATCGCAAAACCAGCTCCTGCTTGTACTGCAGGAAGTAAATGCGGGAAATATCGACAACGTCCTTGACAGGATGCTTAATAAATGGTACCGGTCGGATTACTCGGGTTCGGTTAATTTAAAATGGGAAACCCAAAGCATGAATGCCCATTATGATGAGGTGATCGTCGGTACCGGAAACAATAAGGAGTGGGTTGTTATTGTTGATGATGATGCGGTTAACTTAAAGATCGCGGAGCATGTCCTCAGCAGAAGCAACATGCGTACGACCACTCTTAAGTCGGGTCATGATCTTATTGATTTTCTTATGACCAATACTCCGGATCTTGTACTTCTGGATATAAAGATGCCGGATATGGACGGCTTCGAAGCTCTTAACATAATAAGGGAATCGGGCGGAAATATGGCAAGGATCCCGATCATATTTCTTACCGCAGATGAGGATACACAGAATGAGACGACCGGCTTCGCATTGGGCGCCATTGATTTTATCAAGAAGCCGTTTGTTCCGGAGATACTGACGGCAAGGGTTAAACGTGCAGTCCGAATGATCAGGCTGCAGAATCATCTGACCGATGAAGTGAACAATAAAATATATGAGAATGAACAGATGCTCATACACATCGTCCAGACACTTGCCGAGGCTATAGATGCCAAGGATACGTATACCAATGGTCATTCGAGCCGTGTTGCGGATTACACGAGAGAGATCGCAAAGCGTTACGGATACACGGATGACAAGCTTAATGATATCTATATGATGGGGCTGCTTCATGACATAGGTAAGATAGGTGTGCCGGATGCAGTTATCAATAAGCCCGGCAAGCTTACGGATGAGGAATTCGAGATGATCAAGAACCATCCGGTCATGGGTGCACGTATACTCAAGAATATCCGCGAGAAGCCGAAGCTTGCATACGGTGCAAGGTGGCATCATGAAAAATATGGGGGCGGCGGGTATCCCGACGGGCTGTCCGGCGATGATATTCCCGAGGAAGCAAGGATAATCGCGGTGGCCGACGCTTATGATGCCATGACGAGCAGCAGGAGTTATCGTGAACCCCTGTCACAGGAGCGGGTGAGAGCTGAAATAGTAAAGGGAAGCGGGACCCAGTTCGATCCCGCCTTCGCCGACATAATGCTTGAAATGATAGACGAAGACTTCGACTATCATATGAGAGAGGGAGGCTCCATCACATCGAAGATGTGATTTCAAATGAGCCGACCGAAATGCCGCCGAACGAAGAGAGGGGGCACTACATTGATATAGGGAGGCTCCATCACATCAAAGATGTGATTTCAAATGAGCCGCTTCTATTCTTCTATCAGTGTCAACCCTTCAAGCGAAGGCGTGGCAACAAGAGAGTAGTTGGTATAGTACACAACGAACCCGGGCTTGGCACCGACCGGCTTCTTAACCTCTTTCTTCTGAACGTAGTCGATCTCAACCTTGTCCTGCTCACGTCCCTTGGAGTAATAGGCGGCAAGAGCACCGGCTTCTTCAAAGGTTCTGTCGGTAAGCTCGCGTCCTTCACTCTTTACAAGAACATGTGAGCCGGGTATCTGCTTGGCATGGAACCACCAGTCACTGCCTGATGAATATTTGAAAGTAATATAATCGTTCTGGAAATTGTTTTTCCCGACATATATATGAAAACCGTCACGGTTTACATAATGAAAGGGCTTGCTTTTAAGCTCTTTCTTTTTGTTTCCGGTTTTCTTGTGTATATAGCCTGACTGGATGAGCTCATCCCGTATTTCTGTAAGGTCATTTTCATACAGAGCGATATCAAGTGAAGCCTGAATGGATTCCAGATGATCGATCTCACCTTTTGTCTCCGCGGTCATGGTCGTAAGAGCCTCCTCGGTCCGTTTGAGCTTGCCGTATCTGTCAAAGTATTTCCTGGCATTTTCCGAAGCCGTAAGGGTAGGATCGAGAGGTATGGTTATCTTTTCGCCCGTATAGTAATTGTCCGCTACGAAGGATTTAAGTCCGGGCTCAAGATTGTAGCCATAGGTATTGAGCAGTTCGCCGTAGATGCGGTATTTGTCCTTCTTCCCAGTGTCTTTAAGCTGCTTGAGCTGCAGGTCGTATTTCTTGACATTGCGCTCAAGAAGGTTGGCGACTATCTTTCGAAGATCCGATGATTTCTGTCTTATACGCGTTACCGTGTTGCGTCTTGCGTAGAAGCTCTCAAGTACATAAGATATTGAATCGTGTTCCTCGACTGTGTATCCTCCCTCATCATATCTTGCAAGCCTTACAGGGGCAAATTCAACGGGATCGCCGTTCTTCAGTATTATATTGGGAGAGTAATCACCCGCTCCGATGCTTTCGATCAGCCAACTGAAGTTGTTGTAAAGATGCAGCAGTTCATCCTCCGAATATTCCGACGCAGGTACAGAGGAATCAAGACTGCTGCGGTACAGGAGCTCCTCGGCCATTACAGGAGAGAAGCCTGTGAAGGTCGAATAAACCGCCCTGGCAGCAGGCATTGGCCTGGAGGTAAGTAAACGGGTAAACTCCTCCCTGTCTGTTGACAGAGGGTCTGCCTTGTCCTGTGTATTGGGTATGAAGTAGTCCCTTCCGGGCAAGACCTCACGAACGGAGCTGACAGCAGAGGATATGTGCTTGATGCTGTCTATTATCATTCCTTTGTCATCAAGGAAGATGATATTGCTATGTTTGCCCATTATCTCGATCACAAGAGTCTTTTTGCACATATCACCCATTTCGTTCAGGTGATCTATATCAAGCATAAGGATACGCTCAAGGGAAGGCTGGCGTATGGCCGTGATGCGTCCGTTCTGGATGTGCTTCCTCAAAAGCATACAGAAATTGGGTGCCGTAGCAGGGCCTGGTTTATTTGCTTCGGTAAGATAAAGGAACGGAAGCGAAGCCCCAGCCGAGATGAGCAGGCGGTATTGCCCTGACTGTGTCTTGAGAGTCAGAAGGATTTCGTCTTCTTCCGGCTGAGCTATCTTGTATATTCTGCTGTTTAATATCTTATCGTTCAGTTCACGGCATATCGCCGCCATTGTTATTCCGTCAAGTGCCATTATGGTTTCTCCCGCATTCTGTTTTGTAGCAATTCCTAAGCCAAAAGAGTACCCGGTACAATATTTAAGCCGGTGCAGGCTGTTATATATTTATCGGATAATTCTTGTTTGAATATATCTGTTATGGTATCATAATATAGAATTTTTGTATAGTAAATTGGTTTACATAACAGTATTGGTTTGCTATTCTATGACCTTAAAGAGAGAAATACTATGGACAGAACAGCCAAACAATTTATAGCAGTTATAGTGCCGATACTTATCCTGCAGGCTATAATGCTGGGTTATATATTCAACGCGTTTTATACTCATTCGGCAACCGACATAAGAGCTCACGGTGTAAGTACGACCAGGAGTCAGGCTGCCGTGGTGGAGGAATATCTGGCGCAGGGAACCAACATTCTGTGGTTTGCAGCGGAGTCGGTTGATTTCATGCTTGAAAAGGACGAGAAAAACGAAGATATCGTAAGGTATCTTGTTGGCGCCACCACTCAGATGCAGGAGCAGTTCGATGAGAATTTCACGGGTATATACGGATATATCAACGGTGAGTACATGGACGGAGCAGGGTGGGTTCCGCCGGAAGGTTATGAGCCTGCAGAGCGACAATGGTACATTGAAGCGCAGGAAGCCGAAAATGAGATGATAATCTCGGATCCTTATGTTGATGCTCAGACGGGTGAGGCAGTAGTATCCTTCAGCCAGATGCTTTCGGATGATAAAAGTGTTGTTGCGCTTGACGTGACTCTTAACGAAATACAGAAAATAACCGAGCAGATGACAATGGACGGAGCGGGCTATGGTTTTATCGTAGACAGGAACGGTCTTGTTATAGCACATAAGGACAAGGGTGAGATCGGAAGGAATTATCTGGAGGATCCTGACAAGGCGGTGCTGATGGATGCTGTTATGAACAGCAGGAACGGTAAGACAGGGCTTACGGTCGACGGGGAGAAGAGTACGATATTCTCCGAGCAGATCGTCAAGAACTGGTATGTTATTATCGTGGCTAATGATAAGCAGCTCTTTAATAATACAAGGCAGCAGTTGTATACCAGTATCATTTTGACTGTCATAATAGATATAGTGATCATTCTGTTTGCCGTTATCGCTGCAAGGAGGATACTTAAAGCAGAACAAAGGGATGAAGAGAGCAGGAAACGCCTTGAAAAGATGAACATCAATATCATACGTTCACTTGCTTCGACAATTGATGCAAAGGACAGGTATACCAGCGGACATTCCCGAAGAGTGGCTGAATATGCGGTTAAGATAGCTAAGAAGATGGGAATGTCGGAGGAAGAACAGAATGTAGTGTTTATCACGGGTATACTTCACGATGTCGGTAAGATACGTGTGCCGGAGGAGGTTATTAATAAGCCCGGCAAGCTGACCAATGAGGAATTCGACCAGATAAAGACACATCCGGTGAGCGGATACCATATCCTGCATGGTATACATGAAGATCCAAGGATAGGCTATGGCTCCAAATACCACCATGAACGTTATGACGGCAGGGGATATCCGAATGGACTGGCGGGAGAGAACATTCCGAGGATCGCACGGATCATAGCCGTGGCGGATGCCTATGATGCCATGGCCAGCGACAGAAGCTACAGGAAGGCACTGCCTCAGGATGTGGTCAGAAAGGAAATCCTTGAGGGTAAGGGCACCCAGTTTGATCCCGAGATTGCGGATGTCATGCTTGAAATCATAGATGAGGACAAGGATTACGAACTCAGGCAGAAGGATGAAACCATAAGCCGTGTGCTAATAGTTGATGATGATGAGGAATTCCTGAATGAGATCGAAGAGATACTCGGTGAAATGAACAACATTGAAGTGATCAAAGCGCGCAGCGAACAGGCGGCAATGCAGTATATTAGGGACGGAAACATGGATCTGATCCTTATGGATTACGAAATATCCGATAAGGACGGCTTCGAACTGTTTGAGAGGATAAGAGATATACGTAATATACCTGTGATCTTTATGATAGAAGACAAGAGTAAGGGCATTATTTCAAGGATCCGGGAGCTTAAGATAGAGGATTATCTGACCAAGCCGCTTAATCCGGCGATCACAAGAGAGACTGTATACGGAGTTCTTCGCAGTGACGCATCGGGTGAAAAGACAGTGTATTAATGTACTGATCGGAAAGACAGGGTCAAATGTAATAAAAAGGAAGTGCATGAGCACTTCCTTTTTCAGCTTTTGTATATTGTATATCCATCAATGAACAATGACCACTGTACCTATGCCCACACGATCATAGAGGGCAACCGCTATATCATGCGGAAGATTTACACATCCGTGAGAACCGTTGCTTTTGTAGATGTTCCCTCCAAAGCTCTTACGCCATTTGGCATCATGAAGGCCGCAGTTACCTGCAAAACGCATCCATCTGTCAACCCATACATGCCATGTGGGTCCTGTCAGATACTTACCCGGGATCCGGCTGTTTATCTGGAAAACGCCTCTTGGTGTACCGCGTCCGGGACTGCCTGTAACTACAGGTGATGTAAGAACAGGTACGCCGTTCTCATAATACACCATTGTCTGAGTATCTATACATACGTCTACATATGTAGGAAACGGAAGTGCCGGTGCCACAGGGTCTGCTGTGGGATAAACCGGTGACAGAAGATCCGCATTGGGATCTGCGACAGGCTGTGCAAGTGCTGCCTGCCCGGCCTGAGCCTGCGCGAAAAGTATCGCTGGATCTGTATAGGGCTGTGAATAAAGAATATCGGTTTCGACAGCCTTTACGGATGACGGGAAAAAGATGATGCCGACCGCGGCAAGCAGAGCGGCAAAGCCGATCAGTTTTTTCATAATGACCTCCTCCTCATATATGAACAATCAACAGTTGGGTATACTGCTTCCTTTTCACAGCATACACACTCATAATAATATGCCGGATTACTTAAATCAAGTGTGAAATTGTTAAAAGTATTGAATTTTTGTGCGATTTTTTGCTGCCAAACTATAGGAACTCCCATTGCCTCAGACCTGCCGTTGTGCTATTCTTTTTATATCTGTTTCATATGATTTTGCTCCTGATGCAGGGGCATTGGGAATCAAAGAATACCTAAGTGATTAAGGAGATGACAATGAGCACTGAATTCAAACCCATTAAAGAGGGGAAGGTAAGGGAAATCTATGATAACGGCGACAGCCTTATTCTTGTTGCGACGGACAGGATAAGCTGTTTTGACGTTATCCTTAACAACACGGTAACAAAGAAGGGTACCGTGCTCACGCAGATGTCTAAGTTCTGGTTTGACATGACTGAGGACATCCTGCCCAATCACATGATCTCCGTGGATGTGAATGATATGCCCGAATTCTTCAGAAAGCCTGAGTTCACGGGAAACAGCATGATGGTAAAGAAGCTTAACATGCTTCCGGTTGAGTGTATCGTAAGAGGTTACATTACGGGAAGCGGCTGGGCGAGCTATCAGAAGGACGGTACCGTATGCGGCATCAGGCTTCCCGAGGGTCTTAAGGAATCGGATAAGCTTCCGGAGGTGATATATACACCTTCGACCAAGGCTGAGATAGGTGACCATGATGAAAATATAAGCTATGAACAGAGCGTGAAGTATCTTGAAGAGCGTTTCCCCGGAAAGGGAGAGGAGTATGCATCGAAGCTTCGCGATTACACTTTGGCTCTGTATAAGAAGTGTGCGGACTATGCTCTTACAAAGGGTATTATAATTGCAGATACGAAGTTCGAGTTCGGACTGGATGAGAATGGAAATATCGTTGTGGGGGACGAGATGCTGACTCCTGACAGTTCACGTTTCTGGCCGGCAGAGGGCTATGAGCCGGGACATGCGCAGCCATCCTTCGACAAGCAGTTCGCAAGAGACTGGCTTAAGTCAAACGAAGGGCATGACTGGACACTGCCTCAGGATATCGTTGACAAGACGATCGAGAAGTATCTGCAGGCGTATAAATTACTGACAGGGAAGGAACTGTAAGATATAAACAGGGTGAGCCTGTTCTGAATAGTTACCTGAATATATAAAAAAGGAGAGGAAAACATGGCAAATGACAATTATTCAAGCGAGCAGTATTTATCGGATCTGAATGCATACTGGCGTGCTGCCAATTATATTGCGGCAACACAGCTGTATTTACTGGACAACCCGATGCTGCGGGAGCCCCTTACAAGGGATCAGATCAAGAAGAAGATCGTAGGTCACTGGGGAACCGTTCCCGGACAGAACTTTGTATATGCCCATATGAACAGGGCGATCAACAAGTATGACCTGGACATGATACTTATTTCAGGACCCGGGCATGGCGGCAATTTCTTCGTTGCCAATTCGTATCTGGAAGGACACTACAGTGAGATTTATCCCAATATTTCAAGGGATCTTGAGGGACTTAAGAAGCTTAATAAGCAGTTTTCATTCCCCGGCGGTATTTCAAGCCACGTTGCTCCGGAGACACCCGGTTCCATTAATGAGGGTGGTGAGCTCGGTTATTCCATAGCTCATGCATTTGGTGCCGTATTTGACAATCCGGATCTTATCGCTACCGTTATTGTCGGTGACGGTGAGGCTGAGACGGGACCTCTGGCTACGGCATGGCATTCCAATAAGTTCCTTAACGCGGCCAATGACGGAGCGGTTCTTCCGATACTTCATCTTAACGAATATAAGATCAGCAATCCCACTGTACTGTCTCATATCACACATGAGGAGGTTGCAAGCCTGTTCCACGGCTATGGATGGAAGCCGATCTTCGTTGAAGGCGATGATCCTATGGAGATGCATAAGCTCATGGCCGAAGCGGTGGATACATGTATTGAGAGGATTAAGGAAATCCAGAAGGAAGCACGTGAGAACGGAAATACCGAGCGTCCTTTCTGGCCTATGATAGTACTTCGTACACCTAAGGGCTGGACCGGTCCCAAGGTTGTCGACGGATTAAGGGTGGAAGGATCATTCCGTGCACATCAGGTTCCGATCACGATGGAGAAGCCCGAGCATCTTGATCTTCTTAAGGAGTGGCTGCTTTCATATAAGCCCGATGAACTGTTTGACGAGCAGGGACAGCTTCTTGAGAAGTACCGCTACATAGCACCCAAGGGAGACAGAAGGATATCTGCCAATCCGCATGCCAACGGCGGTAAGCTTCTGCGCGACTTAAGGCTTCCGGATTTCAGGGATTATGCGATAGATGTTCCCAAACCGGGTGCTGTTGAGAAGCAGGATATGATAGAGCTTGGCGGCTTTGTGCGTGATATCTTCAAGCTTAATAAGGAATCGAAGAACTTCCGTATCTTTGGACCCGACGAGACCATGAGTAACCGTCTGTACAAGGTATTTGAGGAGACCAAGCGTGACTGGAATGCCCAGTATCACGAGGCTGATGAGGATCTGGCGGTTGACGGACGTATCATGGATTCCTATCTTTCGGAACATATGTGTGAGGGATGGCTCGAGGGCTATCTGCTTACGGGACGTCATGGTTTCTTTGCTTCATATGAGGCATTCATCCGTGTCGTTGATTCCATGTGTGCACAGCATGCCAAGTGGCTTAAGGTATGTAACGACCTTTACTGGAGAGAGGAGATTGCTTCTCTTAACCTGATACTTACTTCAAACGTATGGCAGCAGGATCATAACGGGTTCACCCATCAGGATCCCGGTTTCCTGGATCATATCGCCAACAAGAAGGCAGATGTTGTACGTATGTATCTTCCGCCTGATGCCAACTGTCTGCTGTCATGCTTCGATCACTGTATCAGGAGTAAGAATTATGTGAATGTCATAATCGCATCCAAGCATCCGAGTCAGCAGTGGCTTACAATGGAACAGGCGGTTAAGCACTGTACACAGGGTATCGGTATCTGGGACTGGGCAAGCAATGATGCGGGAGAGGAGCCCGATGTTGTCCTTGCATGCTGCGGTGATACACCTACCAAGGAAGCTCTTGCGGCTGTTACGATCATGCGTGAATACCTGCCGGAGGTTAAGATACGCTTCGTGAACATAGTAGACCTTATGAAGCTTATAGACCATACCAAGCATCCTCACGGACTTACCGATATTGAATATGATTCGCTGTTCACAAAGGATAAGCCCATAATATTCAATTTCCACGGCTATCCGAAGCTCATCCACGAGCTTACCTATACAAGGTACAACCGCAACTTAAGCGTTCACGGCTACCTTGAAGAGGGTACGATCACTACGCCATTCGATATGAGAGTACAGAATGAGGTAGACAGGTTCCATCTTGTAATGGATATGGTAAATCATCTTCCTCAGCTCGGCAACAGAGGAGCTTATCTGCTTCAGAAGATGCGCGATACACTCGTAGAGCACAATCAGTACATTGCTGAGTACGGTCTTGATCTTCCGCAGGTTCGGGAGTGGAAGTGGGAAGCATAAGTCCGGATGTGATAGGATCAGGATAAGTTAAGATGTCATTATTTATGACTATGAATGATCGCAGGGCTCTTCCTTAGGGAGGAGCCCTTTATTTGGGCGACATGTCAGCTTGTGTGATAACACCATGAATGAAAGCAGGAAATAAACGGACGGAAAAAAGCGGTAGGAAAAACCGTAAAAAATATAAAAAAGGGCTTGCATTTATACGAAACATTTAGTATACTACACAAGTCGGTAAACGACACGATAATTAATGGCTCGTTGGTCAAGCGGTTAAGACGCCGCCCTCTCACGGCGGAAACAGCG
>CAMORO010000034.1 GCA_946623875.1 uncultured Lachnospiraceae bacterium | reverse complement strand
AGTTATCAAGGTGCGTTTAGCTATTATATTGATGGGCTTTTGCCCCTTCAATCATTTAATATAATACACAAGCAGGATGCGGGTGTCAAGTATTTTTTCTTGACACCCGCATCCTGCATTTTCCTTATCTCTGTCCTTAAACGCTCGTCCTTACGATCTTTGGTCTGTATCCTCCTTCGGTCAGAGCTTCAAGTATCTCGTTCTTATGCTCCGTACCGAATGCCTCCAGCGTTATCCTCAGTTCGACCGCTGCATTCCTGTTGGTCGAAACGAACTGGTTGTGTTCAAGCTTGATCACATTCCCATTGTTCTCTGCTATTACCGCAGCCACTCTTGACAGCTCACCCGGCTTGTCAGGCAGAAGAACGGAGACAGTAAAGATCCTGTCTCTCATTATCAGCCCCTGCTGGACAACCGAAGACATTGTAATAACGTCCATATTGCCACCGCTTAATATCGCAACGACTTTCTTCCCTTTACAGTCAAGATTCTTAAGCGCCGCAACTGTCAGAAGGCCCGAATTCTCAACTACCATCTTGTGATTCTCGACCATGTCCAGGAAAGAAACTATAACATCTTCATCGGGAACCGTAATTATATCATCAAGATTTTCCTTTATATAGGGGAATATATTTACACCCGGAGTCTTTACCGCAGTACCGTCAGCAATGGTATTTACACTTTCAAGCGTTACTACCTCTCCTGCTTCAAGAGAAGCCTTCATGCATGCTGCTCCTTCGGGCTCCACTCCTATAACTCTGATCTTCGGATTCATGAGCTTGGCAAGGGTGGACACTCCGGCGGCCAGTCCGCCTCCGCCTATCGGAACAAGTATATAATCAACCAGCGGCAGCTCCTTGAATATCTCCATTGCGATCGAGCCCTGACCCGTGGCAACAGCCGGATCATCAAACGGATGGATGAATGTATAGCCTTTTTCATCCGCCAGTCTTAAGGCTTCAGAACAAGCTTCATCATATACATCTCCGTAAAGGATGACCTCCGCGCCGTATCCCTTGGTCCTGTTCACCTTAATAAGAGGTGTTGTGGTCGGCATTACTATGACTGCCTTACAGCCGTATTCCCTGGCGGCATAAGCCACTCCCTGGGCATGATTGCCTGCTGATGCCGTAATGATGCCCTTTGCTCTTTCCTCATCCGAAAGAGTACTCATCTTATAATATGCGCCTCTTAACTTATATGCTCCCGTCATCTGCATGTTTTCAGGCTTTAAGTATACCTTGTTTCCGGTCGCATTACTGAGATAGGAACTGTATACAAGCTTTGTTTCCATCGTGACTTTTTTAACTATTTCACTAGCCTCTTCAAATTTATCAAGCGTTAACATTGAATAAGTTACCTCCTTTAACTGACTCACCTTTCCCGACAGACATTACTTTCCGATATAGGACGTTAAGCGAACATGGCTTCAACAAATGTATCGGGATCAAAACGTTCAAAGTCATCGATCCCCTCACCCACTCCGATATACTTGACCGGTATATTGAGTTCGCTCTCTACCGCAACCGCAATCCCTCCCTTGGCCGTTCCGTCAAGCTTGGTCATTACTATCCCTGTCGCCTCGGCAGCTTCGTGGAATTCCCTTGCCTGAACAAGTGCATTCTGCCCTGTTGTTCCGTCAATGACAACAAGGGTTTCCCTTACCGCTTCGGGATATTCCTTATCAATGATCCTGTGGATCTTCTTAAGTTCTTCCATCAGGTTCTTCTTATTGTGAAGACGTCCCGCCGTATCGCATATCAGTATATCCGTATTCTTTGCCTTTGCCGACTGCAAGGCATCGTATACTACCGATGCGGGATCCTGCCCTTCTGTTCCTCTTATGATGTCAACTCCGGCGCGTCTTGCCCATTCACTGAGCTGTTCTCCCGCAGCAGCCCTGAAGGTATCTGCGGCAGCCATCATAACCTTTCGTCCTTCCTTCTTATATATGTTGGCCAGCTTACCGATACTGGTAGTCTTGCCCACACCGTTAACTCCGATCACCAGTATAACAGCCTTGCCTTTTTCGAAATCATAGGCGTGCTCATCCACCGTCATCTGCTCCTTGATAGAGTCCATGAGCACTTTCCTGCATTCTTCCGTTGTCTTTATATGCTGCTTTGAAACTTTCGTCTTAAGCTCATCAAGGATGTTCTCTGTGGTAGACACTCCCATATCGCTCATAATAAGTATCTCTTCCAGCTCTTCATAGAAATCATCATCTATCTGTGACGGAGTAAATACATTGTCAAAGCTCTTTGCTATATTCTCTCTTGTTTTTGCAAGACCGTTCCTGAATTTTTCAAATAAACCCATCTTTCCTCCCATACGATATCCGTGCGTTCCCGAAGCAGTAACCCTCCGCCGGGACATACGGATCAATCATCAAGATCTTTATCAATAAGATTAACCGAAACAAGTATCGATACACCCTTTTCCTGCATCGTGATCCCGTACAGCCTGTCCGCTCTTTCCATGGTTCCCCGCCTGTGCGTGATCACAATGAACTGGGTATGCTTGGTAAGCTTGTGAAGATAACCCGCGAATCTGGTTACGTTCGACTCATCAAGCGCCGCTTCTATCTCATCAAGCAGACAGAAAGGTGACGGCTTAAGGTTCTGTATCGCAAACAGAAGTGCGATCGCCGTTAATGATTTCTCTCCTCCCGAAAGCTGCATCATGTTCTGAAGCTTCTTCCCGGGCGGCTGCGCGATTATCCTTACGCCCGCTTCAAGTATATCCTCATCTTCCTGAAGTTCCAGGCTTCCCTTACCGCCTCCGAACATCTCCTTGAACACCTTGTCAAATTCAGTGGATATATCCTTGAATTTTTCGGCGAACTGGACACGCATGGCATTGTCAAGCTCTTCCACGATACCCGTCAGTGTCTTCTCGGCTTCAACCAGATCATCATGCTGCCCTTTTAGAAATTCATACTCCTCCATGAGTGTTTTATATTCCTCAATGGCATTGACATTGACATCGCCGAGTGCTTTGATGGCATCCCTGATATCCCTGATGCTCTTTCTTATCTGTGAAGCATCGTTAAAGCTCTCGTCACGCATGCCTTCAGCGGCAGTCAGGGTCAGCTCATATTCATTCCACATATATCCGACAAGCTTCTCCCGGTCCTCCTCGTAACGTTCCTTCTGCGTGTTGAGGCGCATTACCTCTTTTTCCAGTGAATTGATCCTCTTGGTAAGCTCATCGGTAACTTCAAAGAAGGATTTCTGTCTGGCCGTGATCTCCTCCTTGCGTGCCATTGCCTGCTTCATCGCATCTTCATCGCTGTCCTTGCTGTCCGAGGATGCTTCAAGTGTTTTCTCGATTTCCGTTATATTCTTCTTCCTGACCTCGATCTCCTCATCTTCCATACGGATCTTTTGATCGATCTCCTGTATCTCTTCACCGAGTCTGTTTATCTCTTCCTCAGTCCTTAAAACATTGGATCCCGCATGCTCCGCATCTCTTTCAAGTGTGTTCACCTTAAGGTCTGTGTCTGTAACCTTAAGGACATGCGCCGTCTCTGTCTCACGAAGCTTTTCGAGCTCCTCTCCACAGCTTCCTATAATTGCTTTGAGTTCCTGTTCACTGTTCTCCGATTCTTCCAGCCTTAATCCGGTCGACTCCTTGCTGTTGTTGATATCGGCTACCTGTTCCTCTACCGCATCATTATCCTTCTTAAGCTGTTCGTATCCGTTTACTGTCTCCTTCCTGATCTCTTCAGCCCTGTCAACACTCATCTGAGCAGTGTTCTGTTTAATATACAGTTCCTGCAGTGTCTCCTGAAGTTCCTCGATCTTCTTCCGTACAAAGCGCCTTTTATCCTTGACCGACTCTATGTCATCCATTATCTTTTCGATCTTCTTAAGAGACTTCTTGACAACCTCCTCCAGCTCCTCTATTTCCCTCTTCCTGCCGAGAAGATTGCTTGCATTTTTAAACGCTCCGCCCGCCAGTGATCCTCCGGGTGTCAGATACTCGCCTTCAAGAGTTACGATACGGAGCATATAATTGTATTTCCTGGCCATCGCAAGAGCATTGTCCACATGATCGGCCACTATTATAGCTCCAAGCAACTGGCTGATCACATCACTGTATTTCTTATCCGCATGGACCAGTTCGGAAGCCATACCAATGAAACCCTTCTCATCCCGCACCTCCGGTCTGTCATATTCGCCCCTGTCCTTAACACTCGTAAGAGGCATAAAGGTGGCACGTCCGCCCCTGGTTTCCTTGAGCATACGGATCATCTTCTTTGCAACAGCTTCATCCTCCGTGACAATATTCTGTATGTTTCCGCCTAGCGCAGTTTCGATGGCTGTCTCATATTCCTTATCCACGGAAATAATATCCGCAACAACACCTATCAGTCCCTTGTTACCATCCTTCTGTTCCATTACACGTCTGATACTGCCGCCGTATCCGTCATAACGTTCGGCAATATTTTTCATCGTGTCAAGTCGTGATTTCTCCTTATGATATGATATCTGGGCCTCCGACAGCATCCTGTCATCTTCTTCCAGTTCCTGTTTAAAGCCCGCAAGCTGTTCCTCAAGAACCTCTCTCTCCTGATCTGTCTTCAGGATCACGGCATTTATATCATTGAGCTCTCCGTACAGCTTCTTAAGCTCTTCCTCCTGCTCCTTCTCCTCGGATTTGGCACGAAGCAGCCTGCTCTGAACCTCCGCCTTATGGATCTTGGCCTGTTCCAGCATTGTATCGAAACGGGATATGTCAGCCTTTATTGCCACACGCTCATTAAGCATTTCAATGATCGTATTATTGTTCTTCTCAACGATGGCATTCAGCTCTTCTATCCTTGTCTGAACCTCTGTCAGTTCAGCTCTTGCTTCATCCCGTACAAAAACAAGCTCTTTAAGGGAGGCATCAATAGCTTCCTTGCTCTTGTCGAACTGTTTTTTCTCATCAAACAGAACCTTAAGGCGTGCGTTCAGTGATCCTCTCTGCTCTGTATAATGCTCCTTATTTGTTCCTGCCGAGTTTATTCTTTCCCGGTTAATACTGATTTCATTTTCAAGGCGCTGCTTCTTAAGCGCTCCTTCAGACAGTTGTTTACGTTTTTCTTCTATCTGTTCGTCAAGTGATGCTATCTCTTCCTCGATCTTTTTGTACTCGTTCTTTACATTCTCGTACTTACCGTTATTCTCGGCCAGATCATCTCCTGCTATTTTCAGCTTTTCCTCAAGCTCCTTAAGCATTTCCCTGAAGCGTCCGGATTCGATAAGAAAAAGATTTACATCAAGTGTCTTTAACTCCTCTTTTCTCGCAAGATACTCTTTGGCGGTCTTACTCTGTTCCCCAAGAGGACCTACACGTTTCTCCTTCTCGGCCAGTATATCGTTAACACGGACAAGATTTGCCTGCTCATCTGCAAGCTTCTTAAGAGCTGTAGCCTTGCGCTTCTTGAATTTAACGATACCCGCAGCTTCATCAAAGAGCTCACGGCGCTCCTCGGGCTTACCGCTCAGTATTTTCTCTATCTGGCCCTGTCCGATTATCGAATAACCTTCCTTGCCTATACCGGTATCATAGAACAGCTCCGAAACATCCTTCAGTCTGCAGGCCGTTCCGTTTATCAGATACTCACTCTCACCCGAACGGTATACGCGCCTCGAGACAGTCACCTCCTCGTAATCGGTGGCGAGCTTATGATCTGAATTGTCAAGGGTTATGGCTACATAAGCATATCCCATCGGCTTGCGCATTTCCGTTCCGGAAAAGATAACATCCTGCATATTGCTTCCACGCAGTTGCTTGGCGCTCTGTTCACCAAGCACCCATCTGACCGCATCCGCGACATTGCTCTTACCGCTGCCGTTTGGACCCACAATACCTGTTATCCCGTTGTGGAAATTGAAAACTATTTTATTTGCAAAGGATTTAAATCCGTGTATCTCAACGCTTTTTAAATACATTACTTTCTCCGTGTGACCTACTTCTTCAAGAACCTCTTCAGTGCCTCATATGCTGCCATCTGCTCGGCTCTTTTTTTGCTGCTTCCATGCCCGCATCCCATTATTTCACCGTCTATAAGGACATTGACTTCATATTTCTTATTGTGGTCGGGGCCTGTTTCGCCTGCAAGTACATATTCAAGCCGTGCATTATTCTCCTGAACGTATTCCTGAAGTGTGGTCTTTGAATCCCTGAAACCGATCTTGTCCCTGTAATCATTCAGTACATACTTATGTATGTGTTCCTTTGCTTTTTCCAGACCTCCGTCCAGATATATCGCACCGATAACAGCTTCAAACACATCGGAAATTATCGATTCTCTTCCCCTTCCGCCCGTTTTCTCTTCGCCTTTTCCAAGCAGGATATAATCACTCAGGTTTAATTCCCTGGCACAATATGCAAGAGTGTGCTCGCAGACCAGTGATGCGCGCATCTTGGTCATATCACCTTCCCTCATATCAGGATTATCCTTAAAAATGAAATCGCTCACAGTCAGTTCAAGCACAGCATCACCCAGGAACTCCAGCCTCTCATAATCATGTATGTTCTGTTGTTCATTCCTGTACGAGCTGTGTGTCAGAGCAGTTATGATAAGCTTACTGTCCCTGAAGTGATAGCCTGTCTTTTTCTCTATTTCCAAATATCCGTTTTTGATATTCATATGTTCTCTCCGGAAATCATATATCCAGTACATGAAAAAAATGTGCTTCAAGCACATTTTCTTCAATGCTTAACTCAGTGCATTTTTGATCTGTTCGACGACATCGCCGACAGTCACGATCTTTTCCGCATCTTCATTGGATATTTCCACATCAAAGGTTTCCTCAATACCCATTATGATCTGGAAAACATCGAGTGAATCTGCCCCAAGGTCATCGGTGAACCTTGTATCCTCCGTTATTTCGTTCTCATCTACATTTAGTACTTCAGCAATTATCTTTTTAAGCTTTTCAAGTTCCATGTTACCTGTCCTTTCCTACTCTATTGCTCGAGTACATTTATGGTATCATTGATCTTTTTGTTTATTTCCTGTTCCTTGAAAGTCACACACTGTTTGATCGATGTGGATATTTCCTTATATGTTGCATTCCCGTGTGTCTTGACCACAAGCCCGTTTAGTCCGAGCAGCGGGGCTCCGCCGTACTCCGTAGCGTCAAAACGTTTGAGCGTTTTCTTCAGGGCCGGCTTTACAAGAAGATAGGCCATTTTCGTGGCAAATGAAGTTGTGAAGGTCTCCTTGAGTGCAGAAAGCATTGTGGATCCGACTCCTTCATACATTTTAAGAGCCACATTACCGGAAAACGCCTCGCATACAACAACATCCGCCGCCCCTTTGGGAACATCCCTCGCTTCAATACTTCCTGTAAAATTGATCTCGGGGCAGTTCTTTAACAGAGGATAGGTCTCCTTAACAAGCATGTTGCCCTTCTCTTCCTCGGCTCCTATATTAAGGATCGCAACCTTGGGATTGGGCACACCCAGTACATGCTCCATATAGATCGATCCCATCTTCGCGAACTGGACCAGATGTGATGGTCTTGCATCCACGTTGGCTCCGCAGTCTATCAGTATCGCCATTCCCTTATCTGTCGGGAATATCGGTGCAAGAGGTGGTCTCTCAACGCCCTTTATCCTTCCGACTATGACCTGTCCTCCTACAAGGATCGCACCCGAACTCCCTGCGGAAACGAAAGCATCACAGGTACCTTCCTTAACAAGATTTAGTCCTTTGACTATTGATGATTCCTTCTTCTTACGAATAGCCATGACCGGAGGCTCACCGGTATCAATAATCTCCGTACAGTCAATAATCTCGATGTTCCCGCGCGGATAGTTGTGCTTTTTCAGTTCAGCCTCAATAACATCCTTCTTACCGCAAAGATATGCCTTTATATTCCTGTCGTCATTTACCGCTATAACAGCACCCTTGACAGGCTCGACAGGCGCATTGTCTCCTCCCATCACATCAACTGCAACATTAACCATAACCATCATCCTTTATTGTTTGTCATAATTGTCAGGACCCTCGTAACTAAATATACCTAATGTTGTCCGAAAAATCAAGGACAGATAAAACAAAAGCTTCGGAAACACAGTCTCCGAAGCTTTGTACCAATCCTTACCGGATCAATCCTGAGGGATTATCTCCTTCTTGTTGTAGGAACCGCATGCCTTACATACTCTGTGAGGCATCATGAGTTCACCGCACTTGCTGCATTTAACCAATGCGGGAGCACTCATTTTCCAATTGGCTCTTCTCTGGTCTCTGTGACCCTTTGAAGATTTATTCTTAGGACAAATAGACATCTCATTACACCTCCTTATCAATTCATATATAATGACAACTGTCCACGTGTACGGTGAACAGCCTTATCTGCTTCCGATTCACGTCACACTTGATAGATTATACATATATCCTTAGGATTTGTCAACGAGTTTATTACCAAATAACAACTTTTTCTATGATATCTGAGCCTGAACAGCGGTGAGCGCAACAACACCTACTATATCCTCAGCCGTACATCCTCTCGAAAGATCGTTAACAGGTCTTGAAAGTCCCTGAAGCATGGGACCGTATGCTTCAGCCTTAGCCAGCCTCTCAACTAGCTTGTATCCTATATTTCCGGCATCCAGATTGGGGAAAATAAGAACATTTGCATGTCCGGCGATCTCGCTTCCCGGCGCCTTTGTTGCGGCAACGGACGGTATTATGGCCGCATCTGTCTGAAGTTCGCCGTCAATCGACAGATACGGATATTTATCCCTTGCTATCTCAGTTGCCTGAACCACCTTATCCACCAGCTCATGCTTGGCGCTTCCCTTTGTGGAATGTGACAGCATCGCAATGATCGGCTTGGCACCCACAAGATTGGTGAAGCTCTTGGATGATGAATTGGCGATCGCAGCAAGCTCCTCCGCATTGGGATCCTGATTAAGACCGCAGTCCGCAAACAGGAAGGTTCCGTTTGCACCGTATTCGCAGTTGGGCACATCAAGTATGAAGAAACCCGATACAAGCTCAACACCCGGAGCCGTCTTTAGTACCTGAAGCGACGGACGCAGAACATCAGCCGTTGCATGACAGGCACCTGCCACCATTCCGTCGGCATCCTTCATCTTGACCATCATAACTCCGAACATAAGATTATCCGTAAGAAGCCTTTCCCTGGCCTTCTCGGGAGTCATACCCTTGTTCTTGCGAAGTTCATACAGAGTATCCGCATAAAGATCGAACTTGTCCGTATTCTCGGGATCGATGACCGATATCCTTGACAGATCAAGCTCCAGCCATTTCGCCCCTTCCATTATCTTGTCCTCTTTACCTACCATTATAATGTCGGCAATGTTTTCCTTAAGTATCTTGTGTGCGGCAATAAGTGTACGCCTGTCGTTACTCTCCGGCATTACGATTTTCTTAACATCCTGTCGTGCTCTGTCCTTGATCCTTTCTATGAATCCCATACCCATACCTTCTTTCTTTCAACTTAAATTCAAATAACCACCGGGTATTACCGGACCTTTTGTCCCGGACCGTAAATACCACTATGATAATTTTAGTACATTTACAACTTGTATACAAGTATAATTGCGATATTCTTTGTGCAAAATCAAGTACATTCCGCAGTATCTGTTTTTACCATCGTGAAATAAAATGATTTGCTATAAGAATGATATATAAGTTATAATCTGTTTATACAGATAAAATATCACAAACACGGGCAAACGCAATAAAGGAGGGCTTAATATGATCACCAAGATTATATATGTAATCATAGATTTCCTTGCCATCCTCAGTATTATTTTTACCATCAGTTCGGTTAATAAGATAAAGGAAGACTTTGGAAAAAGCATCAGGAAAGCAATGATAGCCGCGATCATAGCCATAACAGCCAATATCCTGATCGCCCTCTCCTTTAACGCTCTTTTTGCCGAGCTGGCTTACTGTACATACTTTGCATCAATAGACTGGATCCTTTTCCACCTTTTCGGTTTCTGTCTGTCATATACCGAACATGAAACAGTAAAATCCCGCCTTAAGCTTCCTGCCATGATCGTTATGATCGCGGATTCTGTCTCGATATTTTTGAATCCTGTTCTTCATCACAGCTTCTATATTTATGAAAACACCTCTCATCCCGGTACCGTCTTTTACCAGACCGGGTTCAGCTCCTTCTATTATCTGCACCTTGCGATAGATTATATTGTGGTATTTCTCTCACTGTATTTTATAGTTTCCAGATTGCTTAAGACCAATGGCTTCCATCGGACTAAATACATAATGATCCTGTCTGTGCTCCTGTTTGTGGTGCTGCTTAACATCATTTACATGACACTTTCCCTTGTGCTTGATGCCTCCGTCATCTTCTATGCGGCTGCGGGAGCGCTGATATGCTTCAGTATCCGCACCTTCGTTCCGCGCAGCCTAATGACACTGTCTATCGGACTGGCCGTGGATGATATGAACGAAGGCCTCATAATATTCGATTCCGATGATAAGTGCATTTATGCCAATTCCTTTTCAACTGAACATTTCGGTATAGACAGGGATAACTACAGCATCAATGACGAACCTGTCAGAACCGTCATCTCAGTTGTCGGCGATAAGCCGGTCGGTGAAACGACCTATACCATGAAGACCGTACACAACAATGTCGAAGATATACGTCATTACCGTCTGAAATACAAACGCCTCACCGACAAAAGATCAAGGCTGATCGGACACTACATATTAATAGAAGATACTACGGAGGAGGAGTACTACCTAAACGAAATCCGTGAAGCAAGAATAATTGCCGACAATGCAAACAGGGCTAAAAGCTCATTCCTTGCAAATATGTCGCACGAAATAAGAACACCTCTCAATTCCATCCTTGGCATGAACGAACTGATCCGGAGAAATACCGAAGATCCTTCCATCAGGGAATATGCATACAATATCAGCACTGCCGGCGAGGCTCTGCTGAATATCATCAATGATGTCCTTGATTTTTCCAAGATAGAGGCAGGCAAGACCGAAATACGGCCGCAGGAATACGACCCTTATACACTTATCAGGAACTGCTATTATTTCTTTGAACAGCAGGCAAAAAAGAAGGGACTTTATATACACGTGATCTGTGATGATGAACTTCCTTCACGTCTTACCGGTGATCCCAAGCTCATAGGACAGATCCTTACAAATATTGTCAGCAATGCAGTAAAATACACAGTTTCCGGAGGTGTGACCCTTAACATGACCTTCGATGAAACCGGAAAGGACACTATTGATCTTATTGTAGATATCTCCGATACAGGTATAGGCATTTCATCCGATGATATACCCTTCCTCTTTGATTCCTTTACAAGGATAAACGAAGAAAGAGATACCTCTATTCAGGGAACAGGCCTCGGGCTTACCATCACCAAGGAGCTTGTGGCACTTATGAGCGGAACGATCGGCGTTAAAAGTGAGCCCGGACACGGAAGCCGTTTTACGGTTGTTATCCCTCAGTATGTTTCGGATCATGCCCCTGTAGGTCCTCTCGTAAATCCTCATACCAACAGGATGCCCGAATACAGGGAAAGCTTCACCGCTCCGGATGCGCATATACTCATCGTGGATGATTCGATAGCCAATCTTATTGTTGCGGAAGGACTGCTCAAGTCTACGCAGATCCGTATCGACAAGGCAACCGGAGGAGATGATGCCATAGACAAATGCAGTCATTTCAAGTATGACCTTATACTCCTTGATCATCGCATGCCGATCAAAGACGGCATAGAAACCTTCAGGATCATATCTTCTCACGGTCTTAACACAGACACTCCGGTCATCATGCTTACCGCAAACGCGATCAGCGGAATGGATGAAGAATACAGGCGTATAGGATTCATCGACTATCTTACCAAACCGATAAATCCGGACGAACTCGAAGCCACACTGCTTAAACATCTGCCGGAAGATAAGATAAGGATCATAAAATGAAAGTAACAGCTATAATTGCAGAATACAATCCATTACACAATGGTCATGTATTTCATATAAACAGAGCAATTAAGGAAACCAGGGCCGATCATATAATTGCAGTAATGTCCGGCAATCACGTTCAACGTGGCTGCCCTGCCGCCTTTTCCAAATACGAAAGAGCCAAGGCGGCTCTCCTTGGCGGCATCAGCCTTGTCATTGAGCTTCCTCTGTATTACTCAACGGGAAGTCTTGAGTATTTCTCTACCGGTGCAGTATCGCTCATACAAAAGCTCGGTATGGTCGACTGTATCTCATTCGGTTCCGAATGCGGAGATACCGGTCTGCTTTCGGAAGCAGCCGAATGTCTTGACAGATCAGCCAGGGCAGACAGTCCCGAAACAAGGCAGCTCCTTATGACAGGTTACAGTTATTCGTCCGCTGTAAATTCACCGGACGATATCCCTGCGCATATTAAGGAACTTCTCAAAACACCCAACAACCTGCTTGCCGTTGCTTATATAAGAGCCGCGAAAAAACTGGGCCTTAAATGTGAATTCCATACAACAAAACGGTTGCGCTCAGGTTACCATGACAGATCCTCGCATGCCTTATCCTCCGCTTCAATCAGAAAGGAACTGCTTGAGGCTTCTTTATTTACGCATGGTATGAATATACCTGTACTCTCTGATGATGCATCCGGCTCGGATTTGGGCTTATACGCTTCCATGGAAAGCAGGATGCCCCGTGATGTCCTTTCATCGCTTACCGACTACTTAAAGCAACATCCGGTAATGAGTGAAAACGATTACAGCCTTCTTCTCTTTTACCGTTTACATGAGCTTTTATCGGCCGGCAATACTTCGGATGTCAGACTGCGTTCTCTCACGGACTACCTTGATGTATCCTTAAACCTTGCAGGCAGATTAGCGTGGAAATATACCCATACACCATCCTTTTCCGACCTGTGCAGGGAGCTCAAATCAAAGGACTTGAATTTTTCCAGGATAAGCCGTTCTCTCCTTCATATTCTTTTGGGAATAAGAGCCGACCACATGAGGGAATATACAGGGAACGGCTGGAATTACTACATAAAGCCTCTTGGCTTCAGACGGGACTCCGCAGAGCTTATGCATCAGCTCAAACACAACGCATTAATACCCGTAATATCAAAGAATGCCGATCACGAAGCTGTTATCAGGGAATTCTACAGCTCCGGTTCCAAAAACGATAGTTTTTCGCACAATGATATCTCACCATCGGATTTTGCCGTAAGGATGTTTCGTGAAGGCATATATGCTGATGATATATATGAAAAGACTGCCTGCTCCAAATGCAGACAGCCCTTTATCTCGGAATACGAACATACAATGGTGACTATATGACCATATTTAAATGATATATCAGTTTTTAAAACTGTGGATCGGAGCAGGTATCCTGCCCTTACGATCAACAAATGCCTCGCAGGAATACTGATTCACCGGCATTATCGGGGCATATCCCAGCAGTCCGCCGAACTCTACCCTTTCTCCCACCGTTTTCCCGATGACAGGGATCACCCTTACAGCAGTAGTCTTCTGATTGACCATGCCTATTGCCATCTCATCCGCTATAATACCGGAGATTGTGGATTCCTTTGTATCTCCGGGTATCGCTATCATATCAAGACCGACCGAACATACACAGGTCATCGCTTCAAGCTTCTCCAGTGTAAGGCTGCCGGCTTCCACCGCATTTATCATTCCCTGATCTTCGCTCACTGGGATAAATGCACCGCTTAAGCCTCCGACATATGATGATGCCATAACACCGCCTTTTTTAACCTGATCGTTAAGCAGTGCCAGGGCTGCGGTCGTACCGGGTGCCCCCACATGTTCGAGACCGATCTCACACAGGATATCAGCCACGCTGTCTCCTATTGCGGGTGTGGGAGCAAGTGACAGATCCACGATACCGAACGGTACATTAAGACGTCTGGAAGCTTCCCCCGCAACAAGCTGGCCGACTCTCGTAACCTTGAAGGCTGTCTTCTTTATGGTTTCGCACAACACCTCGAAGCTCTCGCCTCTTACCTTCTTAAGTGCCGTGTTCACAACACCCGGTCCGCTGACTCCGACATTTATTATTGTATCCGCTTCCGTAACACCGTGAAATGCTCCGGCCATAAACGGATTGTCATCAGGAGCGTTGCAGAACACCACAAGCTTGGCGCATCCCAGTGAATCGCTGTCCTTTGTTGCCTCTGCGGTTTCCTTTATTATCCGGCCCATAAGCCTTACGGCATCCATGTTTATTCCGGTCTTTGTCGAACCAAGGTTAACGGAGCTGCATACTAAAGATGTACCGGACAATGCCATGGGGATCGATCTTATCAGATCCTCTTCACCCTTCGTCATGCCCTTTGAGACAAGTGCCGAATAGCCACCGATGAAATTAACTCCCACCTTCTTTGCAGCTTCATCCAGCGTATGCGCGATCGTTGCGAAATCCCCGGGTGATTTACATGCCGACGCACCCACCAGGGCGATCGGTGTAACCGATATCCTTTTATTGACTATCGGGATACCGTATTCATGCTCTATCTCCTTACCGACCGATACAAGATTCTCGGCCTTTGATGTTATCTTATTGAAAATATTGGTTCGAAGCTTTTCAAGATCGTCCGTTATACAGTCAAGAAGGCTGATGCCCATGGTTATGGTCCTGACATCAAGGTTCTCCTTCTCGATCATCTCATTTGTTTCGTTTACTTCAAATATGTTGATCATTGTTCCACCTACACCCTGTGCATGCTGTTAAAGATATCCTCGCGCTGGCACTTGATCACCACGCCTATCTCCTCGCCTATCTGCTCAAGCTCATCCGCAACATCACCGAAAGGCTTACTCGAATCGTTCATATCGGCGATCATCATCATATTGAAATATCCCTGTACGATTGTCTGTGATATATCAAGTATGTTGATCCTGTTATTTGCCAGATATGTACATACCTTTGCGATAATACCAACAGCATCCTTACCTACTACCGTGATTATTGTTTTCTTCATAATACCCGTTCCTCATGTAAAATATTTATGATATATTCCGCTTCATCTATACCGTGACCGGCTCACTGATCCTGTCTCTTGCAGCCACTCTTATCCTGAAATCCTCGGGCTTATACTTATTGTCACTCATGAGCACCTCAAGACGTACAGTTTCGTATGCAAGCTCCGCAAGGTTGTTTTCATGGCTTAAGTGACCGAGGAATACGGCCTTGAGATTATCATGAAGCAGCCTGTTGAGCAGCCTGCCCGATGTTTCATTGGACAGATGCCCTTTATCACCCAGTATCCTGCATTTAAGCTGATAGGGATATTTACCGACCTGAAGCATGTTCACATCATGGTTGGCTTCAAGCAGCAGCGCATCAACACCGAAGAAATTATCCACTATATAATCCGTGTACTTCCCAAGATCACTCAAAACACCTACCGCCTTGTCTCCGTTTCCTATCCTGTAGGCAACCGGTTCTGCGGCATCATGGCTTATCCTCACCGGATTTACCTTAAGCTCGTTCACGGTAAAGGGACTGTCCGCCCTGATCACCCTAAACAATTCATCAGGTATGTGTCCGAGTGAACTTATGCTCCTGATCGCATTGATCGTCCCTTCTGTTCCGTACATCGGTATACCGTAACGCCTTGCCAGCACCCCGAGCCCCGAAACATGATCCGAATGCTCATGTGTGATAAGAATGCCATCCAGCTCCTCTGTTTTAATCCCCAGTGAATTGAGGCCTTCCTCAATCCTCTTTCCGCTTATGCCTGCATCCACTATAAGATGGGTATTGTCATCGCCCACATAGATACAGTTCCCGCTGCTCCCGCTCGCTATACTGCACAGTCTCATTATTTATTCCCCTTCCCTGCATATCTACTCCCAATATATTTCGATAACATCTCCCGATTTAATGGGTTCATTGAATATCGCCGTCCGTTCGTTAAGTTTGGTTACCACAGCCCGTCCCTGCGGCTTTGACAGATCGAAATCAATGAACTCAAAAACATCCACATAGATGTAGTCGTTCTTACCCGTCAGCTTAACATCCTTACCGTTGACTTTAACCACTATACTCATGCCTGCCCGGGCATTAGCTGTACTGCTTCCGGCATCTGCCATGATATCTTCCGGCAAAACATCACTGTCAGCCGCAGCCTCAGCCGCATCATCTCCGGTCTTTATATCATTTATACCCAGATCGGCGCTGACCTGCCTCAGTGCCCGGAGGGTATCCTCCATTATATCGCCGGTTGCCGCTTCGTTGTCATCGGATATCTTAATATCTCCTTCTTCAGCCGAAGTTCCGGCTTCATCCGCATCCTGACTTTCCCCGGAAGTATCACCGTCTTCTTCGAAGGCTTCCTCAGTCTCTGTTTCATCATCTCCGGGCAGATCCGCGTAGCTTAAATAATCCGTTTCCTTATCAACATCCGACAGGCTGAGTTCCTCAAGCGTCCATATGATCGAGAAGTTGCTGTAAACCAGCGTATCCCTGTCCGCCAGCTTGTTGTTAACATAGATATTCATACCGTCCTTCAGGGTAACATCCATAAAGGAAGCGATCTGACCTACGGTATAGTAATCAAGCAGCCTGATATTGTCATTCTCCCGTATCTCGTAATATCCGGATTCAAGCTCACCGTTAACCTCGGCATATTTCGGAAGAGAAACCGGCGTATCATTAACGATCACCGTAAGCGTGGCTTCATATTCCTTAAGCTTGTTGATCTGCGCCTTCGCGGGCTCACCGGCTGTTGATTCCACTACGGTTATCTTATCACCTGCCCTTATCGCCGAATTAATGCTGACTTCCTCATCATTAACCTTTACCACGGCAGTCTCACCCAGCTCGCCCCTGATCATATGAGGCGTTCCGTTAAGTGTAAAGTCAAGCGCCGTACCTCTCTTAGGGAACAGGCCTTCATTCGGGAAGCCGGCCTGTATAGCGGCATCCACTACCATAAGATGACCGTTATCGTACAGCTTGATACGTTCACCGTTGAAATTAACGTATATGAAGTTATTCTTGGAATCATAGAAGTTCAGGCAGATACCTATCGGCGTAACAAACATGGAATCCAAATTGGGATTCTCTATCTGGTAATCGATCTCCTTAAGCACCTCCTCGCCGCGAAGTGCGCACCGCTGTCTGCTGATCCCCTGCTCATCCGCCAGCATCTGGGCAAAGATGGGAAGCTTTCCGCCGCCGCCAACCACAAAGATCGCGCTTACAGGCTCATCGCCGTTAAGCTCCTTGATCTTATCGCTTATCTCCTTCGTCATGGTCTTAACTACGGGCTCAACGATCTTGTCTATCTCCTCGGAGGTTATCTTCTGCTGTATGCCCATAATGTCATTGTACTTAATGACTTTCCTGCCGTATGAGGTCTTGATCTCCTCACCCGTTGTAAAGTCGACGAGGCAGTTCTTGACTATCGCCTCCGTGAGTTCATCACCGGCCATCGGTATCATACCGTAAGCCACGATACTTCCGTCCTTGGTAATGGAGATATCCGACGTTCCGGCTCCCACATCGACAAGGGCTATATTAAGCATTCTGAAACTCTCGGGTATCGCAACCTGAATGGCCGCTATGGGCTCGAGGGTAAGATTTGCGACCTGGAGATCCGCAACCTCAACGGCTCTGTACAGTCCGTCAACGACATCATCCGGAAGGAAGGTCGCTATAAGTTCAACCGAAATACGCCTTGCCTTATGCTTGTCAAGAACACCCATCTGTAGACCGTTCATGTAATAATGTACAACGGTATAACCTACACAGTAGAATCTTGTTTCCGTCTGGTTCTCACTTGTAAGCTCCTCGAAAGCCTTCTCCACACCAAGCATTTCAAGACTGTGTATGTCCTCTGTATCAACAGTCTTATCTTCAGGGAATTCAATCTCCGCTGTGGTGGTAACCGTCTTAAGGACACGGCCTGCAGCAGCGATACATACTTCATTAAGTGTCTTGCCTATCTGATTCTCAAGCTTCTGTTTGACATCCGCGATCGACCGTCCTACGGTGTTGATATCATGGATCTGTCCGTCAAGCATCGATCTTGATTCGTGTTCCCTTACGCACTGCGCAACCACATGGAACTTGTCACCTGTCTTATACCCGACTGTACCAACCAGGCTTCTTGTACCGATATCAAGACCGAATACAAGCTGCCCCGGATTCTTCTTCTCCTCTTCCATATCTCTCCTCGCTTAAATTTCTGATGACACATCCTGTCTTAACAGCCTCTCCACCGTCCGGGTGGTAGCTTCCATATCCCCGTTATTTACGATAACACGGTCGCAGGCAGCACGAAATTCTGCGTCATCCTTCTGGCTTCCCATGATATCCCTTATCTTCTCATCGGAATATCCCCGGCTTACCCTAAGCCTGTCTGCCCTTACCTCTTCATCGGCATATACATACCACAGCTCATCGCATATATCCCTGTAGCCATCCTCTATCAGCAGTGCCGCCTCTATGAACAGCCAGTCCACATCGCCGCTTCTCCTGTGCTCATCTATGATACCCAGTATGTATTCCTTGACCCTCGGATGAACAATGGCATTTACCCTATTAAGCAATTCCCTGTTATCTTTATCAAAGATACGCGACGCCATCGCCTTCTTATCTATCTCACCGTCTGTTCCCAGTATATCATCACCCAGAAGCTCTATCAGCTCCTCGTAGCATTTCTGTCCTTTTCTCTCAACCTCATGTGCCGCCTTATCGGCAATGATGATCAGGCAGTTACAACTGTCCCTGATAATGTCAAGTACTGTTGACTTCCCTGCCCCGACACCGCCCGTGATCCCTATTATCTTCATCAGTTATATACCTGTGTCTTATATCTCCATCCCATCTATGATCTATTTCCTGCTTCCCCGGTTCCCGATCATTTGGCCTGATACCAGTCCGTCCCTGTTGAAAGCTGTGCCTTAAGCTGCACTGACAGACTCGCCGCTTTCTCCATTTCCTCAACAAGCAGTGTACTCACCTTATCCTTTTCATCTAAAGGAGCCTCAAGCAGCAGCTCATCGTGAACCTGAAGTATCATCCTGGTCTTAAGTCCCTCGGCCTTTATACGCTTCAGCACATTTATCATGGCAATCTTCATGATATCGGCTGCGGTTCCCTGTATGGGCGCATTCATTGCCACCCTTTCACCGAAGGAGCGCTGCATAAAGTTACCGCTTGACAATTCGGGAACGGGACGACGGCGCTTAAACATAGTTGTTACATAGCCCTTTTCCTTGGCGCCTTTAACCAGTGAATCAACAAATTCCTTCACCTTTGGATAAGTCTCAAAATATCTGTTTATGAATGATTTCGCTTCTTTAACGGAAATGCTCAGATCCTGACTGAGTCCGAAGGAACTGATCCCGTATATTATTCCGAAATTAACAGCCTTGGCATTTCTGCGCTGCTGGTCGGTAACCTCATCAAATGGTATATGGAACACCTCCGATGCCGTTATCCTGTGGATGTCCGCTTCCTTATTATAAGCCTCAATAAGCTTCTCATCTCCCGACATGTGAGCCATTATCCTGAGCTCTATCTGCGAGTAATCGGCATCGACGAATAAATACCCGTCTTCAGGAACAAATATCTTCCTTATAAGCCTTCCCTGTTCCATCCTCACGGGAATATTCTGCATATTGGGATCGGATGAACTTAAGCGTCCCGTTGCCGTGATAGTCTGATGGAAGGTGGAATGTATCCTGCTGTCCTCACGTATACACGGATAAAGCCCATCCACATAGGTTGATTTAAGCTTGGCAAGCCCCCTGTATTTAAGTATATCCGCAACAAACGGATAATCCGGAGCCAGCTTCTCAAGAACATCTGCCGATGTGGAGTAGCCGTTCTTGTTCTTCTTGCCCCCCGGTATCTTCATCCTGTCAAAGAGGATATCTCCAAGCTGCTTGGGTGAATTGATATTGAAATCCTCACCTGCGGCCTCATGTATTGAAGCCTCCAGTCCCTTGATCTGTCTGTCCAGCTCCTCACCGTACTCCTTAAGAGCTTCGGGTTTAACCAGCATTCCCCACTTCTCCATTTCATACAGACAGAAGATAAGCGGCATCTCGACATCATTGTACAGTCCCAGCATATCGGCTTCTTCAAGCTTCTTCATCCTGTCATCATAAGCACTTAACGCCGTATGCCCCGCAAGCTCGCTCGTACAGTCAGCACTGTAATCCTTCAGCAGAGGATTCAGGAGATAATCCGCTATCTCTATATCCTTAAATCTGTCTGCATACTCTATCTGTGCAGCCTGTGGCATTACATGAAGCTGCTTCTTCAGTCCGTGGGTTATAAAGAGCACTTCCTTATCATCCATGATATGCCTGCACAATGCAGAAATAACGGTGTCCTCCTGTTCATCAGTGAGTACCGTAAGATAATATGCTTCTTCCCTTCCGATACCTACGGAAAGTCCCCTTACCTTATTACCTTCACCTATGTTAAGGGCAAAACCGAGCCTGCCCGTATCACATGCCTTATCAAGAAGAACATCGAGCTCATCCGGCCCGATATTGACAGCACTTACCGAAGACTTTCCGGCAGTCAGATCACTGCCCGCCTCTTCGAAACGCTTCGCTATCTGCTTAAGTCCGAGGCTCTTGACCAGCTCATAGGCCTGCGGTGTATACATTTCCTTAATAAGAGCATCCTCAAGCGTTATCCCTGTATCTGCATTGGTACATATCGTGGCAAGCTGTTTACTCATCACAGCCATTCCGAAATGGTTCTCCAGTGCCTCTCTTATGCTCTTTTTGGAAATCTCGGGGATATGTTCCTTAAGATTCTCTATGTCGTGGTATTGTACCAGAAGTTCCGTGGCTGTCTTCTCACCTATCTTCGGAACACCCGGAATGTTGTCGGAAGAATCGCCCATCAGCGCCTTAAGCTCGATTATCTGAAGTGGACAAAGCCTGTACTTCTCAAGAACATCCGCAGCATAGTAATCCTCTATCTCAGTCTTTCCGCCTTTGGTCTTTGGTATCCTTATCTTGATATGATCTGTAGCTATCTGAAGGAGATCCCTGTCTCCCGAAACAAGAGCCACCTCCATGCCGGATGCCTCACCCTGCCTCGCAAGGGTTCCGAGCAGATCATCAGCCTCAAATCCCTCCTGTTCCACAATACAGATCTGCATCTTTGCCAGAAGCTCCTTAAGGATCGGCACCTGTTCCCTCAGTTCATCAGGCATGGGCTTTCTTGTCCCCTTATATTCAGCATACATCTTATGCCTGAAGGTCGGCGCCTTAAGATCAAAGGCAATGGCAAGATACTGTGGTGCTTCCTCCTCAAGTATCCTGAACATGATATTTAAAAAGCCGTATACCGCATTCGTGTGGATACCCTCCTGACTGGTAAGCATGGGTATCCCGTAAAAGGCTCTGTTGATTATGCTGTTTCCGTCGATCAAAACCAGTTTTTTAAGCATTTATACTTCATCCTTAACTTAATCTTATCCTACAGGTAAAATGCATATACAAAGACCAGCTCAAACAGAAGGGCAATGCCTGCGCATATAAGTACGATACGTCTGATCATCGTGAACATCTCATGTACTTCCACACACTTCCCGGTATTCTTAAGCTTGGTCATAAGATTACCGTGAAGATCATAAGATCCCTCTGTTTCCAGCCTTATAAGAGCTTCCTTAAGCAGATAGTTGGTTTCCATCTCATCAAAGCAGCTCTGACAGCTTTCGATATGCTCAATAAATTCCTTCATACGCATCCCGCTCAGCTCATCATTTATGAACAGAGTGATATAGCGCTCCATATCCTGACACTTCATATTTTCAAACCGGTGTGTAACTGTTTTGAACGGTAAATTAGTATAACACTTTTTGAATTAACAGACTAACCCCGTATTGTATCTTACACCAAATATTGTATCCTCTCAACCTTTTTCTACAAGATACGTAACTTTTCTCGTCATGTCCTTTTTCATTGCTGTCTTCGCTGTAAATCAAACTTGTAATTCGACCAAAAACACTGTATATTATTCATATGCACGCTTTTTTCTCTGTCATACGGGGAAGATAAACAGGCAGCTCAGTGTCATGCTTCGTGCAATAACATAGATCAATAATTCCAAATACATTTAATTCATGAAAAATCCTATGATAAAAAAAGCGGTGATCCTGCTCTTTTGGCTGATACTGTGGCAGGTCGCCGCCGCCTTAATACACAATCCCATATATCTGCCATCCATGACAGACACCGTTGCCGGGTTGTTCGGGATGCTTACATCACTGGTTTTCTGGAAAGCGGTAGCGAACTCCCTTTTAAGAATACTGTCAGGCTTTTTGGCTGCTGTTTTGTCGGCATGTATATTTGCCCAACTGTCCCTGCGTTTCCCCCTGATAAAGGATGTTTCATCTCCTGTAATAAGTCTGGTCGGATCGGTTCCCGGTGCCGCTGTTGCTGTACTGCTGCTAATATGGCTTAAAAACCCATATGCCGTATTCACTGCTGTTCTGATAACGGTATTTCCGCATATCTGCAAGGCAATGATGAAAGGGATCGACAAAGCGGCAGATGCCTTGTCTGTTTCTCTCAGGATCGGTATAGGTTCCGGAATTGCTGCCGAAATGATCGGTATGACCAGATCAAGCATCGGCGAACAGCTCTACAGAGATAAGATATATCTGAACACGGTGGGTATATTGTCATGGATAGCTGTCATACTTACACTGAGTGTACTCATCGAAAAGCTTATACTTACACTATTCAGGATGATCACCCATGCGGTTGAAGCATGGCGTACCGGCAAAGCCGGATCCGGTGAGCCCGTATCCGGCGATAATAAATCAGGAGATGTTACCTGTTAACCCTGATCAGCATACAGGAACCGTCGCTGCTCTCCCAAATATGATCACCCAGATTTGAGAAACCGTCATAGTTGACAGCATATTTCTCCAGCGTTTTCGGACCGACATATATGTAATCAAGCCTGTATTTACCGACAATCTCCCTGCAGTATTCTTCATTCCCGAGTGAATAGAAATCACGAACCTCATCATGCCTTTTATGGACAACCTCACTGTCATTATGCCACAACCACTCATGTACGTACCAGCCTGCCGGTATTGAGGCTCCGGTAAATACGGACACTCTGTTCTCGGGCGAATAACTGTTTCCCGCTTCCTCCATCAAATGCAGACTCCCGGAATGATCCTCATTCAGCAGCCCGATAACCTCCCTTACATTATCATACTGCGGATCCCATGAAATGAACTTAATACAGGAGATATCCCATCTGTTCGTTTTTTCAAATACGTTTCCAAACCAGATCTTTACCGCACTTCCTATGTATGCCGAAAGCAACAGGGCAACAATAAAATAAATCATTCCCACTGTGGCCAGAACTGTTTTGCCTGCACTTTTCTTCTTCTCAAGGCCCTTATTAATGAAAATTCCTATACAAATGCCCGAAATTACCGACAACAGTATAAAAGCCTGGAAGGTCAGCTTAAACATGGTATTATACCTCTGGTAATCATCACCGTAGATATCCTTCACATAAATAAACTCCGGTAATGCCAGAAGCCCCAGGCCGCACAGTGTCACGGCAATTATTACAAGCTCGTGTATATTGAACCGTTTCCCGGCGGAAGATATTTTCTTCTTATTCCTCAAAATCCTGCCGGCGATCACATAGATAAGAAGCGATAACGGTATTATGATATGTACTGACCACACCAGAAAATACCTGTCAAGCGGTGAATGCCGGTCAGTTAAATGTATTCCGGACACCGGTTTGTCGAATGTAAGATTGAACGGGAAGATCGTAACGGTTCCTATCAGAAGGATAACAGCCCCTTTTAACAGGACATTCGTTATCGTGGAAATCTTAAAACCGTATCTTCTGATGTCACAAAAAAGGATTATTGCCCCCGCTATTACATAATACATCGGGAAATCCCAGTAATTCACTCCCTGAAACAGTCCGAGAAGTATTCCGATGGCTATTGTATGCCTGTTAACCGTCTTTCTCAGATAATGGTTTATATCAAATCCGGTTTTTCCCGTTGAAGGCTTCTCTTCATCCTTATCCGGGTAAGCATTGCTGCTTTCATCCAGTGCATAATCAAACAATACCGCGAGCAAAGGAATGGTAAACAGCATATTGCACATATGGGCATGAAGATCCCCGAGCACAAATGTATATGCGGGGAACTCATGCTTACCCTTATCTATCACGCCGTATTCACTTCCGATATACATCGTCGGATCTGCGAAATAGTAAGCAGTTGTGGCTTCGGTACCGGTGATCCTGTTGATCAGCGGACCAAAAAGCCCGTATCTTAACCAATATCCGTTTCCTCCGCAGGTACACATGAGAGTTGCTGCTGCACCTCCGATAACCGAACACACTCCGTTCATTTCCCTGATCCTTCGAAGGAAGCCTTCCACAAGTGCGAATACAGTCATAAAAAGGGATGCAAACAGAGTACACAGCATAAAATTGTATCCGTATTCGGGTGAAACGAACCCAAGGCGGCAGATAAACACCGCAACTGCCTGTCCGAGGTAATAGTAGTTGATACTCTGTCCCAGAAACCACATGTCCTCAAAGGGTATCTTCTGCTGTCTGTACATTGCTGTCATAAAACCGTAATCCATAAACTGCTCTGTCTGATGATCGATCATAGGTTTAAATCCCTTAACCCAGAATGCGATCAAAAACAAAAGGGAAAATACGGCAAACCCGGTGAGGAAACGTTCTCTCTTTTTACGTATGATAATATTGGATTCTCTTGTTTTCTGACGTGAATAATACCCTGCCTTCCTTTTGATAAAGTACAAGACAGCGGCAATAAAGACAAGGCATGCTATGCATGTGACCGAATTAAAAGGACATTCCGTAAGAGTACACGTAAAATAAGTCAGGGTAAAAGAAGCTGCAATACCAAGTCCCAATGATAGACCAAAGCCCTCATCCACAGGCTTCAATCCGTCGAACTCAAATAAAGGCTTCATTGTCAAAGCTATCACAAAGCAGACAAGCAGCCATCTGACAGCGGAAAATGCTCCCGAATCGTTGCTCAAGATAAGAATGATAAGATCAATAACCGCAATTGCATCAAAAGCCGCCACCCTGTTCTATCTCCTTACAAACTTAAGTATATCATTAAATAATACCATTACGGTGATTATCATAAGGACTGCAAACCCGACAAAATTAACGATCGCTTCCCTGTCGCGGCTTACGGGCTTACGCCTCAAAGCCTCAATAAACAACAGTATAAGCTTTCCTCCGTCAAGACCCGGAAGCGGCAGAAGGTTCATGATACCAAGGCTGGCCGAAATGATAAGGGCAAGATTAAGCATGCTGAGAACAACCGCCGGGATTCCCTCCTGCTTAGCTTCATGATATACATCATCCACAATCTCCGCCATACCTACAGGACCGCTAAGGCTGTCCATTCCAAGCCTGCCGAGAAACAATCCTCTTAAACCGTCCACGGTACTCCTTATATTCATCCTGACATAGTACACAGAATACTTAAGAATATCCATGGATGATATGTGATCAAGTCCCTTTCCGAAGGTAATGCCGAACAGATACCTTCCGTATTCCTCGGAATACTCAGGTCTTACCATAACGGAATACATCTGTCCTTCCCTCTCATAAGTCAGGCGCACGGGATTACCGTTACATACAGTATTAAAGATGATCACTTCAGTGGAAAGGTCAACTTTACGTCCGTTGTATTCCCTGATGATGTCTCCTTGCCGAAGGCCTGCCTCGTAGGCGGGAGAACCGGCTGTAACATCCTTAAGCTCGGTAGTCACTATGACGGTATTCCAAGCCAGAGATATAACCAGAACGCTGAAGGCAAAGGCAAGTATTATGTTAAACAGAGGACCCGCAAAAGTAGTAAGTATGCGTGACCATACATTTGCTTTGGAATAAAGCCTGTCCGGATCCTCACACTCGGGATCGTCTTCAAAAATACAGGCGCCTCCGAACGGTATCGGCTTGAGGCAGAACAGGGTATCATCCCTGGTAAACGAAAGGATGGTAGGTCCGAAACCTACCCAGAATTCCTTAACATATATTCCGTTTGATTTCGCAACTATCATATGTCCGAACTCATGAACGGTTACCACTATGCATATTATCAAAAGTGTATATAACAAGCTGACAAAATCCACACTACCACCTGCTCTCAATAAATTCATATGTGTCCTGCTCGGACTTAAGGATCATTTCTATATCCGGTGAAGACACGGGACTGTGATTGTCCATGCATTTTTCTATGATATCATAAATATCGAGAAAACCTATCTTCCTGTCAAGAAACATGGCCACTGCACGTTCATTGGCGGCATTGAATACAGTAGGCATCGTTCCCCCGATCCCTGCAGCCTCAAGTGCCAGGGAAAGCCCTCTGAAGGTCTCCGTATCCGGTTCCTCAAAGGTGATCTCCGAAAGCTTAAAGAAATCTACCCTCTCGGTATTAAGATATCTTCTGTCGGGATAAAACAGGGCATACTGGATCGGAAGCTTCATATCGGGCATACCCAGTTCAGCCATAACCGCCCCGTCTACATATTCAACCATGGAATGTATGATGCTCTGCGGATGAACGACCACACGGATCTGTTCCACAGGAACATCAAACAGCCACCTCGCCTCCATTACCTCAAGACCCTTGTTAACAAGTGTTGCCGAATCAACGGTTATCTTTCGACCCATGGACCAGTTGGGATGCTTCAAGGCATCTTCAACCTTCATATTACGAAGCTCTTCCTTTGACTTCCCTCTGAACGGACCACCCGAAGCGGTTAGCAGGATCTTTTCTATCCTTCTCCTGTTTTCACCGTTCATGGACTGGAATATGGCGCTGTGTTCACTGTCTACGGGAAGTATGGACACGCCCTTCTCCTTCGCAAGAGGCATGATGATATGACCTGCGCAGACCAGTGTCTCCTTATTGGCCAAAGCTATATCCTTGCCTGCATTTATGGCGGCTATAGTGGGCTTTATTCCTATCATTCCCACCATGGATGTCACGGCAATATCCGCCTCATTTATACTTGCAGCCTCAATAAGCCCTTCCATTCCGCCGACAACCTTAACATTCAAGTCGCGAACTCTCTCCTTAAGCAGGTCTGCCTTCTCCTTATCGAATACTGCGGCCAGAACCGGCCTGAATTCGCGTATCTGTTTTTCCAATAGTTCTATGTTGGATCCGGCAGCC
>CAMORO010000033.1 GCA_946623875.1 uncultured Lachnospiraceae bacterium | reverse complement strand
GGCAGCCAGCGCAGCTATCCTGAGTTCTTCACTGTTAGCCCTGACGATATCCATTGTCTGTGTTCCTATCGAACCTGTAGATCCAAGCACTGTCAAAGTTTTCATATCACTATAACCTCTTTATGATCTTATGATCTGTCATGATCTGATCTGTCATGATCTGATCTGTTATTCCGAACTGTCCCGATCGCTCATTTTGTAAAGAGCGTAACTATTCAGCACCGGCTCAAAATCCCAGTAAAACAGCGGCCAGAAAATATATCATCGGCGCTGTAAAGATAACACTGTCAAACCTGTCAAGCACACCTCCGTGTCCCGGTATTATCACACCGTAATCCTTGACATTATGGTTCCTCTTAAATGCAGAAGCCGCAAGATCACCCACCTGTGAAGCGATCGCACACACAATACCTATTATTACAAAACCGAAGAGAATACCTGCACCTCCGATATCGTAATGCTGCATAAACAGACCCGCAAATATGATAGCAACTACTGCCGATCCCACAAGACCGCCTATGGCACCTTCTACCGACTTCTTGGGGCTGAGCGTGCTCGCAAGCCTCCTTTTGCCAAATCTCATTCCCACAAGATATGCACAGGTATCGCATATCCATGAAGAAACATAAATAAACCAGACAAGATAAGCACCGCATTCCATGGTACGGGTCAGGAATATAAAGCTCATCATCACAGGAACATACATAAAACCGAAGAAAGCTTTCATCACAAGATCGCCCTCGTATCTGGGAAAGGTAAAAACATATACCGCAAGCATGGCGACCAGAACAATACAAAGGATGAGTATCAGCTTAAGAAGGCTGTCCCTTTGGGACAATAATGCGGTAATGTAGTAAACAGCGGTTCCGCCGTAACCTATATATTCAAGAAGTGTATGTTCCTTACCCGCCTTATCATTGTATACCCCAACCGCTCTGTAGAATTCAAAAAGGCCCTGTGAGGAGATCAGAAACAACATACATCCCATGAACGGACCACCAATGAAATTCATAAGAGCAATAATAATTACAAGTACCACACCGCTTATGACCCTGGTCTTAAACATTTAAATACCTCCGTATCTTCTCTCTCTCTTATTATATGCTTCGATCGCCTTCTCCAGCTCCCTGCCGTCGAAATCCGGCCAATGAACCTGCGTAAAATAAAACTCGGCATATGCAAGCTGCCATAAAAGGAAGTTGGACAGTCTCTGCTCTCCGCTGGTCCTTATAAGAAGATCGGGATCGGGTATTCCGGCCGTATCAAGGTAGCTTGTAAGAAGTTCATTGGTCACTTTACCTTTTTCAATCCTGCCGCTTTCCATATCCGCATATATTTTATTGATCGTTCTTAATATCTCATCACGGCTTCCGTAATTTATCGCAACCTGAAAGTGTAGTCCGGTATAATCCCTGCTTATCTCTTCAAGTTCTTCAACGCTCTTTTGTATATCCGGAGCAAGCCTTGATTTATCTCCCAATACCCTTACACACATATTATTCTTCCTGGCACGCTTTATACAGGTTTTGAGATAATTCCTGAGAATACCCATAAGTGCCTCAACCTCATCATCCGGTCTTGACCAGTTCTCGGTTGAAAAAGCATATACGGTCAGATATTTAATTCCTCTGTTCCAGGCTGTTTCACACATATTCTCCACAGCCTTCGCCCCCTGTATATGACCGTAATTTCTTGGCATACCCTTGCTTTTTGCCCACCTTCCGTTACCGTCAAGTATTATCGCCACATGTTCCGGTACCTTTAATTCACCTTCCATAACCTTCTCCTGTCAAATTCACAACAATAACACCGTCTTATGTTATAAAAGGGCAGGACGTATAACCGTCTGCCCTTCTTCTTATCATATTTACGTTTTCTAAACTGTAAGAATTTCTTTGGATTTCTCGTCTATCATCTTATCTACTTCTTTAATGTACTTATCGGTCAGCTTCTGGAGCTCATCCTCAAGCTGCTTTATCTTATCCTCAGAAATATCCTCTGATTTAGCCATCTTCTTAAAAGCATCATTGCCGTCACGCCTGATATTACGAATTGCAACCTTATCGGCTTCACCCTTCTTCTTTACTTCCTTGACAAGATCCTTTCTTCTCTCTTCCGTCAGCTCCGGAAATACAAGCCTTATAACATTTCCGTCATTTGTGGGATTTATGCCAAGATCCGAGGTCTGTATTGCCTTTTCGATCTCCTTTAACAACGACTTCTCCCACGGCTGTATCTGGATGATCCTGGCTTCGGGAATGGCAATATTACCGACCTGCTGAACAGGTGTAGGTGTTCCGTAATAATCAACCTTTATTTTATCAAGAACATGCGGATTGGCACGCCCCGCTCTTATTGACGCATAATCCGATGCCAGATGATCTATCGTTTTCTGCATCTTTGAATCAAATTCTTTTATTCTTTCATCCATGCCGCTTCCCTCTCGAAACTATAAAGAAATAATAACCGATATAACTGAAACCGATATAACCAAACCGAAAACTGTCTATACGATCACCCTTGTTCCGTTAAATTCACCGTAGATCGTATTAACAATACTTCTCTCCTCCAAAAGACTGAATACATACATCGGCATCCTGTTTTCCATTGCCAGGATCGATGCTGTAAGATCGACTACCTTCAGCTGTTTATCAATGACCTCCTGTATTGTGATACTGTCATATCTTACCGCATCAGGATTGGTCTTCGGATCCGAATCATACACACCGTCTATAGCCTTGGCCAAAAGTATTCCGTCGGCTTCAACCTCAACAGCCCTTAACACAACTCCGGTATCGGTTGAGAAATAAGGATGTCCCGTGCCTCCGGCGAAAAAAACAACCATTCCTTTTGAAAAATACTTATTGGCTCTGTCCTTCGAAAAGAGCTTGGTAAATGAACCGCATTCAAAAGGGGTTAATATGGCTGTCTTCATACCGACCGATCTGAATATCTCGGATACATAGATACAATTCATGACCGTCGCCAGCATACCGATCTGATCCGCCTTGGTACGATCTATATTTTCGCTGGTCCTTCCACGCCAGAAATTGCCGCCTCCGATAACAACACCTACTTCTGTACCTTTATCGACAATCTCCTTAACCTGCCCTGCTACTTTAAGCACCGTAGCCTCGTCAAATCCTGTCTTCTTGTCTCCGGCAAGTGCTTCACCGCTTAATTTAAGCAGAATTCTTCTCATTCCTATTCCTCTTCGTCAAAATAATTGGTGGCAGTAACATCCGAATAGCACTGTGAGCATGAGCCTTCGATAACCGCGCCGTTATTGATCTGAATTGACTTTGACTTAATATTACCTACTATAACAGCGGTTGCATCAAGAATAACCGGCCCCTGAATATCAATATCACCTTTCACCGCACCTGCAACAACTGCTGCCGATGCCTTGATATTACCCTTGATGACCGATCCGCCGGCAACCTTGACGGAATTGTTGGAGAACAGTCCGCCGACTATCTTTGCCCCGTTTACAAATATCTCATCAGCCTTTGAATCACCCTGTACCTTACCTGTGATACTAAGCTTACCCTTTATCTCAATATTACCTTCAACAAGACCGTGAACATCCAGACTGCCCTCAGATGAGATATTACCGTTTACGGTCATGCCCTTGATGATCGTTCCTGCGGTAACCTTCTGATTGTCTCCCCAGATAGTATTTATCGGAGCATCATCCTTCTCGGGTTCACCGAATATGGGAGTGGTAACCGTATTGATCGGTCCGTCTCCGAAAATATTCCCTTCATCGGCAGCTTCCACTTCATCTGACATCTCGGGAAGCGAATCGTACTCGATCTTTTCATCCGTATCGGCCTCGGGTATCTCGTCAACCGTTTCAGTGCCGTCCGGTACTTCCCCGATGGGATTTCCGTCTTCATCAACAGGATTCCCATCCTCATCAACATAGATCACTTCTTCGATGACTTCTTCATCATCTCCGTCATAATCCTCGCCGACTTCAACCTCTTCAACGATTTCTTCAACGACTTCTTCGTATTCCTCTTCGGGCTCTTCCTTGGCGGGCTCGGGTGTACTTTCGGTTTCCGATGCATCAAACGAAGCAAACAAATCCGAGTAATCATCACTCTGAGTAGGCGACTCCTCGGCCTGTTCGGCAACTGCCGAAGCCGTTTCCCGTGCTGCCTCTTCTTCCGGCATAAGCTCATTTACAGCCTGAGATAAATCTTCCTTAAAATCCTTGAAAAAACTCATTTCACATCCTCCATTCTCTTGTGTCGGGCATACCAACCCTTATTTACTTCACCCCTCGTTATTTCGGGTACTGGATCAACTTTGTGTAGTCATCTATCGGCGCAATCACATATCCCTGTGCCTGCAAGCCTTCTATAACTGCCGGAAGAGCTTCAACCGTGGTTGTCTTCTCGGACAGATCATGAAATAATATCATAACCTCGTTTCTGTCTTCGGGAGTATCAAGAGCATTGATCCCGTCAAAAACGTTGTGTATGATCTCCTCCTTGCTCAGCCTCGATGCATCCGCATCTCCGCTGTTTACATTCCAATCATAATAGACAATTCCTCTTTTATCAAGTACATCTGTGAATTCCTTCATATCTATGGCGGAAACCTCATTGGCGCTCCCTCCCGGAAACCTGTAGATCACAGGTGTGAACCCGGTAATATCATAGATCGTGAATTGTATATGATTAAGGTCGGCCTCAAAGGAATCAACGGATTCATATATTTCATTATATATATGAGAATACGAATGCATCCCCATAACATGGCCTTCCCTCAATATTCTGTTGTATTGTTCCTTATATCCGTCCGCAAATCTTCCTATTACAAAGAAATTACCTTTAACCCCGTAATCATCCAGAACGTCCAGGATCCTGTTGGTATTCGGACTGGGACCGTCATCAAATGTCAGATAGGCTTTTTTAACACCGGATGTGGATTCGTTGACACTGTCTTCGCTTTTCTCGGCGTTATCCTTAAGCTCCTTTACTTCCTCGGAAACGGGCTCGCCTGTCTCATCCTCTGATGCATCAGCTTCCCTTTCCGCTTCCTCAAGATGTTTCCGTTCAAGATAGGCACTCATTTCACCCTTATATGCCTTGAACTGAAGTACGGATATCAGCATATCCTTGGCGTTGCCGTTCAGCTCCGCCTCGTTCCCTGTATCGTTAGTATAACATAACATTACCGAAAGCAGCAAAACAAGAAACGTTCCTGCCAAAAGCTTTATTTTTCTTAGTTTAAAACGATACACCCTATCTATTGTACCACAATCAGCGTAATTATTAAAAGTTTTTTTTTGATTACTTTTCTTTTTGAGCATCTTTAACCATCAACCACATGAGTATAACAGCCATGATCAAAAACGGCAAGCCCGCGATCAAACCGGCCGGCGAAGGACCAAACAGTGAATGACCTCCGTTGTTTGTAAAATAAACTCCTATCGCGCTGAAACTGTTTATTGCTCCATGGCCTATAATGGCAGGCATGCACGAACCTGTCTTAAGCGTTACATATGACAGCAACGTCCCAAGTGATATACAGAAAATTATCATAGCAAGAACACCCGTATAGGGATATCCGGGATAGTCATAGTTATAGTTATGCCCGGCCACTGTCAGCGGAAGATGCCACAATCCCCATATTACACCGGTCACAAGCATAAGCGGAACAGGTTTCAGCTTATCCTTAAGCTTCCAGATAAGGTAACCTCTCCAGCCCCACTCCTCGCCGAAGCATGTTAAGCAATTTATTATCGGGCCAAGGATAACAGCCGTGATCCCCTGCGATAAAGCCTGCATGCGCATAGCCTGCGGAGTGATCCCACTGACTCCGCGGCTCTCATAAACTCCTATGATATATTCCATATTTACGGAAAAATCTTCATGAAATACAACAAAATAGATCAGGCAGCCGATCACGGTCAGGACCGAGGGTGCAAACCATGCCAGTAAATAAAAGACATACTTACGATCCTTAAAGTTTACCGAAAGCCTGTGTTCCCTGAAACCTTCACCGGTTATCAGCCTTGCAGCCAGAGCACCCGCAGCGGGAATAAACATGGCAACCGACAGCCTTAACGGTATATTTGCGATATTGAAATCATCGGTTTGCGAAAAGACAACCCTGATAACGGCAAAATACTCATATATATAAGTAGAAACAAAAACTATCGCAAGATAGATCGCAAGACCTCTGTCCTTATCCTTTTTATCCGAAGCTCTGTTTTCAAAATCATTCATAAAAATCTCCCGGCATGGTCATTCCCTTAAACAACCACAATATATATTACTATATTTATCGCCGCGATACAACCTATAGTGTCAAAAAACTGAAATATTATTTCTTTGTATATTTTTCACACTGCAGCGGCATTGAAATTGTGAAATATTTACAATTAAATGCAAAAATCATGATTTCCAAAAATTATGTATCACTTACAATTACTTATGTGATATATTATTCAAAAAAGTGTTGCATTTTCCTTAAAGTTGTGACATAATATAAATGCAGGCAGACTGCGTTCATTTTGTATGTTATAGGATGTAAGATCCAAAGGAGGAAAGTATGAAGAAAAAATCTCTTATAGGGATCATCGCAGGGGTAGTTCTTGTTCCTGTAGTGGCTTGTGCGATCTTGTTGAATTTCAAAGGTGTGGGAATCGATGACAGTTCGGCAAGGCGTGATCTTGCCGAAATCAACAGTGAGACAACATTTAGCATTGATGACGAGGCAATTGCTCTTGCTGCTTCTTCCGATACAGACATGGGGCTTCGCAATATAGCACTTGATGCATTGGATGAGGTTAATGCGGAAAGAGCCTCAAACGGTCTCAGCTCCCTTAAATGGGACGGCAACCTTGAAGCTGCAGCCAGCGTGCGTTCTCAGGAATGCGAAATTTCCTTCTCGCATACAAGGCCCAATGGCAAAGCTTGGAACACCGTTAACAGCAGGGTTCAGGGCGGCGAGAATCTGGCATACGGTTTTAACAGTGCCGACGAAGCCTTCAATGCATGGATGAACAGTCCTACTCATCGTGAAAACATCTTATGGCCCGATTTTAACAGATGTTCGATCGCAATTTATGAAGCTGACGACGGAACACTCTACTGGGCACAGGAATTCGGATATTAAACCACTGCTTCTTCAAAAGAGACAGACCGGATAAGGTCTGTCTCTTTTCTTTATCATCAACTCATTATATTTTTACTTTTCTGCTGATTCCCACCCCCATCGCATTAGGTCCGGTATGACATGCGATCGAGCAGGACAGATCATCATAAAATACCTCAATATCAGGAAAGGCTTCCTTTACAACAGCGCACCAGTTCCCGGCGTCAATCCTGTTAATAAAGGAACCGGCGGTACCTATCACAAGCTCATCCCTTCTTATATCTTTAAACCGCGTAGTAAGCTCTGCATTTATCTCCTCTATTATCCTGGAAGAAGCTTTCTTTATCCCGCGTACAGCAGTTCTTACTTCAAAAGCCGCTCCCACTGTCCGAAGGATAGGCTTGATTCCCAATACATTTCCGACAGTTGCTGCCGTAGCATTTACTCTTCCGGTCTTCTTAAGATACGAAAGATCCTCTACAGCAAGATATACAACAGAGTCATATGCCGTTTTCTCAAGTACATCCTTTATCTCCAATGCACTCCTCCCGGCTTCGGCCAGCAGAAGGGCATCAAGGACTGATTGTCTTTGGGTAACGGATATCCTGTGATTATCCGCTATCTGTATCTTTCCGTCATAATCCTCCGCAAATATCTGAGCGTTCTGCAGCGAACTGCTCAGCCCGGAAGACATGGGAATATAAATAATCTCATCATACCCGCTGTCAAGAATACTGTCCCACTTATCCATCAGGTCTCCCGGCGATGGCTGGGATGTACTTACCTCCGCATCCGATGCCAAAGCATCAAGAAATTCTTCCTGCGTAAGATTTACATCCTCTATATAATCCTTCTCATTTATTATAACAGGCATCGGTATACAGAATACACCTAAACCATCAGCTTCTTCAACCGACATTCCGCTGTTGGTATCTGTCATTACAGCTACTTTCATATGCACTCTCCCTAATCAGACATTATTGATCACAGCCGGATCATTCGGTTCTCTCATCTCCCCAGAAAAACAATGCAACCGTACCCGGTCCGGTATGTGCACCTATAGTAGTTCCGATAAAGTTTATTACTATCTTATCCTTCAATGCAGGTATTTTTTCTTCGATCAGATCAGCAACCATCCTGGCATCTTCAGGACAATTGGCATGATTTATAAAGCATTTACCCTTATAACCCGGTCCATCTTCGACATGGAGCATCATTTGTTCCACACAGGCTTCGATCACCTTCTTCTTTGTTCTTATCTTATATCTCGGGACAAGCTTACCTTCATTATTCACATTAAGCAGAGGACATATATTCAGCATATTCCCGAAAAAGCCCGAAACCTTGCCTACTCTTCCGCCCCTGATCAGATAAGTCAGATCCGTTGTAAAAAACCAGTGATGAAGCCTTAATCTGTTCTCCAACATATATTCCGCTATTTCGTCAATGGATTTACCTTCATCCCTCATATCTGCGGCTTTATCCACCAAAAGACCGTATCCTCCGCTTGCAGCCATCGAATCTATTACGATTATCTTCCTGTCGGGATATTTTTCTTTCAGTTCATTCATGGCTATGTTGGCCGAATTAATAGTACCTGATATACCACTCGACAGCGCAAAATGTAATATATCCTTTCCTTCATCAAGGAATTTGGCGAAATGATTGGTATATTCCTCTACATTTACCTGCGAAGTCTTGGTCGCATCTCCTTCTGCCATCCTGTTATAGAAAGCCGAAAAAGACATCGACCGGCCAAGATCATCCATATACATCTTACCGCCTATATAAAAATGAAAACATACATAAGCGATATTTCTTTCTTTAAAATAATTCTCAGGCATATCCACCGTCGAACAGCAGCTTAATACAAAATCACCCATAAATCTTCCCTCCAGACATATTAATTTCCTTTTGTAATGATATCCGCTATCTCCTGATATGATGCTCCGGGCGGTATCTTGAAAATTCCCGAATGTATCTTCTTGTCGTACCTGTTTCTGCACAGATAATCATCAAAATCCGATGCACTGTCAATAACTCCGGCTCTTGCCAACAGCCCGGCCACCCCGTCGGAAGTGGTACCTTTGGCAATTTCCAATGTGATGGTTTCGGTCGTTTTTATGTCCGGTGTGACTGCCGGCTCTGCCCGGGGCTCCGTTTCTTCAGGATCTTTTACTTCAACAGGTTCTGCCTCTTCTGTCGCCGGTTCCTCTGCAGCCGGTTCTTCCTCTACAGCAGGCTCCTCGAATGTTTCCGGTTCCTCCACCGTCTCATCATGTGTTTCCTGACTCACCGGATCCTGCTCATCCGGTGTTCCGACATCACTGCCGCTTTCATCTTCTTTTTCTTTATTTTCTCTGTTTTCTGCATCATTATTCAGACTGTCTGCTTTATCCTTAGCCACGTCACTGTCCGAACTGTCTGTATTATCTTCTATTTTCACTACGGCTGTCTCAGCTTCTTTGGCAGGCTTGACCAGTACTGACGCTTCATCCACCATTCCAAGTTCAGTCGCTCTCATTCTGACCTCTTCATCAGACATTGTATCCTTTTTGAACGATACTGCAATTCCCATAAGAACCGCGGAAATGAACAGTCCGCAACCAAGTCCCCTCAGATAACTCTTAAGCTGCATACCTCTACCTCTCAAACAGACCTATAACGAGATTAACCTCGCCGACACCCAGATTAAGTTCCTTTGCGATCTCAACTGCTGTCCTGCCGGCCTGATGCAGCTCGATTATCCTTCTGTTGTTGTTATCGGGTTCCATATCCTCTGCATGCAGATTTGTTTCCGAAGTATCGGAAACGACCGGATCAATATTATCCTTTACAATACTGTCGATACCGTCTGTAAATGCCGTCTGGTTCATGACTGCCTTGTTTCCCGCATCTTCCACCTCACGGGCTGTAGCCTCTGCTTTCCTTACCGTATTTTTTAAATCCGTCTGCTTATCCGTAAGCATATCATAAAGGAACATTACCTCCTTATGACTCTTATTGATCTCCTCCAGGATCGTATTGGAATACTCGCTGACCGCCATTATCTTCTCATTGGAAATTTTCTCCAGTCCGCGTTCAGCCTTTTCCATTGCATACTCAATAGAGCTTTCGGTAGCCTCCTTCACCTTCAGGTTCATGCCGTCAAGCTCCTTGTCCGTGATCCTTCTGACCTGATCTCTTATCACATCCTCATCAAAGATCTGATCTCCGCCATCCCTGTCTTTAATCACAAAACTCAAACAAAAAATAATCACTCCTATAATTAGGAGTGTTATTTCCATAGGGGTCATTAAAATCTCCTATCCAAGCACAGATAACGATCTGTATGACCTGTGCTCATACAACCTAATCATTGGTTAAATCTTAAGATCAAAACCGGAAGAAGCATTCTTTATCCTGACGATACCATCCGCTTCTTTTGCCTTCTTATCTTTACGTCTTATATCTATGAATTCATTCCGTCCCTTTTCCTTGGCATCATGATGTGTATCCGTTCCGTCACTGCTTCCTGCTGTCTGCACGGTATATGCTTCCTCATCGCGCTTGACATCCATCTGTGTATGGACATTTATATTGTCAAGAGCAGCTTTGTTGTCTTCATTATGACGAAGTGACGCTATATCCTGAGTACGTGATATAACCGCATTCATTTCCACAGGACTAATCATATCATATCCTCCTACATCATGCAAAGACTCTGTTCACGAAAGCTAAGTTCCGCTTATCCTCAAAGATCACAGAGCCTTGATACGGATATCTGCCCCCTCCTTGACAAATCTGGAGTGTTGAGCAGGAGCCTTCAACTGCATATAAACCTCACTTATTGTAATCCTTGTTCCCGGATATGCACAATCGGACACTTTAACCACCGATTCCGTATCCGTAACATCTACCTGTTCAAGATAGGCATCATATTCATCCATCTGCTTAAGTATCGTATCATTCAGTTCCTTATAATCAACACTTAACTGCTTGAAATTCCTGAGCTGATCGGGTGTAAGCTTATCGCCCTTTTTCAGCCTCATTGTAAGAGTGGCAAGTACCGGCTTTATCTGTGCAAGCTTCTTGTTGTTTTCGTTTATTTCCTTCTGCATTGAAGCAGCTCTTAACTTGATCGTAGGATCTGCGCCTACCTGTATGTCCGTATCAACGCCCATTGTTGATCCTATTATCCTGGCTTCAACATTTCCCAGCGCATGAATACTTCCTCCTGTTATGAAGCCCTTCCTTCCGTTGACCACCACATCACCTTTACAGAGTATATTACTCTGCATTATTGCTTCGGAATGAACATAGCCTCCGGCTTCGATCGAGGAATTCTCAATGAACTTGGATACCACATTCCGTCCGGCTTTGAGAACCCCCTTACCCATTCCGTTCATACCTCTTGCGATAATGATATCACCGCCGGCCTCAACTTCCGCTCCCTCGACAACTCCCTTAACCTCCACATTCCCGCTGGCTTTAACCCTGAAACCTGCATTAATGTTTCCCGTTACGGTTATGTCTCCGTCATATTCTATATTACCGGTGGATGTGTCAACATCATTGACCTGATATACATCGGAAACAAATACCTTATCATCAACAAGCGACACGTTGCCGTTAACACCGGAAATAAGCTCCAGTCCGTCCTCGGATACCGTAAGGTTCATTCCGTAACGGAACCGTGGATCTTCCACGCTTCTCGGTTTTATCTCCATACCGAATATATCTTTTCCGGGCTCACCCCTGTCTGCAGGTATAAGCCTTGCTACAACTCCGCCTGCCTTACAGGGACTTATAAGTTCAAGATTGAAGAAATCCACCGTTCCGTCTTCATTTAACTTGGGTTTTGTATTAGGATTTGTATTGAACAGATAGTCAATTCTGCCGTCACAGCCCTCTCTTGCGGGAGTTCCTTCGGCAATAACGTAATCCGTGCAATAATGCTTATCCGCAAAGAAACTGTTTATAACATCTTCATGAACTCCGTAAATGATCTTCTTAAACTGCAGATCCCTGATAAGCTCATCCTTCTTAAGCTCAGCTCCCTTTCCCGACGCAGGATAGAATCTTACAATACATTTCATCTTATCATCGGAAACATCAAGATTGTATGTCTCTGCTTCCTCATGACCGGTACCGCCCTCAAGCTTTACCGTACATTTCTCACCATGAGATTCCTGAATGGCTTTCGCCACAACAACCTTGTCAACCAGAAGATTCCTTCTGGTAAGATAGTCCTGCATTTCCCCAAATGACAATGCCGCTCCGTTGCCAACGGGCGGTATGAGTTCAAGATATGTTCCATCATCTTTCACGATAATCCTAAAATAAGCATTGTAATCTCCCATATATTCCCCCTGTATACTCTAATGAAATATGTTTCGCTACTACATGAAATGATCAACCGTTCACAAGAATACCCATATATTTTCCCATCTTATTCTTCATCTTACCGAGCGCCTTGGTATGAAGCTGGGATACTCTTGATTCCGAAACATCGAGAACATTGCTTATTTCCTTAAGCGTAAGATCCTCATAGTAGTACATCAGTATGACCTGTCTTTCCTTCTCTGTTAGCTGATCGAGAGATTCCTTCAGCATCAGCTTGAGCTCCTCCTTTTCTATTGCTTCCTCGGGAAGCTCATATCTTGATACGGTTGAACTCTCACTGATCTCCGACCCACCGCTTTCCGTAAATTCATCCAGTGAGATGACATTGGTGACCTTCATCTGTGACTGCCAGTCGTCATATTCCTCGGAGGTTATTCCAAGCTCCTTTGATATCTCCTCGTCAGTCGCCGTTCTCCCTGTCCTGCTCTCGATATCTTTTATTGCATTGGAAATATCCCGCTGACGTTTTCTTACCGTACGCGGGATCCAATCCATTTTTCTTATCTGGTCAAGTATGGCACCCCTTATCCTAAGGCTGGCATATGTTTCAAACTTTACCTCCTTACACGAATCGAATTTGTCGATCGCGTCTATCAGTCCGAAAATACCATAGCTCACAAGATCGTCGTATTCAACATTATATCCCAGATACATCGACAGTCTTCCGGCTACAACCTTTACAAGAGGCGCATACTCCAATATTATGTTTTCCCTGAGCTCACGAGTTGGATTCTTCGTATAATCCGCCCACAATTTCGCCCTCTGTGCATCATCCATAAAACACTCCGTTTCAGATGCTTACCAATACCGTATTACCCCACCTACTCTACGGTATCTTCATACGCTGATCCGGCATCTTCCTCTATATCAGTTTCGCCCTCTGCGCCTTCCTCTTCTTCATCACCTTCATCACTTTGTTTTTCAACAACCTCACCCTCGTCATCCACAGGTTTATCGGTTGAAATATCGAACTTATCAAAGATCACCTTGATTATAAGCCCGATAATGAGAAACAATATCAGAACAACCAGCAGTACTACCAGCATTTCATTAAGACTGTAGTGCTCCAGCCAGGTGACAATACAGGCAACCGCACCTGCTAACAGCATGACGATAAGCGGCACCTTCTTAGTTTTCATATTTCCACCCGTTATATCTTCTTAATCGGCTTACCTACAGCCTTTATCACAAAATCACCCGTTTCCGGAAAGAACTCAACCGTCCTTCCGTAACTGTCACCGGTATCCTGTGCCAGGATCGGAATCTTCATTTCCCCGAGGATCTTTACGACAGCTTCTGCGTTTCTTGCACCCACCGCCATTGTTTCGGATTTCGACTGGAGTGCGAACATCTGCGCACCGCCCGCGATCTTTGCAACAATACGGGATCTTGTTGCTCCCGCATCAACCATGATGCGTACCAGTTCCGCTATCCCTGTGTCGGCAAACTTTGCTATACATTGATTGTTAGCAATTTTCTTACTGTCAGGCAGCATTATATGTGCCAGGCCACCTACCTTGGTAACAGGATCCCTCAACGCAATTCCTATACATGACCCAAGTCCCAGGGTCGTTATCGCATTGGGAGCTTTGCACAGTTTAAGATCCGCCATACCAACCTTTATCATTTCACCCATAATATTATACCCAATAGATAATATACAATTATATCATGACTTTCGAATGCAAATAAGTATCGTCACATGCCCAGTGAACCGAGAATCTTATCATACGATTCAAGATCGGGAACAAGGATGAAGAAGCCGTCAAGCTTCATGTCATCTGAAAACTGGGTCTGTATAAGCAACATCTTATCGCCCACCTCGCCAAACTCAATAGCCGGAACACTGAGAATGGAACCACACATATCGATACTTATCGCCGGGATCGAGGAAATGATCTTGAGATTAGTCAGCATCGATAAAGAAGACAGATATGAACCCGTAATGATATTGCCGATCTCTTTAAGTGCAGACAATTCCATATCTCCGAACTCGGATACGTTATCCACCTCGGGAGTTCCCATCAGCTTGCTTATCAGTGTTATCGCGGATTTCTCTTCAAGCAGGAACATTATGCTTCCGGAAATATCTCCCTCAACGATCTGATATATCCCTGCCATAAGCTGTTCTTCACCGCCCATGGCCTCGCCGACCTCGGAAAACTCAAGAAGATCAACCTTTGGAACCTTCATATCCACCTTGGTATTAAGAAGCTGGGCAAGGGCGGTGGTTGCATTCCCCGCCCCAATATTTCCAATCTCCTTGAGGATGTCAAAATATACACCCTCCATATTATTCAAATCAATTTTCGACATTTGATCACCTCATGCAATTTGATGAACAGCAACTATTATGATGTCTCCTTTTCAGAGATCACAACGTTAAGATCCAACAGTGAGATCAGGGTATCATTATATTTCCCAACCCCGTTAATATATGACGGATCATTGTTTGTACTGCTCCTGGTAGCCGCATCTATACTGTTATCACCAAGCGTCACTACCTCTCTTACGGCATCGACTATGATTCCCACAGGTGCATTCTGTTCAAGCTTTATGATGATGATCCTGGTCTTGTTGGTATTCTCAACTTCCGGAAGGTTAACCTTCATCCTGAAGCTCATGACCGGAACAACCTCACCTCGAAGATTTATAACACCCTTGAAATAATCCTGGCAGTTCGGTACCCTGGTGATCTTCTGCATACGAACGATATTGTCAACATATTTGATGTCAATACCGTACTGCTCATCTCCTATATTTATAACGATGTACTGAGTGGTATCGTACTCATTGTTCATTAAGCTTATCTCGTCCATGTTGACCCCTCCTTATATAAGACAATTAGCATCGATGATAAGAGCAACTTCACCGTCTCCGAGGATGGTTGCGCCGCTAATCATACGGCTTGTGCAGTTAATATACTTGCCCAGAGATTTAATAACGATCTCCTGCTGTCCGATAAGTTGATCCACGACAAGACCGGCATACTGATCACCCTTTTTAACGATAACCACTATCATACGGTCGCTCTGGCGTTCCGAAACCTCAAGTCCGAGAACCTCATGAAGCCTTACAATGGGAATTACATTTCCTCTCAAATGGATAACTTCCTTGGCTTCAACATACTTAACATCTTGTTCGCTGATATCTTCAATTGTATCGATGGATCCGAGAGAAATGGCATATGTCTCTCCACCGACGATAACCATCAAAGCCTGAATAATGGCAAGTGTAAGCGGAAGCCTTATCGAGAATGTAGAACCCTCTCCCAGCTTGGTCTTGACACTGACATCACCGCCGAGGGATTCTATCTTGCTCTTGACAACATCGAGACCTACGCCCCGGCCCGATACATCCGATACTACCTTAGCAGTTGAGAAGCTTGGCAGGAACAGAAGATCTATGATCTCCTTACTGCTCATATTCTCACCCTGCTCGGCCGTTATCGTTCCGCGTTCTATAGCCTTTCTCTTTACGGCCTCAACATCTATTCCGTTACCGTCATCCTTAACCTCGATGACAACGTTATTACCATCCTGATATGCATCAAGGAATATTGAACCGGTAGGATTTTTCCCTCTTGCAATTCTTTCCTCTGTAGATTCGAGTCCGTGATCGGCCGAATTACGAAGCATATGCATAAGAGGATCACCGATCTCATCGACCACAGTTCTGTCCAGCTCTGTGTCCTCACCGGACATATACAGTTCCATCTTCTTGTTGAGCTTCTTGGAAAGATCCCTGATCATACGGGGGAACTTGTTTGTAATGCTCTCAATGGGTACCATTCGAACCTTCATGACAGATTCGTGCAGGTTGGTTGTTACACTCTCAAGATACTCGATCTGTTCATTGAAGTTGGAGTTGTTGCCGGCCTGTCCGCCTGAACTGTATGAAACAAGTGAGTTCTTTGCAATGATAAGTTCGCTCACAAGGTTCATGAGAACATCCAGCTTCTCTATATCTACTCTGACCGTCCTGTTCACAACAGGCTTGTTCGCTCCCTGCTTCTTTGCCGGTGCATTTGAACCACCCTGCGGAGCTGCAGCGGGTGTGGCAGGTGCTGCTGCAGGCGCTGCTTCCACAGGCTTTTCTTCCTTGGCCTTCTGTTCTGCTTCTGCGGATGCTTCCACTGCCTCTTTCTTGTCTTCTGCCTTGCTTCCGCTCTCGATCGCATCCGAAGCCGAAATCTTTTCACCTACAACCCTGTCTATTTCCGAAACACTGAGGATGGCCGCCTCCACCTTGTCGTAGGGCTCCTCACTTATGATATACAGACTGAAGTCAAAGTCAAACTTCTCATCCTCGATATCCTGTGTGGAGGGTTCGGATATTATGATCTCGCCAAGCTCCTCAACAGCCTTGAATACAAGAAACGCCCTTGCGGCTTTAAGGATACATGACTCCTGAATAAATACGGTGCATCCGTAGATATTCATCTTCTTTTCTTCCGCTTCCTTAATGGCATTTATCTCATGCTCCTGAAGGGCTATGTTCCTCCACTTCTGTTCGCCGTTTTCAGACGATCCGTCTCCCTTCGCATCATCTTTGGCAGCTTCCTTTGCATTATCCGAAGCTCCTCCGGCTGCTGCGCCGGTCCCTTCATCAAGGCACTGCTGCAGAGCCTTGATAAGTGCCGCATTGTCATTTGTACCCTCGTCGGATGTCTCCTGAATCGTGTTCTTGTACTCTTCAAGGGCATCAAGGGTCTGGAACAGAACATCGACAAGCTGACTTGTTACCTTCATCTTACCGTTTCTGATCTCCGAGAATACATTCTCCATGTCGTGAGTAAGAGCCTGCATCCTCTTGTAGCCCATAGTGCCCGCCATACCCTTAAGTGAATGTGCCGCACGGAAAATCTCATTTATCGTATCCGCATTCTCCGGCTCATTCTCAAGGATCATAAGCTGATCACTAAGACTCTGTAAGTGCTCATTTGTTTCATCGAGAAAGATTTCCAAATACTGATTAACATCCATGGCTAGTATACCCCCACGCTCTTAATAATTTGATCTGCAACATCGGAAAGAGTAACCACCTCGTCAGCCAGCCTGCCTTCAACAATGCTTCTGGGCATGCCGTATACGGTGCAGCTCTCTTCGCTCTGTGCAATAACGTGTATCTTCTGACTCTTTTTCAGTTCTTTGATACCGGCTGTTCCGTCAGCTCCCATACCGGTAAGGACAACGCATACCACTTCATCGTATCCTCCTCCGATCAGAGATTCGAACATATAATTCGCACATGGCTTTACACCTTCTCTTGTCGGTTCATCGGATAAATGTATCTTAGTGGTCCCGGCACCCCTGACAGCATTAAGATGCGCTCCTCCGGGTGCTATATACACATGTCCGTTTGCGATAGATTCGCCTTCCTTAGCCTCGGTAACGGTTACACTGCTCAGCTCATTAAGCCTTGATGCCAGAGAGGCCGTGAATCCTCTCGGCATATGCTGTACCAAAAGTATCGGAGCCTTCAGATTGCCGGGAAGTTTGGGAATAACCTCCTGAAGAGCCTTGGGTCCGCCCGTGGATGATGCAATGGCAACAATTTTCTTCCCCGGTACTTTGGGAAGATCTGCCGGATTTAATGGCCTGTTATCCGAATTCCTGCCTGTAGGGATATGCTGTGTATGTTCCGTTGTAACGGGAGAAACCCTGTCTGCAGCCTTTAAAGCACCTGTATCACCCGCACGTGACACCGGCTGTGTCTGCTTGTTGTGGAAGTTCACATCATACCTTGATACAAACGTAGCACCCTTGCCAATCGTGTGCTTCGCGCTGTGAGCGCCCGCACGCGCCATATAATTCCTGTTGGCATTGGATACGACATACAGCAGGTCAAGAAATCTCTTTTTGAATTCGTCATGTCTTGCATCCGCGACATTCTCGGGCTTTCGTATGAAATCCACTGCTCCCAGCTCAAGTGCCATGATCGTTTCCTTGGCACCCTCGCCTGTTGTGGTACTTGCCATCAGAACATTTGCATATACTTTGCTCTTCTGCATCTCGGCAAGCATATCAAGCCCGGTCATCTTCGGCATATAGACATCAAGAACCACCGCATCATACTGTTTCGCGCATATTTTCTTGAACCCGTCAGCTCCGTCTATCGCATAGTCTGTGACCTCGAATCTGCTGTCCGAATTAATTATATCACACAAAACCCTTCTCATGAGTGCAGAGTCATCAACGATAAGTATTTTCTTCTTCAATTCTCATCCCTTCTCTCTTCGTCTGATTTTTCTTTCCTCTTCGAAGATGAATTTGATAATGCTTTCACGCTCATCATTCATAATATTTATAAACTGTATCCTGTGTTCAAATGACCCCGGTCTGCTCTGGAGTTCTTCGGAATATAAAACCCTTCCGAGAAGCCTGTACTCAGTCAGCTTGCCGTTTACAAACAGAGAGAACACAAACCTGATATTACTTCCCTTAGGATACTGCACCCTTGATATAAACCTTGCTCCTCCGCCGCTTATATCAACCATCACACCATTATTGAACGTAATGTCGGTATCCAGGAAATGTACCTGTTCAAGATAGGGGGCATCATCGCTCTCAGCCGGCGTTACGCTCCTGGCCTTCATGTCAAGAACACAGTTTAGTCTGTAGTATTCACGTCTCTGATACTTACGGATATCCGTGGTAAGCTCCATCACAAGAATAAAGATATTATCCGCCTTATACCTGTCAATGACCCTTGCCAGACACTGATACAGACCTGACTGGGTATAAAAGCACAGATTGTACTCTCCGTCAACAGGCAGCAGGATGACCTTACCCTGTTCCATGGGCATGCCTATCTTTATCTGATCCTCCGAAATGATGTCATACACCTGACTCCTGTAATTCTTTTTTTCTCCCTGTTCGCTGTTGTCTCCCGAATTAACGATAGTTTCAAGCTCCAGCTTGTCTCCCGTCTTTACGTACTTTGATAGCATACTTCTTCTCCCTTTAATTATATTTTACTATTGCCATTCCCTGCTTTTTATACCCCTTACCATATTGGCAAAGAAGCCTGTCATTCCGTGTTTTTTAAAGGCTGTTTCCCTGGCATTGTTAGTCAGGACATATGCCAGATTTTCAAAAGCTCTCGCACTTTTTGCATTTGGATTGTCTATGGAAATCGGCATCTGCTGCATCACGGCTCTTACGAGAAGCGGGTCCTCCGGAACATATCCGAGATACGTGATCGGTATCTTAAGATATCTGCTGACAACCGCATTCAGCTTATTAAACAACTGCTGCCCCTCCTCGGGACTCCTGACCTTATTGGCTATAACCTTTATTGTGGTCATTTCCCTGCTGAATCTGGCATGCCGGTTCAATGCCTTTAACAGCGAATACGAATCGGTAATGGATGTCGGTTCGGGTGTGGTTACAAGAAGGACTTCACCACTTGCCACCAGAAATTCGATAACCGCATCCGATATACCCGCTCCGGTATCGATTATGATAACATCCGCAAGCATGTCAAGCTCCGCCAGATTCTGTATCAGATAATTGATATAATCCCTACCGAGATTGGTAAGACCGGCTATACCCGAGCCCCCGGATATAAAGCCTATATCCATCGGCCCCTTTGTTATTATCTCTCTTATGTTTTTACCCTGATAGACAAGATCGCCCAGATTGTGCTTCGGTATCGCGCCGAACATTACTTCTATATTGGCCAGCCCGAAATCCGCGTCAAATATTATCACCCTTTGATTGAGCCTTCTTAACTGAACGGCAAGATTAATTGACACGTTTGACTTACCGACACCACCCTTGCCGCTTGTTACTGTTATTACTCTTGCCGTCGGGCGTTGTACCTGGGCGTTCATCTTGATTATATTTCTTAAGTGTTCCGCCTGATCCATATCACTTGCCTCCCAACAGTTGCTTAACGGTATTCTGCGGGCTGAATTTGTCTATATCGTCAGGAACGTTCTGACCGCAGGTGATATATGACATCTGTGCTCCCGTATGCATACGGAGATTGAAAAGGTTTCCGTATGTTGTAGTTTCATCAAGCTTTGTGAAAATGAGCTTGTAATCCGTCATTTCCGAATATGCATCTGCTATACTCTTAAGATCCCTGTATTTGGTAGTCGCACTTAATACAAGATATACCTCCTTTTCAACAATGCCGTCAACGCAGTGAATGAATTCTTTCATGCTGTTTTTCTGGGCTTCATTATGATGCGAATGTCCCGCAGTATCCACAAGTATATAATCATAATCCTTGAAATCCTCAAGCGCACTCTTCACCTCGTCTTCCGTATAAATAACCCGGAAGGGAGCATCCATGATATTCGCATATGTCCTGAGCTGTTCGGCTGCCGCTATACGGTATGTGTCCGTTGTAATGAGCGCAACCTTCTTTTTCTCATCGAAATTAAGCCGTGACGCAAGCTTCGCTATGGTCGTTGTCTTTCCCACACCGGTGGGACCTATAAAGAATATCAGCTTGGATCCTGATGAAGCCGGGGTAATGACACTTGGCTGACCGAACTGCAGTATCATCTTCTGATATATATTGGCCAGATAAATATCGATCCCGGCACCGGGTTTGCGTATTTTTTCAAGCTCGTCTATTACTTCATTTGCATACTTTTCATCTACTTCGTTATCAATAAGTGTATTGTAGATCAGCTTGAACACAGCTATATGTTCATCGGAATCGGCATCAAAATCAAGCGTTCCGGTTTCTTTTAACATCTGCTGTTCTATAAGCAGATGCAGACTTTCAAGCTTTTCCTCCAGCGACTGCGACGATTCTCCCCTTGGATTTCTTGAAGAAGCAGTATCGCGGTATGAAGCATCCGATATCATACCGTCATTTATGGTATGAACCTTCGCTTCACCAATTCCCGTATCGGAGCGTCCTTCCACGGCTCCATTGGCATTATTCCCTGCATCCTGCCCGATAGTACCCTGAGAGTACGGTGCGCTTCTTTTGTTCATGACCGGTCTGTCCGGCTCATCCTCAAGAGCTGCGGTCACCTCAAACAGGGGTTTCTTAAAAAATGCAAAAAAGCCCTTCTTTTTTACATTCCTTACGTTCATGATCACCGCCGAGCTGCCAAGCTCTTTTTTGGCAAGCGCGGTTGCTTCCTCTTCTGTTTTCCCCTGAAACTTTTTGATTATCATTAAGCTGTTATCATTCCGACTGACTGCAGTTCAGCTCCGTCAACCTCATTATACGAGACAATGATAAGATCCCGGAATGTTTCCTCCGTAAGCTTTTTAAAATACATACGTACTATAGGTGATGTAATTACTATCGGGCTGCGGCCAAGATCCTCAAGCTTCCTGGTTTCGGTTTCCACAGACTTAAGGATCGCCCTTGTCCGTTCGGGATCAAGAGTCAGATATGCTCCCTGTTCACTCTGCTTTACAGAAGCCATTATTTCCTGTTCTATCTTTGGATCAAGCGTAACCACACTTGTCGGCTCTCCGGCAGGGAAATACTTCGCCGAGATCGCACGTTTAAGGCTTTGTCTTACATATTCCGTAAGAATATCCGTATCCCTTGAGATCACCGCATTATCAGCAAGTGTTTCAAATATTGTAAGCAGGTCTCTTATGGATATTCCTTCCTTCAGGAGATTCTGCAGTACTTTCTGTATCTCGCCAAGACCCAGAAGCTTGGGTGTAAGCTCGTCAACAAGTGAAGGATTGGATTCCTTAAGGTTGTTCACAAGATTCTGGACATCCTGTCTTGTAAGCAGCTCGGCAATATGCTGTCTTATCACTTCCGTTAAGTGCGTTGCGATTATCGATGGCGGATCAACAACCGTATATCCCTTACTCTCCGCATATTCCCTCTGTGACTCGGTTATCCATGTGGCCGGAAGTCCGAACGAAGGCTCCGTTGTCTTGATACCGCCTATTTCCTCCTCCACATATCCCGGATTCATGGCCATATAATGGTCGAACAGTATCTCACCCTCACTGACCTGTATACCCTTTATCTTAATGATATACTGATTGGGATTAAGCTGTATGTTATCTCTCAGTCTTATGATAGGCACTACCGTACCAAGCTCCAGCGCAATCTGTCTTCTGATCATTACTACCCTGTCAAGAAGGTCACCACCCTGATTGACATCTGCAAGAGGTATTATTCCGTAACCGAATTCCAGTTCTATGGGGTCTACCTGAAGAAGCGAAACCACATTCTCGGGCTTCCTTATCTCTTCCGCTTCGGCCTCTGTTTCATCTACCTGAGCTTCCACCTTGGCTTCCTCAAGTGTATTGGCCATCATTCTTCCGCATACTATAAATACAGCCCCGAAGCAGACAAACAGCAGCAAATTGAGGGGGGTAAAAATACCGAGGAAGGTAAGTATTCCTCCTGTAATGTAAAGCGCCCGCGGTATACCGAACAACTGCTTTACTATTACATTTCCAAAATCAGCCTCCTTACCGCCCTTTGTAACCAGAATACCTGTTGCAAGGGAAATCGCCAGAGAAGGTATCTGAGATACAAGGCCGTCACCGATGGTTAATATCGCATACCGCTGAAGAGCCTCCTGAAAATCCATTCCGCCTCTTGTCATGCCCATGATTATACCGCCGACGATATTTACAGCCGTAATGATAAGGCCGGCCGTTGCATCTCCCTTTACATACTTGACAGCACCGTCCATGGAGCCGAAGAAGCTTGATTCCTCCTGAATCTTGTCACGTCTTTTCTTTGCCTCGTCATCGGTAATGGCTCCGGTATTAAGATCGGCGTCTATGGCCATCTGTTTACCGGGCATTGCATCAAGCGTGAATCTTGCCGTAACCTCCGCAACACGCTCGGAACCTTTGTTTATTACCATAAACTGGATGATTATAAGGATAATAAACACTATCGTTCCCATTACAAGATCGCCGCCGCCGACAAAGCTTCCGAACGTTTCAACAACATTTCCGGGAGATCCGGTTGAAAGTATAAGCCTTGTGGAAGACACGTTCAGCGAAATCCTGAACAGGGTTGTGAACAGCAGCATGGTCGGATAAAAAGACATATCCAGAACTTCCTTGGCAAACATGGAATTAAACAAAACCGTGAATGCCACTGCCATATTGAGTGCCAGACATATGTCCAGCAGAAATGAAGGAATCGGAACTATAAAAAAGATCAATGCACAAATAAGATATAATGCAACTCCGATATCCGATCTGCTTATCTTCATACATTCCCCTCCCCTTCTGTTTATTTCGAATGGTTATGGCTTAACATACATAACATTACGGCACCCGGGTTGTCTGCCCGGAAACGTCACGCCCGCCTACGCCGATTCCCGTTTATTATATACAACCGCAAGTATTTCCGCCACGGCACTGTACAGTTCCTGCGGTATCTGGGCTCCAAGCTCCACATTGTAATAAAGCATCCTTGCCAGCGGTTTGTTTTCCACAACCTCGACTTCATATTTGGCAGCCTCTTCCCTGATCTTTGCTGCCAGAAAATCCTCTCCCTTTGCGATCACGAACGGCGCCGGGGCAACCTCTGTATCATACTTGACTGCCACGGCAAAATGAGTGGGATTGGTAATGACCACATCCGCCTTCGGTATATCCTGCATCATACGCCTTCTGCTGGCTTCCTGCATTCTCTGACGCTGTTTGCCCTTGATCTGCGGATCTCCTTCGGCGTTCTTCCACTCATCCTTTACTTCCTGCTTGGTCATCTTCAGGTCTTCGTTGAATTTATGCTTCTGGTACACATAATCAACTATACCGATGATAAGATATACGGCACTGATCTTTATTGCCATATTGAGAACTATATTTCCGAACAGATTCAGCGCACTTATAAGCTGCATATCATATAGCAGAAACAACTGTCCGGCCTCATCCTTGAGCGTCGAATAAGCCATATAGCCTATTACGGTGATCTTCACTACGGATTTAAGCAGATCCATCAGCTTCTCCATCGAGAACAGACGCTTAATACCCTTGGTCGGATCCAGCTTGGAGAACTTGGGCTGCATCGGTTTGGCCGTAGGTTTCCACTTAACCTGTACAAGATCGACAACAAAAGCCACTGCAAATGCCACCGCAAGAAACGGCAGAAGCATCATAAGTATATCAATAATGATGCGGTTCATTACACCCGCAAACTGCTTGGAAATCAGCATCCCCTCATTTAATGTGGTAATTTCCGGAATCCTGTTGTAACTCTCGGAAAAAACCTTAAGAAATGAAATTCCCAGATTACCGATATATATCTTCAAAAGCAGGAACATCGCAAAGAGGCTTATCGCGCCGCTTAACTCCTTACTCTTGGCAACCTGCCCTTCCTTTCTGGCATCATCCCTCTTTTTATCGGTTGCAGGTTCGGTCTTCTCACCGCCCGGGCCTTCCTTGGCAAAGTACTGCAGATCTAATTCAAACATATATTTACACCGCTATCATGTCATACTCTGTATCATGGCTGTCATCATAACCTTCATTTCATTGAATATATAGTCTGAAGCGCTTGGAAGGACACCTATGGTTATCATCAGCGTCGCCAGTCCTATAAAAAGCTTGATCTGTATACCTACTGAAAACATATTGATCTGAGGTGCGCTCTTAACCAATATTCCCAAAACCGCATTGGTAAGCATTATCGTAGCAACAACAGGCAGACATATCCTGAACGCTATTATTACATAATCATCCAGATATCGGGAAATTACAGTCATGATCTTATCGGATTCGAATTTCGCCATTCCGATCGGAATAAGATCAAAGGTTTCAACAATGGCTCTTATAAAATAATGATGAAGATTTGTGACCATCATTATCAGGAATATGGAATACTGATAAAGAACCCCTGTAAAACCGCTCTGCTCTCTTGTTGTGGGATCGAGGAGCGAAACCATTGAAATACCTATCTCCATATCTGCAAGTCTGCCCGCCAGATTGATGATCGAATTACAGATATTCGCTCCAAAGCCTATTGCCAGTCCCGCTATTGCTTCCTTAAGCACGAGAGCCGCATATCCGTAGACCGTGTTGTACTGCGGTAATACATGCATATCCATGGAAACATATATGATATACGCAAGAAGCACGCTCCATCCGGCTTTGATCCTTCTCGGAACATTCTGTATCGAGAAGAAAGGCGCAGTGAAAACAAAACAGCTTATCCTTACAAATATGAGCAGGAAAAACTCAAGATCATCATACGAAAACGAGTAATCAATCATCCTCTCACCTTATGTACAGTGAAAAATCGGACCACAGATTTACCATGAATTCCGTCATATTATTTAACATCCAGTGCCCCAATATCATCATCATCACAAACATACCGACCAGTTTGGGTACAAAGGTGAGTGTCTGTTCCTGAATGGAAGTCACCGTCTGGAATATGCTGACCGCAAGTCCTATTATCAGCGAGATCAGAAGCATGGGAGCCGATGTCAGGATTATGGTATATAAGGTTGTCCTTGTAATCTCTGTTACATTATCTACTGTCATATAAAACCTCCGTGCTGTTAATAAAATGTCTTTACAAGATTTCCGATCACAAGGCTCCAGCCGTCCGCAAGCACAAACAGCAGTATTTTAAACGGCATGGAGATCGTTGTCGGCGGGAGCATCATCATACCCATGGACATAAGCGTCGATGCAACTACCATATCTATAACTATAAAAGGAATGTAGATAAGGAAACCTATTATAAAAGCCGTTCGAAGCTCGCTTATTATAAAAGCCGGCACAAGGCATCTGGTCGGAATGTCATCAATATCTTCTACGGAAGCGATCCCGTCTATATCAAGAAACAGCCTTACATCCTTCGTCTGTGTCTGACCGTACATAAATTCTCTGAGCGGTTGTACTGCCGTCTCAAGAAACTCCGTCTGTGTTATCTCACCGGCCTCAAAAGGCCTGACGGCTTCATTGTTTATCTGCGTGATTACGGGATTCATAATAAAAAAAGTCAGAAACAGAGACAGCCCTATAAGCACCTGATTTGGAGGTGCCGACTGGGTACCTAACGCTGATCTGACAAAATGCATCACTATCAGGATACGGGTGAATGATGTCATCATGATGACGATCATCGGCGCAAGAGCAATCAAAGTCAGTGTAATAAGTATACGCAAGGTTCCTGACAGATTGCCTTCACCATCCTGATAGGTCACAGTTAGATTGTTAGCCACATTTAGCTCTCGTAAATCTCCCGAATCCTCAGCAGTACCCGGATCATTTATCACGGTTCTGTTATTCCCTGAATTATCAGTAATCCCGATATCATTTACATTTGCCGCATAAATCCTTAACGGATTTATCATCATCACAAATACACACAGAAGCAGGCAACCAATTACACTCATACGCCTGCTTCCATGATAAAAAACTCTATTCATTGCCTGTCGCCCCGTTTAGTCATCTTTTCCCTGGCCGTTTCAAGCATCTGCCTGAAACGGTCATTCATCGCGGGAGCATCCGCGTTCAAATCAAGATCTTCCTCCGACAACTCGGATAACATATTTATATCATCCTTACCTATGGCGATAAGAAAATACCTTTTGCCCACACGTACAATCTGCAGGAATTTATTGTTACCTATCCTCAGAGTCTCCACAGGTTCAAAATTACGGTTGAAGCCCTGCATTTTCTGGTAATTACCAACAAAACGCGTTGTAAAATATGTGAGTCCGAGTACAATAAAGAAGATAATCAGTACTGTCAGGAACTGAGCAGCCCCTTCCGTTGAAGCTAATATCAGAACAGCAGGAGTCATTTAACCTACGACCTTCTTAACAGCCTCAATTACACGATCTGCCTGGAAGGGCTTCACAATGAAATCCTTTGCACCGGCCTGGATGGATTCGATAACCATAGCCTGCTGTCCCATTGCGGAGCACATGATAACGAGCGCTGCGGGATCGTTCTCTTTTATCTTCTTAAGAGCCTGAATGCCGTCCATCTCGGGCATTGTGATATCCATAAGTACAAGATCGGGCTTAAGCTCGTTGTACTTTTCCACAGCACGGGCTCCGTTTTCTGCCTCACCGACAACATTGTAACCGTTCTTGGTAAGGATGTCCTTGATCATCATTCTCATGAACGCCGCGTCATCACTGATTAAAATAT
>CAMORO010000032.1 GCA_946623875.1 uncultured Lachnospiraceae bacterium | reverse complement strand
TGAGGGAGTGGCTGACGTTAACATGAAGCTGTCGATGGTGGTCTCGGATCTCAACAGATCGCTGAGATATCAGAAGATGCTTATATATATATTCTTCGCCGCGCTTTTGACGACACTGCTTCTTCTTGTGAGGATGAACAGAAAATATGTCGGAAGAGGCGATGAAATAGACGGGCTGAAGGCTGAAATAACCGGACTTAAGAATGATCTTAATGCGTCAAATAAGGAGAGGGATCTTGCAAACAGTGCCAAGAGCTTATTTCTTGCTGGAATGTCGGGAGCCATAAGAAGTCCGATAAACAGTATCATAGAGCTTGCCGAGAACGCCGGTTCGGGAGAAAATGGGGAAAAGGATAAGGATGAGTATCTTGGAAAGATTGACCAGACGGCCCATATCCTTCTTGAGCAGGTAAATGAGATATTAACGCTCGGGCGTACGGAGACAGGCATGGTAGCCCTGCGTAACGATCCGCTTAATATAAGCAACTTTATTGACAGTTGTACGAATATCGTAGCCAACCAGCTCAGTGAGGCGGGGCTTGTATTTGAAAAAGAAGTCGGCCTTATACTTCATCCCAACGTCAGGGGTGATGAGCTGCATTTAAGACAGGTTATCCTTAATATTGTGGACAATGCGATCAAGTTCACTCATGCGGGAGACAGGGTATCCTTCCTGATCTCAGAGGAGATCGATACGGAAGAAAACACAGGTACGGCATTCTATCATATAGAGATAGAGGATAACGGCATAGGAATGAGCGAGCGTTACCTTAGTCATATATTTGACAGCTTCCATATGGACAGCGATCTGTCGGATGCCGGCCTCGGTATAGGTATGAGCATAACCAAACGGTATGTTGAGATGATGGGGGGAACGATCGATGTATGGAGCGAACTGCAGAAAGGTACCAGATTCACTATTGTTATCCCCATGGAGATACTGAAGTCGACAGAGCGGGATCCGGCAACGGATGAAGGACACAGGCTTGACGGTTCACGTATACTTGTTGCCGAGGATAATGAGCTTAATATGGAGATCACAAGAAAGATGCTGATTTCCGAGGGCGCAGAGGTGATACCTGCGGAAAACGGACTGATAGCACTGAGCCTGTTCAAGTCATCCGGTGAGAATACCATAGATGCGATCCTGATGGATATTGCGATGCCCACCCTTGACGGAATAGCAGCCACGAAGGAAATAAGATCGATAGCCAGAAACGATTCGAAGACGGTTCCCATAATAGCAATGGTGGCCAGCAATACAACAGAGGATATCAGCAGGCTGCTTGAAGCGGGAATGAATGATTATATTTCGAAGCCGGTTGATGTTACCCAGCTTGTTAAAACACTGATGAGTGCAATGCGTAACCAGTCCAATATGCTGGCGGAGCGCCTTGAGAAAGCGTTAAGGGATGCCAATACGGACGCTCTTACGGGTGTCAAGAACAGGAATGCATTCGAAATGTCCACTGGGCGTATCGATGTCGAGATAGAGAGCGGGGAACCGATGGAGTTCGCCATAGTTATCTTCGATGTTAACGGGCTTAAGGAAATAAACGACAATGTGGGACATGACGAAGGAAATAAGCTGCTCGTCAATTCATGCCGTCTTATCTGCCGCACCTTTAAACGCAGTCCCGTGTTCAGGATAGGCGGTGATGAATTTGTCGCGATACTGAGGAATGATGACTATGACGCAAGAGATGAACTGGTCGGTAGTCTGCTTAAGAGAATGACTGCCGAGAATTACACTCCGAAGGATGTGACCAATGTTTCCTTCGCGCTTGGTATGGCGGAGTTCGACCGCTCGATCGACAGGAGCTGTTCGGATGTGTTCAAACGGGCCGATGCTATCATGTACGAACATAAGAAGTCGATCAAAGGAGAAGGAAACATCAGATAGAAGATAAAATGAGCTGAGTGAAACAAAGAAAGGGGAGGTTTCACTTGACAAGGCATGCATACTTATAAGATAATTAACGATTGCGAAGGCAAGTTAAAGGAGATTAAATATGAGCAAAGAACTGAGCAAAACCTATGATCCGAAGGGAATGGAGGAGAGGATATATAAAAAGTGGCTGGATAAGAACTATTTCCACGCAGAGGTTGACAGGAGCAAGAAACCTTTTACCATCGTGATCCCGCCCCCGAATATTACGGGTCAGCTTCATATGGGGCATGCTTTTGACAATACGATGCAGGATATCCTTATCCGTTTTAAAAGGATGCAGGGGTACAATGCACTGTGGCAGCCGGGATGCGATCATGCAAGCATCGCAACCGAGGTCAAGATAATAGAGAAGCTTAAGGAAGAAGGAATAGATAAGGAAGATCTCGGACGTGAGGGCTTCCTTAAACGTGCATGGGAATGGAAAGAGGAATACGGCGGAAGGATAGTTGAGCAGCTTAAGAAGCTTGGATCGTCCTGTGACTGGGAACGGGAGCGCTTCACCATGGACGAAGGCTGCAATAAGGCCGTAACCGAAGTGTTTGTTAATCTGTACAATAAAGGACTCATATTTAAGGGCAATAAGATCGTTAACTGGTGTCCTGTGTGTCAGACCACTATCTCCGATGCCGAAGTCGAGCATGAGGAGCAGGCAGGTCATTTCTGGCATATCAGATATCCCAAGGCAGGAACCCCTGAGGCTGAAGCCATGCTTGCGGGCAGGAAGTGTGATGCTGCAAGTGAAGACAATTACGTAGTAGTGGCAACAACACGTCCCGAGACAATGCTGGGAGATACGGCTCTTGCAGTAAATCCGGAGGATGAGCGCTATACGGCGATCGCAGGTAAGACGGTAGTGCTTCCTCTGATGAACAAGGACATTCCCGTGATCACGGATTCCTATGTTGACAAGGAATTCGGAACAGGTGTTGTTAAGATCACTCCGGCTCATGACCCCAATGACTTTGAGGTGGGAAAGAGACACGGCCTTGAGATCATAAATGTAATGAACGATGATGCTACGATCAATTCAAAGGGCGGGAAATACGAAGGACTTGATAGATATGAGGCGAGGAAGCAGGTTGTAAGCGACTTGGAGGCACTCGGTCTTCTTGTTAAGGTAGAGGATCATTCCCACAATGTCGGAACACATGACCGCTGCGGCTGCACTATCGAACCAATGGCCAAGGCACAGTGGTTTGTAGCCATGGAGAAGCTTGCAAAGCCTGCAATAGAAGTGCTGAAAGCAACAAGAGAGGGGCGTGAGTGTGAGTACGGAAAGCTTCAGTTCGTTCCCGAGAGGTTTGACAAGACATATCTTCACTGGCTGGAGGGAATACGTGACTGGTGTATTTCGAGACAGTTGTGGTGGGGGCACAGGATACCCGCGTATTATTGCCGGGATTGCGGTGAGGTCATAGTATCGAAAGATGCTCCGACAGTATGTCCTAAGTGTGGTAAGTCACATCTGGATCAGGATGAGGATGTTCTTGATACATGGTTCTCATCGGCATTGTGGCCCTTCTCAACGCTTGGCTGGCCCGAAAAAACCGATGAACTTGATTACTTTTATCCGACGGATGTGCTTGTTACCGGTTACGACATAATCTTCTTCTGGGTAGTGCGTATGGTATTCTCGGGTATTGAGCATACAGGTCATTCGCCCTTCCATACCGTACTTATACATGGTCTTGTAAGGGATTCTCAGGGACGCAAGATGTCCAAGTCGCTCGGCAACGGTATCGATCCCCTTGAGATCATAGACAAGTACGGAGCAGATGCCCTGCGCCTTATGCTAATGACGGGAAATGCACCGGGTAATGACATGCGTTTCTATTATGAGAAGGTTGAGGCATGTCGTAACTTCGCCAACAAGGTGTGGAATGCATCCCGTTTCATTATGATGAATATGGAAGGCAAATCAGTGGTCAGGCCGGATGAAGCTGATCTGCAGCCTGTTGATAAATGGATAATAAGCAGGCTGAACACTGTGATCCGCGATGTTACGGACAACATGGAAAAGTATGAGCTGGGAATAGCGGTAGGAAAGATATATGACTTTATCTGGGATGAACTGTGCGACTGGTACATTGAAATGGTAAAGCCGCGTCTGTACAATTCGGATGATGGGGCTTCACAGAACGCCGCACTGTATACATTAAGGTCCGTGCTCATTGATGCGCTCAAGCTGCTTCATCCATATATGCCGTTTATTACGGAGGAGATTTATTGTACCTTAAACGAAAACGGTGACGCAGGGGCTTGCGGGACTGAGGACGATGGCAACAGGGAAAGTATAATGATATCCTCCTGGCCGGTATATGATGAGGCACGTGCCTATGATAAGGAAGAGCGGGATATCGGGATGATCAAGGAGGCTGTACGGGGAATAAGGAACGCACGTACCGGAATGAACGTTCCACCGTCGAAGAAGGCTCATGTCTATATTGTGACCGGGGATAAGGATATATGCAAGACCTTTGAAGAAGGCAGGCTGTTCTTCACATCGCTTGCGTATGCATCGGATGTTTCGATACAGCCGGATAAGACAGGCATTGCAGATGATTCGGTATCGGTTGTGATACCCGGTGCGGATATTTATATCCCCTTTGCCGAATTGGTTGACATAAAACAGGAGATTGAGCGTCTTAAGAAGGAAGAAGCGAGGCTTGAAGGTGAGCTTAAGAGAGTTAACGGAATGCTTAACAATGAGAAGTTTATCAGCAAGGCACCCGCGGCCAAGATAGAAGAGGAAAAGGGAAAGCTTGCCAAATACACACAGATGATGGAGCAGGTAAGGGAGAGGCTTTCCCAACTGTCATGATAAATGCGTTGAATGATCCGCTGATGTTGAGCCTGAATGACATTTGGATCGTAAAGACGCCGGAGGGTGAGGTTACAGAGTATGATCAATTTCGAAGAAGAATTAAAAAAGTTCCATCCGAGTATCGAGCTCGAAGGAGTTGAGGAGTCTGTGCGGAATCATGATATGTCCGATATGGCGGATATATTTCTTGCAATGATGAAGGAAAAGGCCGATGCCGCAACCGCAGCACGAGCGGAAGGTCAGGCGCAGGCGCAGGCACAGATGGAACAGATGATGATGATGAGTAATCCGATAATGTAGGATCCGGGTTTCGGGTAATAAATATGAAATGCTATCAGTGCGGTAACAACCTGTCGGAGGAGAATTTCTGTACGGCGTGCGGGGCCGATGTCGGTGTATACAAGAAAATAATGGCTATGTCCAATTATTATTACAATGACGGACTGGCCAAGGCAAATGTGCGTGATCTGTCAGGCGCTGTATTAAGTCTGCGCTGCTCTCTCAAATACAACAAGAAGAACAAGGAAGCGCGAAATCTTCTCGGACTGGTGTATTTCGAGATGGGAGAGGTGGTGCTCGCGCTCAGCGAATGGATAATCAGCAAGAACCTTGATCCCGTTAAAAATATTGCGGATGAGTATATCGGTGCTATCCATTCCAATCCTACCAGGCTCGACAATATAGACCAGACGATCAAGAAATACAATCAGGCACTTCAGTACTGTTATCAGGGCAGCAAGGATCTTGCGATAATACAGCTTAAAAAGGTGTTGTCCATAAACCGTAATCTGATAAGCGGATATCAGTTGCTTGGTCTTCTGTATATAAATACGGGGGATTACGATAATGCCAAGAGAACGCTTTTCAAGGCTCTGTCTGTAGATGCCGGAAATACGACGACCCTGGGTTATATTAAGGAAGTCAACAGACTCATAAGGGAGAAGGAGGAGAAGACCGGAAAAAGGGTCAGCTCTCTTCCGATGGATACGATCAGTTACCAGAACGGGAACGAGGTAATTATCCAGCCTGTATACGAGAAGGAAAAGAAAGGATTTTCCAGTGTTGTCAATATAGCAATCGGACTGGTTGTAGGTGTTGCCATTTCGTGGTTTCTTATCCTGCCGGCAAGGATATCGGGACAGAATCAGCTCAGTGACGAAAAGTTCAAAGAAGTGAGCGAACAGTTGGCAGCGGAGCAGGCATCGAGACAGGAGATTGAAAAAGCCCTGTCGGATAAACAGAACCAGATGGATGAGCTTCAGAGACAGTATGATGATATGACCGGTGCCTCGGGCAGAAGAACGGAGCTTGACTACCTGATGGATGCCGCCACTGCTTATGTAAAGGATCCTACGGATTCCCTTACGATCATGGAGGAGATGGATCATATTTCCGAGGAATATGTCGAAACCTCCAAGGATTCCTTCAGGAACCTGTATGATGCGCTCAAGACAGATGCTGCAACCCTGGCTTCCGATGAGTATATAGAGAATGCCAAGGCTGCTGTCAAGGCTAATGATTACAAGACTGCCATCGAGGAATATACCAAAGCATGGCTTCTTGACAAGACCAATTCGGATGTGCTGATGAACCTTGCGCACTGCTACAGACAGGACGGCGATACCAAGAAGGCCGATGAGCTGTACAGGCAGGTCATCGACACCTTCCCGGATACCCAGAATGCTGCGGATGCTGCAGATTACATGACCGAAGAATAAGGCTTTCCGCGGTACGGAAGCTTAACGGAGATATAATGGATAATAAGAGCAGCTTTAATCTTCAGCCGTTTGTATTGTTGACGGCACTTATCCTGTTTCTTGCATTTTGCATGGATACCACTGCCGAAACATTAAGGCGGCCTCAATATATGTTCTTTCTTATAGCGGTATTTCTGGTCCTGTTTGTATTCAGACAGCTTGTATCGATCAGTGAGCCTGCGCTTGTCCTGCTTTTGGGCGTTATGTTCAGGACCTGCTATGTTCTGTATACCGCGATCTGGACAAGGCAGCATGATGTCATTGATTTCGGAACCGGAGAAGGGCATGCCGGTTATATTGAGTATATCTATTCCAATCTTTCACTTCCCATGGGGGACCCGAGGGCTAAATGGGCATTCTTTCAGCCACCGCTTCATCATATAATATCCGGATTGTGGATGAGGTTCTGTGCGCATTTTTCACTTGCTTACAGACAGGTTCAGGAAAACGTTCAATTACTTACCCTGTTTTATATATGCTCAGTTACGGTAATAACATTTTTTATATGTAAGGAGCTCAGACTGCGTGAGTGGGGAGTACGTGTCGTTCTGGTTATAGTGTGTTTCCATCCGGCTCTTACGATAATGTCAGGAAGCATCAATAATGATGCGCTGAGCCTTGTACTTGCACTCCTGTCCGTTTATATTGTTATACTGTGGTATAAGGCTCCGTCGTTTAAGCTGGTGATCATGCTGGCGTTATCGATAGGGCTGTCCATGATGGCGAAGCTGTCCGGAGGAACGGTAGCACCTGCGGTTGCTGCTCTGTTTATAATCAAGCTGTATAAGGACAGGGAAAACATAAGGAAATATCTGCTCCAGTTCATCGTGTTCGGGATCATAGTGTTTCCGCTCGGTATAGGGTGGGAAGTAAAGAATATGATCATGTACGGAATGCCTTTTAATTATATCCCGCCCGTCGGTGAGCAGCTTAGTGTATCCATGGCAGGACGCATATTCGATATACGTACCGGCAGCGTATTCCCATATCTTATCGCCAACGGCGATCCCTATGATGAATATAATGTTTTTGTTACCCTGCTGAAGACTTCGCTTTTTGATGATGCGAATCTTTCACTTGAGTCAAAAAACACAGTGCTGTTTGCCGTGATACTGTTTGTATCCGCGCTGGTTCTTGCGGTCATATCCTTTATTGCAACGCTTCTGGTGTTGAAAGACAAGCAGGGAAAGTATGATATGGCTTTCGAACATAAGGTGTTATTCGGTGTACTGTATCTGTCGCTTATCTTTTCCTATTTAAGCTTTGCTCTTGGTTCAAATAATTACAGCGCAATGAATTTCAGATACATTGCACTTGTCATAGTCGCAGAGGCACTGTTTCTGGGATGCTTTGCGGATGCCTGCATGGATAAGCAGCATGTCCGTTTCAGACTGTTTGCAGCCACCGTTTATTCATTTGCGGCGGCATCCGTTTCGACATATCTGATCCTCGGGTTTGCAAGATAGACACATTAAGTGTTTAATGAAACAAATATGGTAACTATAATAAAATATATGTGTAACTATTCAGAACAGGCTCAAAATACTTTGTATTTTTCGCTGTTTTGGATTCATCCAATACATAAATTTATAAAATATCAGCTTTACAAGCCAGCTTGACATCTGATATTTTAAAATTTATGTGCTGTTCTGAATAATTACATATTTGTGCTGTTATGAACAGTTACGAAATTATGCCCAATAAAGAAACAAATAATCGGAATTTATTCTATTTGTAATGGTTTATCCGGCGTGCTACACTTAAATATATGGTGTAACTATTTTGGATTTTCAGGAGGCTTACCGATGGGTGGAATATTTGGAGTAGTATCAAAGAAGGAATGTGTTCTGGATCTGTTTTTCGGAACGGATTATCATTCGCATCTCGGAACCAGGCGTGCGGGCATGGCCATGTATGGCGACAGGGGGTTTGACCGTGCCATACACAATATTCAGAATTCGCCGTTTCGTACCAAGTTCGAGAGGGATGTATCCGAATTTAACGGCCGTATAGGAATAGGATGTATATCCGATTATGAACCCCAGCCGCTCCTTATACAGTCGCATCTTGGCAGCTACGCCATTACTACGGTCAGCAAGATCAATAATATAGAAGAACTGGTAAATGAAGCCTATAATGTGGGCAGGACGCAGTTCCTTGAGATGAGCGGAAGCAATATCAATCCGACTGAGCTCGTGGCCTCGCTCATCAATCAGAAGGATACCATAGAGGAAGGAATAGCCTATGCTCTTGAAAGGGTTGACGGATCGCTGACTCTGCTCGTAATGACGGAAAAGGGCATCTATGCAGGCCGCGATCTGTACGGAAGAACGCCTCTGATGATAGGTAAAAAGGAAGATGAGGCATATTGCGTTGCGTTTGAGAGCTTTTCCTATATAAATCTTGGGTACAAGGATGTGAAGGAGCTCGGCCCCGGAGAAATAGTTTACATAACAGAAGAGGGCTATGAAACGTTAAGGCCTGCTCAGGATACCATGAAGATATGTACCTTCCTGTGGATCTATTACGGATACCCGACCTCAACCTATGAAGGCGTAAATGTTGAAAGCATGCGATATAACTGCGGCAAGGCATTGGCAAAGCGAGATCATGTCCAGCCCGACATTGTTGCCGGCGTGCCTGATTCGGGTACGGCTCATGCGATAGGATATGCCAATGCTTCGGGAATCCCGTTTGCAAGACCGTTCATTAAGTACACACCTACCTGGCCGAGATCGTTCATGCCTACCGATCAGAGTCAGAGAAATCTGATAGCAAGGATGAAGCTTATACCTGTTGATAAGCTTATAAGAGGGAAATCTCTTCTTCTGATAGATGATTCGATAGTCAGGGGAACGCAGCTTCGTGAAACGACCGAGTTTTTGTATAACAGCGGAGCGGGTGAGGTTCATATAAGGCCGGCATGTCCTCCTCTTCTTCACGGATGCAGATTCCTCAATTTTTCACGGTCCAATTCGGAACTTGACCTGATTACGAGAAGAGTCATCAGGGCAAGAGAAGGAGACAATGTATCGGATGAGCTCCTTAAGGATTACGCAGATCCGGACAGCACGAATTACAGGGAAATGGTTGATGATATAAAGAAGCAGCTTAATTTCACTTCTCTGCGTTTCCACAGGCTTGATGATATGGTCGAGTCGGTCGGACTTCCGAAGGAAAAGCTGTGTACGTACTGCTGGGATAAGCAGGGAGACTGCAGGAACTGCCCTTCCGGGTGCCATTAAGTTATAGGACGGCGGTTGCTCTTAACCAAGTGAGGAAGCTTATGGGAATATTGTATGATGCAAGGAAGCTAAAGGCGATGGAATTCCTTAATGACCTGTGCAGGTACGCAGGGAAAGAGGATGATTTTGCGAACAGCCTGTGGACCGAATTCCTTAATGATGAGGAACTGTACAGGGAGTTTGTATATTACGCCGACAATCATACCTTCCTTGATGAGATGAAGATAAGCGGATATTCAATGTCCGATCTGTATGTGTGGCAGATGGACCGCTACAATATCGTGCGTGAGCTCGGAAAGAATCCGACAGCATGTAACAAGGAGACTCTTGTGTTGAATGCGTTTATGGAGATGTCAAATATGAAACGCGATCCCGAAACCTATGTTTTAAGGATCGAATCCGGCAAGGGCAATGACAGGCTGTAAGTAAACGAGTTGACAGAACAGTAGCAACAGAATCTATAATTTGAAAAATGTATAAACAATATACAATTTGAGCAACAATTTAATTACAATTATATAAAATAATCAAAAAAAACTGAAAACACTGTTGACATAATACAAATCATGTGTTAATATGATTACAACATCAAGAGAAAGCCCTGCAGGACAGGACAGACAGCTTGATAGGACGAAGACAGCAAAGAAGGAGGTACGGTCCAAAGAAAACTTTAGTTTGAAGACAGTAGTCTCTGCATTCTGAATTATCGCCGGTCTAATGTGAATCGGATATGAAAATTGGAAAACCACCAACAAGGGTGAAAAGGATCACAGTTGAGAGCTGACATGGATGATAAGGATGAAGAAGTCATAGTTGAATGGAAAGAGAGGTAAGTTCCATTGATAACCAATCAGTAGAAGGCCACGGTTCGTAACAAACCATGGCCTTCGATAGTTTATAATGAACATGATCCGCAAAAGGCGGATGTCGTATGATCAATCAATATCTGCTGTACAGCAGGGACACTTGGTTGCCTTGATGTTGATCTCCGACTGGCATTTGGGACAGATCTTTGTTGTGGGTTCTGCTGCAGCTTCCTCCTTCTTCTTAAGGCTGGCTGCCTTCTCCACAGCACCGTTGATCGCCTTGAGCATGCAGAAAAGAACGAGAGCAATAATAAGGAAGTTGACTATCGCCGACAAGAAACTGCCATAATTAAAGGCCACACCGTTTATAACAAACTGTCCGCCGATCTGTACACCGTCTTCGGAATTACCTCCGCATATCAGTGCGATCAGAGGATTGATGAAAGAATCGGTGAGAGAGCTTACTATGTTACCGAAAGCAGCACCGATGATAACACCGATAGCCATATCCATAACATTACCCTTCAGTGCAAATTCCTTGAACTCCTCAAAAAACTTTTTCATATTCCTTACCTCTTTTCGTGAAATATATTTTACCTGCGACAGATAGAATTCTAACATATTTTACCTAAACTATACAATAAGATTCGTAAAAAAACAGGTATTTTTGGGCAGAAGGAAGGCGGGTGGAAAAATATTATAAAAATCCGCATGATTTATATATACATTATGGCAAAGTTGTGACATCTGTGGTACAATAAATTTGTGGTTTTTGCCCGAAATAATACTGTAAAGGAGACAGGATATGAATTTTCTAAAAGATGTAAGTGTTAGGATCAAGCTGTTGATACTGGTTGTGCCTTTATCTATTGCACTGGTGATCGCCTGCGTTGTAATGGGAATTGAGATGCATTCGGTTGCGGAGGAAGTGACAGGCATCTATTATGATACCCTGTTTAAGGCGTCGGAAGATTTTATCGGGGCAGACAGGGATTTCTATCAGGCGCGTGTTGCACAGACGGCAAAGAATCTCAGTAAATCGGATGCCGACTACAAGGCAAATCAGGAGGACTTCCAGAATAATATGCAGCAGGCGTATGACGGAGTACATGAGGGAGTGACCGTAGCATCGGCTGTTCCGGCCTTATATAATGATGTGCTGACCGGTACCAGTGCAAGTATCGCATCATTGGTGAGTGTGTTTGATGAGCATTATGCAAATGCGCTGCAGCAGGGTACTAACGGAAATGATGCGAATTATATTGCCGAATTCGATCTTGCAAGGGAAGCACTTGATGAAATGACTAAGATCACCGAACAGTGGGCTGTTGAGGAACATGAAGTGCTCCAGAAGGAGATTTCGGGCAAGATTGTTGCTTTGAGTATTGTTTTTGCAATACTTATCGCCGTTCTCATATTTATTGCGATAGTGGTGATACGTGGAATAACCAATGGAGTTAATTCGGCTACCGGGAGTCTTAATGAGCTGGCTTCGGGTAAGCTTGGCATAACGCTTCCGGATGAAAGTGAACTTGGCAAGGATGAGATTGGACAGATGCAGAAGGCTACAGGGATGCTTGCCCTTAAGCTTCGCGATATCATGAGCAGGAGTAATGAGATGGCAAGGGATCTTTCGAGCGCGGGTTCGGATCTTGCTTCGTCATCCAATCAGGCATCCCAGGCATCCGGTCAGGTTACCATTGCCGTCGATGAAATAAGTCAGGGAGCGGTATCCCAGGCGGAGAGCGTGGAGCATGCGGCAGGTAATACCAATACCATCGGAAATGACATAGAAGTGATAGCAAGCAACGTAGAGCAGCTTGACAGTTATGCGGAGAGTATGAAGGTTACCTGTGATGAGGCCATGGATGCTCTTAACAAGCTTCTCGATCAGAGCAGAGAGGTTCAGGAGTCTGTTAAAAATATCGGACAGACGATTAATTCGACCAATGAATCGGCTAACGGAATACATGGTTTTGTTACGGCGATCACGGCTATTGCCAGTCAGACCAACCTTCTTTCCCTTAATGCTTCAATAGAAGCGGCAAGAGCAGGTGAAGCAGGACGTGGATTTGCGGTAGTTGCCGAGGAGATCGCGGCACTTGCCGAGCAGTCCAACCAGAGTGCGCAGGAGATCGGACGTATCGTCGACCAGCTTATGTATGATGCCTCGGCATCGGTCGATGTTATGGCCAAGCTTAATGAAAGCTTCGAGAATCAGTCTGTACAGATGGAAGCAACAAGGGACAATATGGAAACAATGGCAAAAGGTGTATCGGCGGTTGCAGACAGTGCGGAAGCGATAGCGGGCAAGATCGAGGGACTGACGGGAGCAAAGGATACACTCGTCGGCATTGTAAGTGATCTTTCGGCAATATCAGAGGAAAATGCAGCCTCCACTCAGGAGACCAATGCGTCCATGCAGGAACTTAACGCAACTTTCAGCCTTATTAATGACTCGGCCAACAATCTTCAGACACTGGCTCAGGAGCTTCAGGATATCATCAGCTATTTCGGCTGATCTGTTTAAATATCTTCTATTAAGTTGCGGGAGAAATATAAATCTGTTAAAATGGTCAGGACGGTTTTGCGACCGTCCTGATTTGTGATTGTAAACAAAGGACAGAAATGTTTAACCTGATTATTCGGACAGGAGGAAATGTATCATGGCAGATACAGTCAGCAGTGTTGAAGATAAGAACGAAGAGGTTACCTCACGTAATTTTATCGAGAATGAGATTGATAAGGATCTTGCGGAAGGGAATTATACCACAGTACATACAAGGTTCCCGCCTGAACCTAACGGTTATCTGCATATAGGACATGCCAAGTCAATTCTTCTTAATTACGGCCTTGCCAGGGAGTACGGAGGCAAGTTCAATCTCCGGTTTGATGATACCAATCCCACGAAGGAGAAAACCGAATTTGTGGAGTCGATAAAGGCTGATGTTGAGTGGCTTGGTGCCGACTGGGAGGACAGGCTTTTCTTTGCATCGGATTACTTTGAACAGATGTACGAAGCGGCTGTTAAGCTCATTAAGAAGGGTAAGGCTTTCGTATGCGATCTGAGCGCCGATGAAATAAAGGAATACAGGGGAACCTTTGAAACGCCGGGGAAGAACAGCCCCTACAGGGACAGAAGCATTGAAGAGAACCTTAAGTTGTTTGAGGGAATGAAGAACGGTGAATACAAGGACGGCGAGAAGGTTCTGAGGGCCAGGATAGATATGACAAGCCCCAATATAAACATGCGAGATCCCGTTATTTACCGTGTGGCGCATATGAGCCATCACAATACGGGTGATAAGTGGTGCATCTATCCGATGTATGATTTTGCGCATCCTATAGAGGATGCGATCGAGGGGATAACCCATTCGATATGTACACTGGAATTCGAAGATCACAGACCGTTGTATGACTGGGTGGTTAGGGAACTTGAATATGAATGCCCGCCGAGGCAGATAGAGTTCGCCAAGCTGTACCTTACCAATGTCGTGACCGGCAAGAGATATATCAAGAAGCTGGTTGAGGATGGTATTGTTGACGGCTGGGACGATCCGAGGCTTGTTTCAATAGCGGCACTCAGGCGCAGGGGCTTTACTCCGGAATCGATCAGGCTCTTTGCGAAGCTGTGCGGCGTCAGCAAGGGTAATTCCTCTGTTGACTATGCAATGCTGGAGTACTGTATAAGAGAGGATCTTAAGTGCAAGAAGAGCAGGATGATGGCAGTGCTCGATCCCGTTAAGCTTATCATAGACAATTATCCGGAGGATAAAGTTGAATATTTCACAGTTGCGAATAACCTCGAGAATGAAGAACTTGGAACACGTGAGGTTGCTTTTTCAAGGGAGCTGTATATCGACAGGGAGGATTTCATGATAGAACCTCCGAAGAAGTATTTCCGTCTGTTCCCGGGAAATGAGGTAAGGCTCATGAATGCTTACTTCGTTAAATGTGAGAGCTATGAAACTGATGAAAACGGAAGGGTGACAGTCGTACACTGTACCTATGATCCCGAAACAAGGAACGGCGAATGCAGTACAAGAAAAGTCAAGGGAACCATTCACTGGGTAAGCGCCGCTCATGCCGTTAAAGCAGAGGTGAGGCTGTATGAAAATCTGATCGATGAAGAGAAGGGTGTGTATAACGAGGACGGTTCGCTCAATCTGAATCCCAATTCAAGGAAGATACTTAAGGAGTGTTATATCGAGGATAACATAAAGGGTGCCAAGGCATATGACAGCTTCCAGTTTGTAAGACAGGGTTATTTCTGTGTTGACAGTAAGGATTCAAAGGATGATGCCCTTGTGTTTAACAGGATAGTGTCGCTTAAGAGTTCTTTCAGGCTGCCGGCACAATAAATATGACAACATAAAAGAAGACCCTCTTGAGGGTCTTCTTTATTTTTACCTTTACCGGGCATCCTCTTCGGTGGCGAAATCCTCGAATTCAAAATCGGATGTGTCCTTTTCTTTCTCCTTAACAAGCCCAACACCTTCGGCAACTTCCTTAGCCTTCTCGTCAAGTTCCCTGGCTGCTTCATTAAGCTTGTTCCTTATTGCTTCCTTAGCTTCTCCCGCAGCTTCCGCTGCCGCATCGACTGCATCGGATACCTTTTGTGCTGCCTCGTTCATCGTTTCGCTGTTAAGAGACACATATTCGCGGTCATTATTCTTCTCGAAGAATGCGCTGCTGTCATCATCGGCGTTATTTCCTGCGCCTTCATTTTTCTTGCCCAGAACATAATATACAGCGCCGCATGCTGCGCCGACAACTGCCGTAAACGCAAGAAACTTACCAAACTTCTTAGCCATTTTCTACCCCTTTCGATTTAAACTGAATGATCATTTATGATGATTATATTGTTTATCCAACACTCTTAACAGTATAATTCAAAAAAACGATATTGAAAAGAGGATAATAAAAGAAAATGCCGTGCGGTGTTTGATAAGACGGCGTATATATGATAAGATTCAAAGGTCAGACGTATTTATTTCGTTGGATAGATATAAAGTAACTACTCAGAACAGGCTCAAAATACTTTGTGTTTTTCGCTGTATTGGATTACGGGAAACGACGATGAATAAAAAGAGACATACAAACCGCATGATCGTACTTATCACGGCAGCTCTCATTATCTCGATGCTGCAGGGCTGTGCGAAGAGCAGGCGTACCGAGATAATACTGACGACTGACTTCGAGGAGAATGAAATCTTCCGGATAGAAGATATTTCCTGCTATGTCCCGGAGATTATGGTGTATCTGGTGAACAGTGAGAATCAGTACGACAGTATCTTCGGAGACAGGATATGGCAGATACCGATCGACGGGACTACGCTTGAAAACAAGTATAAGGAGACGATACTGGCCCGTCTTGCCCAGATAAAGGTCATGAATCTTATGGCGAGGGATCAGGATTTTAAGCTCTCGGAGGATGATATCCTGCGTGTGAAATCGGCGGCCAGGGATTATTACGCATCCCTTAACGACAAGGAAAAGGAAACCATGGGGGTCGATGAGGAAACCATATACAATATCTACTATGAGTTTGCGACAGCAGATAAGCTTTATCATGATATTACCGACAAGGTCAAGCCCCAGATAAGCGATGATGATGCAAGGATCGTTACGGTAAGGGATATCCTTGTTAAGACCTATAAGCCATCGGCAAGAGGAACTGTGTCCTACAATGCTGCCGAGAAGCAGGAGGCATACGAAAGAATACAGAAGATAAAGCAGAAGATAGATGACGGAGCCGATTTCGACATAATAGCCGAGGGGACAGAGAATGAGGACAGTAAGATCGAATACAGCTTCGGCAAGGGCGTTATGCCCCGGGAATACGAGGATGCCGCATTTAATCTTGTGGTCGGGGAAGTGAGCGATATTGTCGAGACGGAATACGGTTATCATATTCTTAAATGTGTCAGTGCCTACAATCCCGAAGAGGCGGACAAGAACCGCGAAGCCATGATCAAGATAAAGAAGCAGGAAGCATTCAACCTGATCTATGACGGATATGTGAAGGAGCTTAATTCGAACTTAAACGCAGACCTGTGGAAAAGTGTTTCGTATATGAGGAGTCCTTCCGTTACCACAACCTCCTTCTTTGATGTCTATGACACCTATTTCGTTCCTGTGACCGGTGCATCCTACGGTACAAAACAGTAATGGAAAAGATTTGTTAGCACTCATTTTGAATGAGTGCTAATTTTTTCTTGACTTTTGCATTTAACGCTATTAAAATACCTTATGTTGGGAAATGTAAGTGCAAAACCGACGATTTCACAGGGATTATTTGGAAAGAATTAAGAAAGAAGGAATGAAAAATGGCTGTAAAAAAAGGTAATCTATCCATCAATAATGAAAACATTTTTACCATTATCAAGAAATGGGTATACTCGGATCACGATATTTTTGTAAGAGAGATGATCTCCAACGGCTGTGATGCCATAACCAAGCTTAAGAAGCTTGATATGATCGGTGAGTATTCTTATCCCGATGATTTCGAGAATAAGATCACCGTAATAGTTGATCCGGAAAAGAAGACACTTAAGTTCATTGATACGGGTATCGGTATGGATGCCGCCGAGGTTGAGGAGTATATCACCCAGATCGCCTTCTCGGGTGCTGCCGATTTTATTGAGAAATATAAGGATAAGACCAATGACGACCAGATAATCGGTCATTTCGGTCTGGGCTTCTATTCGGCATTTATGGTAGCCGATGAGGTGCATATCGATACTCTTTCCTACAAAGAGGGTGCCAAGGCCGTTCATTGGGAGAGTGACGGAGGTACGGAGTATACGATAGACGACGGAGACAGGACCGAAGTCGGTACGGAGATAACTCTTTTCCTTAATGAGGACTGTCTTGAGTTCTGTAATGAATACAGGGTAAGGGAGATAATCAAGAAGTACTGTTCGTTCATGCCTGTTCCGATCTATCTTGAGAAGGCAGGTGCCGAAACCGAATACGAGACCATTGATGCCGCAGACAAGACGGATAAGGATGTGGTTGTTGAGGAAATACATGAGGAAGCAAAGTACGAGGAGAAGGAGAAGGAAGACGGAACCAAGGAAAAGGTAGAGGTTTCGCCTGCAAAGGAGAAGCTTAAGATAGTTAAGCGTCCTGTAAGCCTTAATGATACCAAGCCTCTTTGGACCAAGCATCCCAATGACTGTACAAGGGAAGAGTATCTTGAATTTTACAGAAAGGTATTCATGGACTACAAGGAGCCTCTGTTCTGGATCCACCTTAACATGGATTATCCGTTCAACTTAAAGGGTATCCTGTATTTCCCGAAGATCAACATGGAATACGAATCGATCGAGGGAACCATCAAGCTGTACAACAATCAGGTGTTCATTGCCGATAATATCAAGGAGGTCATTCCTGAGTTCCTGATGCTGTTAAAGGGTGTTATCGACTGTCCGGATCTTCCGCTCAATGTTTCGCGTTCCGCACTTCAGAACGACGGCTTCGTAAAGAAGATATCCGATTACATCAGCAAGAAGGTTGCCGACAAGCTGTCCGGAATGTGCAAGACAGAGAAGGAAGAATACGAGAAATACTGGGATGACATCAGTCCGTTCATCAAGTTCGGCTGCCTTAAAGATGACAAGTTCTGCGAGAAGATGACAGATTACATCCTGTTTAAGAACCTTGACGGGAAATATGTTACTCTGCCCGAATGTCTGGAGGTTAAGCCGATAGATACTGAGGAGAACAAGTCCGAGGCCTCCGATGAAGAAGGAAACAAGGTCGAGGCTGAGGTTGTGGATGAAAAGGATGGCGGCGATGATGCTGCCGACAGTGATGAGGACGGTGAGAAAGAGCCCAGAAAGACCATCTATTATGTGACGGATGAACAGCAGCAGAGCCAGTACATCAAGATGTTTAAGGATCAGGGCAAGGATGCGGTAATACTTACACACAACATCGACCAGCCCTTCGTACAGCAGCTTGAGAGCAAGAACCAGGATGTTAAGTTCATGCGTATAGATGCCGACCTTACCGATGAATTCAAGGAGGAGGTAAGCGAGGATGACAGGAAGGTGATCGAGGAACAGACCACCACCCTGTCGGAACTGTTTAAGAAGGTTCTTAACAAGGAAACCCTTGAGGTTAAGGTTGAAAAGCTTAAGAACGAAGCTACATCTTCTATGCTTACTGTATCCGAGGAGACCAGAAGGATGCAGGATATGATGAAGATGTACAGCATGAACGGAATGGGAATGGGCCCCATGGGCGACATGGGTGAGACACTCATCCTTAATTCCAACAATAAGCTTGTCAAGTACATCCTTGAGAACAGGGACGCTGACAATACGCCTATGATCTGTGAGCAGCTTTATGATCTGGCCAAGATCGCAAACCAGCCGCTTGCACCCGAAGAGATGACGAAATTCGTCGAAAGGAGCAACCGCATACTTGAGGTGCTTGCGAAGTAAGCATAATCATTACAATTCATTAATCATTACAGAATGTAGGGGAAACGCAAGCTTCCCATAAACAAACAATTCAACAGGAACGCAGTCGAAATCCACTGCGTACGAAGACTTGGTGCCCGGGATAAGAACAAATCGTTCGTGAATATCCCGGGCATTTGTTTATGTATGCCAACCTGGGTCTTTTCAGAAAAGAAATAATTTGTTATAATAACTTGATATGTTTTGCGATGTGCTCGGTGCATTGCGGTTTGACGGAGGCATTTTCGTGAATTACGGAAGGCATGGGATAAAAAGAAGACGGAAGGCTGTTACCTCTGTGGGTATCAGGTTCAGCAACCTGTTTGCGACGCTTATTTTCAAGGTGGCCGTACTGGGAGCGGTATGCGCGGGTGCAGCCGGGATATGCGCAGGTGTCGGCCTGTACATGGGAGTTATAGATACAGCCCCCGATGTATCCGGTATTGACGTGTCGCCGGCGGGTTATTCAACGTTTATCTATGACTCCAAGGGAAATCAGACCACCAAGCTCATTGCCGAGAATTCCAACAGAATATATGTAACCATTGATAAGATACCCGTTCATCTGCAGAATGCATTTATCGCGATAGAGGATGAGCGCTTCCGGACACACAACGGTATCGATATAAAAGGTATCATGCGTGCAGGAGTCAAGGCTCTTACATCAGGCGATCTGTCGCAGGGTGCTTCGACCATCACACAGCAGCTTCTTAAGAACAACGTCTTTACTTCATGGACTTCCGAGTCTTCAAAGATCGAGAAGTTCAGGCGAAAGTTCCAGGAGCAGTACTGCGCTGTCCAGCTTGAGAAGGTGATGGATAAGGATACTATCCTTGAGAATTATCTTAATACGATCAACCTCGGACAGGGTACTCTGGGAGTGCAGGCGGCTTCAAACAGATATTTCGGGAAGCCCGCTTCCGAGCTTACTATTTCGGAATCGGCAGTCATTGCCTCGATAACTCAGAACCCTACCAAATGGAACCCGATATCACATCCGGATAAGAATGCAGAGAGGCGGGAAGAAGTACTCCGCAAGATGCGGGATCAGGGCTACATCACACAGTATGAATTTGATGCAGCAATGGCTGATGATGTTTATTCGAGGATAAAGGTTGCGGATGAAACCGTAGAGAAACAGTCCATCTATACATATTTCGTAGACGAGTTGACCGAACAGGTCATCACTGACCTTCAGGAAATAAAGGGCTATTCATATACGCAGGCATACAATGCGCTGTACAGCGGAGGTTTGAGCATCTTCACGACACAGGATCCGGAAATACAGAAGATATGCGATGAAGAGTTCCTCAATCCTGATAATTTCCCCGAGAGTGTCAAGTATTATCTTACGTATGAGCTGACATTCAGGGACGGTAACGGTGAGAATGTTAACTTCTCAACACAGCAGTTTGAAGCGTACTTCAAACAGCAGAACAGGAATTTCAACAGTATATTCAGTTCCGAGGAAGCGGCGCAGGAAGCCATTGAGGAGTTCAAGGCCGCTAAGAAGGAGCCGGGATATACATTTGAAGCCGAAAGCATTTCACTGACGCCCCAGCCGCAGGCTTCGGTAACGATAATGGATCACAATACGGGTCAGGTCAAGGCTATCGTCGGCGGAAGGGGAACCAAGGCGGCTTCACTGACACTTAACAGGGCAACGGACACTAAGCGCCAGCCCGGATCATGTTTCAAGGTGCTGGCAGCATACGCACCGGCACTTGACAGTGCAGGCTTCACGCTTGCATCGACGCAGGTTGACGAACCTTACAATTATACAAACGGTCGTCCCGTTAAGAACTGGTACAAGGGATACAAGGGTGTCTGTACCTTGAGATACGGTATCGAGCAGTCGCTTAATATCGTGGCGGTCAAGACGATCACGGATATAACGCCTCAATTGGGTTACGATTATCTGCTCAATTTCGGTTTCACAACGCTGATAAGCAGAAGGACCAATGCCGACGGAACGGTAGCATCCGATATCACTCAGGCACTTGCGCTCGGAGGACTTACAGACGGTGTGACAAACCTTGAACTTACGGCCGCTTACGCAACCATAGCAGACAAGGGAACATATATTAAGCCTTCGTTTTACACAAAGATAATAGATCATGACGGAAATGTGCTTATAGACAATACACCCAAGACCCGTCAGGTTATAAAGGACACAACAGCCTATCTTTTGACATCGGCAATGGAGGATGTTGTTACGAAGGGAACCGGAGCAAAGGTTAATTTCGGCAATATGGCGATCGCAGGTAAGACCGGTACCACAACAAGTAATGTGGACGTATGGTTTGCGGGTTTTACTCCGTATTATACCTGTGCGACATGGGCGGGATATGACAATAACGTACATATGAGCGGTACGGAAACCAATGTGGCCAAGCTTTTATGGAAATCCATTATGGGAAGGATCCATGAGAATCTTGAATATAAGGACTTCGTCAAGCCGGACGGAGTCGTTACCGCAACCATCTGCCGTCAGTCAGGTAAGCTTGCATCGGCGGTATGCTCCGCAGCGGGAACTGCCGTTACCGAGTATTTTGACGAGTCGAAGCTGCCCAAGGAGACCTGTGACGGACATGTGGGAGGAATGGTTTGTGCGGCTACCGGCCTTAAAGCGTCGGATACCTGTCCTTTTGCGACTCCCGGGGTACCGATGGGGGAGGGATACTGTCCTCACAGTTATGCGAACGGTGTTCCGCTGTTTGATGTCAATACATGGGCCAACAATCCCGCGGCGCTCATGCCCGCTGTGCCGGGAGCAGACGGAACGGGGAATGGAGGAACGGGAACCACAACGGTGGCACCTACGGTACCGGGTGATGTTACACAGTCGATAATCCCGCAGATGGCAGTCCCGGCAGTACCCGAGGCACCGCCTCAATGACGGATTTAAGTGATCATATGCAATACGGGCCTTGATGACAGGCCTTAAGGATAAACGGAAATAAGATTAAAGAAACCAATTCAGGAGGAGAAAAATGGCAATATTTAAAGGAGCAGGTGTGGCAATAACAACACCCTTTAAGGAGAATGGAGAGGTTGATTATGATGTGTTCGGGGAACAGATCGAGTATCAGATAGCAAACGGGACCGATGCGATCATAGTATGCGGGACAACCGGTGAAGCATCAACCCTTACCCATGAGGAACATCTTGACTGCATAAAGTTCTGTGCACAGACTGTTAAAGGCAGGATCCCGGTTATTGCGGGAACCGGTTCCAACTGTACGGAGACGGCGGTTTATCTTTCAACCGAGGCGGAGAAGTACGGTGTTGATGGTCTTCTCGTGGTGACACCTTATTACAACAAGGCTACGCAGAAAGGACTTATCGAACATTTCACTACTGTTGCAAACAGCGTAAAGCTTCCCGTGATCATGTACAATGTACCCAGCAGGACCGGCTGCAATATCCAGCCCGAAACAGCCGTTGCCATCGCGAAGAATGTAGAGAATGTTGTCGGCATCAAGGAAGCAAGCGGAAATATCTCACAGGTTGCAAAGCTTATGCAGCTTGCTGACGGTTGCATAGATCTTTATTCGGGGAATGATGACCAGATAGTTCCTATCCTTTCACTGGGAGGACTCGGAGTTATTTCCGTATTGTCAAATGTGGCTCCCAAGCAGACACACGACATTGTTGCGGCCTATCTTGAGGGAGATGTAAAGAAGAGCTGCGAGCTTCAGCTTGCCGCAATCCCTCTTTGCAATGCGCTGTTCTGTGAGGTTAATCCCATTCCGGTCAAGAAGGCCGTACAGCTTCAGGGCAGGGGCGGCGTTACATTAAGGCGTCCGCTTACGGAGATGGAGCCCGATAATGTTAAGAAGCTTGAGAAAGCCATGAAGGAGTACGGGATCCTGTAGGAAGCGTACATACCGGACGCTTCGGAACGGCGGGGATGAGTAAGTTAACGTAACTATTCAGAACAGGAAAGGAAATTGTAAAGTGGTTGACATAATTATGCACGGCTGCAACGGCCGTATGGGACAGATGATAAGCGGCATTGTGGCGGATGATGAGGATGCAAGGATAGTTGCGGGCATTGATGTGTCCGGCGGACAGAAGAATGATTATCCCGTATTTCAGTCGATAGACGACTGTGATATACCGGCGGACGTGGTCATTGATTTCGGTGCTGCTCCCGCAGTCGATCATCTGCTTGACTGGTGTGTTGAAAAGCAGATTCCCTGTGTTGAATGCACAACGGGACTCAGTGAAGAGCAGATAAAGCATCTTGAAGAATGCAGCACAAAGGTGGCAATACTTAAGTCGGCAAATATGTCTCTTGGTGTAAATGTTCTGATGAAGCTGGTAGCAGAGGCCGCAAAGGTATTCTCACAGGCCGGTTTTGATATCGAAATAGTGGAGAAGCATCACAGGATGAAGGTTGATGCACCGAGCGGAACGGCTCTCGCGCTTGCGGATTCCATCAATGAAGCCACGGATAACAAATATGAATATGTATATGACAGGAGTCAGGTAAGGCAGAAAAGAGGCTCCGGGGAGCTTGGGATCTCCGCGGTGCGCGGAGGGACCATCGTAGGCGATCATGACGTGATCTTTGCGGGACAGGACGAGGTCATTACATTTTCACACCGTGCATATTCAAGGGCGGTATTCGGAAACGGTGCCGTTCAGGCTGCCAAGTTCCTTAAGGGTAAGAGCAGCGGACATTATACGATGAAAGAGGTAATAGAACAGTAAATATGGAAAGAAGCGAGCTTAACTACCTTAAAATTCTTGCAGACAAATATCCTACCATGGCTGCCGCCTCGACTGAGATCATAAATCTTCAGTCCATTCTCAATCTTCCGAAGGGTACGGAGCATTTTATGACCGATATCCATGGGGAATATGAGCAGTTCAACCATGTCCTTAAGAACGGGTCCGGCTCTGTCAAGAGAAAGATAGATGAAGAGTTCGGAAATACCCTGAGCATCAGGGATAAGAAGAGCCTTGCGACTCTTATCTATTATCCGGTTGAGAAGCTGGATATAGTCATGAAGGAGGAGTCAAACATTGAGGACTGGTACAAGATCACGCTGCACCGTCTTGTACAGATCACCAAGAGGGTTGCTTCGAAGTACACAAGATCCAAGGTAAGGAAAGCGCTTCCCAAAGATTTCGCTTATGTCATTGAGGAACTGATAACCGAAAAGGCTGAAGTACAGGACAAAGAAGCGTATTACAATGAGATAATACATACGATCATCAGGATCGGCAGGGCTCCTGATTTCATAATAGCATTAAGTAATCTGATACAGAGGCTTGTTATAGATCATCTGCATATAGTCGGTGATATATTCGACAGGGGTCCCGGTCCCCATGTCATAATGGACACGCTGAGGGATTATCATTCCGTGGATATCCAGTGGGGTAATCATGATGTTGTCTGGATGGGAGCCGCAGCCGGACATCTTGCCTGTATAGCAACGGTAATAAGACTGGCAGTAAGGTACGGTAATCTGGATACACTTGAGGAAGGTTACGGGATAAATCTGGTTCCTCTCGTGACTTTCTGTCTTGACACATATAAGGGTGTTAACTGTGATGCGTTTAAGACACCTGTCAACAATGATTATGATGCAAGATACGTCGAACTTAACAATATGATGCATAAGGCAATGACGGTTGTACAGTTCAAGCTTGAAGGCCAGATCATCATGAAATATCCCGAATGGAAGATGCAGGATCGTCTCCTGCTCGACAAGATCGACTGGGACAGGGGATGCATTGCGATAGAGGGTAAGGAATACCCTCTTAAGGATCTTGACTTCCCGACGATAGACAGAAACGATCCATACACACTTACCGGTGCCGAAGCGGATATGATGGATCGTCTCAAGCATGCATTTACAAGAAGCGAGAAGCTTCAGAGGCATGTGCGTTTCCTTTACAGCAAAGGCAGCATGTATAAGGTATTTAATTCGAACCTTCTGTATCACGGCTGTGTACCGCTTGATGAAAACGGCGATTTTAAGAAGGTTAAGCTGTTCGGAAAGACTTACAGCGGCAAGAGTCTCTACGATGTACTTGAGTCGTATGCAAGGAAGGGCTTCTACGGAAGTGACAGTGATAAGGATACCATTCGGGGCAAGGATATATTGTGGTATATCTGGACAAACCCCAATTCACCCGTGTTCGGCAAGGAAAAGATGGCTACCTTTGAGCGCTATCTTATTGAAGACAAGGAAACGCACAAGGAGAAGAAGAATAAATACTACGAGCTTCTTGATGACGTGGAGACCGTTAATAAGATACTAAGGGAATTCGGACTGGATGAGAGGGTTTCGCATATAGTAAACGGTCATGTTCCGGTGGAACAGAAGAAGGGCGAGAGCCCGATAAAGTGTGGAGGTAAGCTTCTGGTCATTGACGGCGGCTTTTCCAAGGCTTATCAGAGTAAGACCGGAATAGCCGGGTATACCCTTGTCTACAATTCGCACGGAATGTGGATCGCAGCTCATGAACCCTTCGAAAGCAAGGATGCCGCCATACTTAAGGAGACGGATATCGTTTCGGATTCCTTTGTGGTTGAGAGTTCATCCATAAGACTGAGAGTTGCCGATACCGATACGGGTTATGATATCCGCGAGCAGATATGCGAACTTGAGGATCTGCTTGAGGCGTACAGAGAAGGTCTTATTATAGAAAGATCATGACAAGATCGGGGGAAGAGGTATGTAAAAATTCCTGACGGAATTTTATTGATGCCTCAAAGCCGGCGGGCTCCCCCGATACAAGATCGGGGGAAGTTATGCGCTTCAGACCATGTATTGATATTCATAATGGGAAGGTTAAACAGATAGTCGGCGGAAGCCTTACCGATAAGGGCGACAGTGTTTCGCAGAATTACGTGTCCGATAAGGATGCGGCATATTATGCGGATATATATAAGAGCAACAATTTATCCGGCGGTCATATCGCAATGCTCAATGCCGCCGGTACGGAAGAATATGAAGCTACAAGGCGACAGGCATTTAAAGCTCTTGAAGCATTTCCGCAGGGTCTTCAGATCGGCGGAGGGATCAATGCGGATAATGCATATGAATTCCTTGAGGCCGGTGCTTCACATGTAATAGTTACATCCTATGTTTTCCGCGAGGGACAGATTGACTTTAAGCGGCTTGACAGGCTTAAGGATGCGGTGGGAAGCGAAAGGATAGTTCTCGATCTTTCATGCAGGTTAAGGGACGGGAAGTATTATATAGTTACGGACAGATGGCAGCGCTTTACGGATGTTGAGGTAAGTGAACGGACATTTGATCTGCTGTCGGGGTACTGTGACGAATTTCTTGTTCATGCGGTGGATGTAGAGGGCAGAAAAGCGGGAATAGATAAAGAGGTTCTTAAGATACTTTCGGCCGTACCGTATACTGTTACTTATGCGGGAGGCGTTTCGGATTATGAGGATATAAGGATTATAAGGGAAACAGGACGTGGGAGAGTGGATGTTACTATTGGAAGTGCGCTGAGTCTGTTCGGCGGACATATGGATCTGGTGGAGGTTTTAAGATGTATTCGGTAATGATCCTGGATAACAGTGAAGTAGAGCTTGTCATGATGCAGAAGGCATTGGAAAAGGAATACAATGTCATGCCCATGAATAACAGTAAGCAGGCTCTGGCGAGGCTTACAAAGGCAAATATTATGCCGGATATCATGATCATTGATGTCGTGCTTCAGGGCGTCAGCGGTTTTGAGGTGTTGACACGTCTTAAGACCACGGAAAAGATGAAGGATATCCGCGTCATATTTATTTCGGGTGACAAGGATGCCACCACGGAGATTGAAGCATACAGGATGGGTGCCGAGGATTTCCTCAGGAAGCCGGTAAACACCCAGATACTTAAGAAACATATAGAAACCCAGGTTGAACTGCTTGAGAGTAAAAAGCAGATGGGCAACTATTCGGGACAGCTACAGAAGTCCATGATCGCGGCAAATCAGAATACCCTTAAGCTTGAGTACTTTATCATCGGTGTTATCACTGACCTTATAACGGTTAAGGATACGTATGCCGGAATGAGTTCGCTTGCCGTTTCAAGATATATGGGTCTTATACTGCGAGAGATGCTTATGTCCGGTGTCAATTACGGTATCGAACCGGGTGATTTTGAACTTATAATACTGTCCTCGCAGCTACATGATATGGGTAAGATTGGTATCCCGGATTCGATACTGCAGAAGACAGGTAAGTACACGGATGAAGAGTTTGAAATGATGAAACGGCATACCGTTCTGGCTGCAAACGCCATACAGAGGTATTCGTATCTTATCCCTAACAGCAAATTCCTTAATTATACATATCAGATGGCAAGATTTCATCATGAGAGGTATGACGGAGGCGGCTATCCCGATCATCTGATGGGAGCCAATATTCCGCTTCTTGCGAGAATACTTTCGGTTGCGGATACCTATGATGCTCTTGTATCGACAAGATCATACAAGCAGGCCAAGACACATGAGCAGGCATACAACATCATAACACAGGCAGCAGGCCTGCAGTTTGATCCTACGGTTGTTTCGGCCTTCCAGCGTACCCATATGGAGATCTACGAGATGTCGCGCCAGCTTGAAATGCTTGAAGCACAGCACAGGCAGCAGCGGATGAGCGCGCAGGCTATGACTCAGATGCCACAATCAGGA
>CAMORO010000031.1 GCA_946623875.1 uncultured Lachnospiraceae bacterium | reverse complement strand
GCTTCCGTATACCATGCTGTACTGCTGGTTCACGGGCGGTACGTTTGTTTTATCCGGGCTGCTTCCGCTTATGCTTTGGATCATACTTAAGAAATTTCGGGTAGTCCCGCAGTTTTTGGGAAATAATGGAAGAAATGATACCGGCCGGGTTCCTGATGGCAAAAGGGAGACTGCGGACGGGACGGAAGTGATAAACGATTATTATACAGAGGAAGATGAAGATATGAAGAATCACAGGATCATAAATGCAAGAACGGTTGCGATAGCTCTTCTTATAGTTGTGATAATGCTGGTCGGTTCGGTGTATGTTATGAACCGCAAGATAAACAGTCTGTATGATGCAACGGTCAATCTTCAGCAGCAGGTAAATGAAGGTACACGGATATATGAATTTGTTCCTTCGGATTCACAGGAAACAGTTGCATATATCTTAAGGCAGGCTGATGGCGGACTGACAGTAATAGGTTCAGGGAGGGCATCTTACGGAGAGGAACTGTATGACCTTATATCCCTGTATTCCTCCGAAGTGAATGCATGGTATCTGAGGAGCGATAAGGAAGAGGATGCGGGCGCATACAATGTATGCATAAAAAAAGGACTTGAAGTCAGGCACACATACTATATAAATGTGGAAGAGAAGAAATGATAAATGTTTTGATCATATTATTCGGAGTGATTGGCAATTTCATAGTATATTTAAGCTTCGGTTCGCTTATTACGGGTGTTGGAAAAGGAAGGAAAGCTTCGCAGACAGAAGACAACGTAAGGACACTGCTTGTATCGGTAGTGCTTGGTTTCTTTTTCTATTATTTCCTGTTCTTTTTTGTCTGTGTACCGCCGATGGCTTATTACAGGCCATTGTCCATGCTCACCGGGATATGGGTGCCGATAGTCATTGCGGTAATTCTTATATCGGCCTTTTTTAACGGCCGCCGATGGATAGAGCAGATAAAAGGTGTGTTTGATGCTGTCCGTCGTGAGAAGGTTGCGGCAGCAGTGCTTTTGATCATTGTGACAATACAGGTTTTTCTTGTAGCCTGCACCTACAATTTCACCCTGGATGCCGCTTATTACGTTGCCAACGTTGCTACAAGCGTTGATACCAACATGATGAATGTTTATGATCCGTTTACCGGTGCATGGCAGGATCATTACGAGATGAGGTATTTCTTTGCCACCTATTCGATGCAGGATTCGGTGGTATGCAGGCTTACCGGAATACCTGCTCTCATATGGACCAAATCGGTTATGGCAATCACGATAATCCTTCTGACCAATATTATCTATATCCTTATTGCAAGGGAATTGTTTGACAGACCGGTGTCTGTGATCGTGATGGTTGTGTGCATGTTTGTTGTGAACATGACTTTTACAACAATATACACTTCCTCGATGTTTCTAATAACAAGGACCTATGAAGGGAAGGCCATAGTAGGTAATCTGGCGCTTATGACGGTGTTTTATCTGTTTATGAGGATGAACGACGGCAGCGGGTATTCTTATCTGAAGCAGTGGTTAATGTTGTTTATCGTCTGCTTTGGTGCGACTACGATATCTTCGTCTGCCAACATGCTCATACCGGTGGAACTGACGGTGCTGTTTGTACCGCTTATAATCAGGAAGAAGCTGTGGAAGCAGATTACGGGATACGTTATCTGCGTGATACCCGGTCTGGCTTTTGCACTTGTATTTGTACTGTATGTAAAGGGATACTTCGTGCTATATACATTTCCGAAATAGGATCGGTAAGATGTTTCGCGGGATGCTTCCTTCCTTCGTGAAGTGTTCCCGGCCAATATTAATGGATGAAATGTAGGTAAAGATGCAGGGACTGAATGTTACTGAAAAGGGAATAACGTATTTGTGGGAATGCCTGTCATTGTATACGGGAGCGTGTGCGTATATGCTTCTCTATGTTGCCGCGCTTATTTATATCTGCATTTACGGCAGCAGGCGTGAGAAGGAAGTATTTGTTCCGTGTTCGGTGTTCCTGCTGGTGACGGTATATAATCCGGTCGCTCCTCTGATCCTTGATCGTATATTTGATGTCAACAGTGAATATTACAGATTTTTCTGGGTCACACCTGTCCTGATACTGATACCGTATCTTGCCACAGTGCTGATCACACGCAGGCAGACAGGAAGGCAGCGCCTGATCGTTACCGGACTGCTTGTGTTGACGGTCATGTTTTCGGGAAGGTTTGTATATACTGACGGGTTCAGACTTGCAGAGAATATTTATAAGATGCCGCAGGAAATGATCGAAGTATCGGAATTGATACATAAGGATTCCGGCAATGAATATGCCAAGGCCTTTCTTGAATACGAATACAACATGCAGATGAGACAGTACGATCCGAAGATGCTTCTTACCATAGACCGTGAGGATTACCTGGACGCTGTGAGTATGCCGTATACTGAAGAAATGCTGAATGATGAAGCACATCCCGAGTACAGGCTGCTTGCCCTGCTTGTAAGGAATCAGCCTGTTGAAAAGGATGAATTCACACAGGCCCTCGAGGACACGAAGACTGAGTACGTAGTGGTAAACAGTGATCATCCGAAGATCAATTATCTGAAGTCTGCAGGGCTTAAGGTGGTAAATAAGACAGACAGCAATACGATATTCAAATACGAGCTCAGTGAACCGTACGAATTCGAACTCGTGGATTATTCCGTGGTGTATTAAGGATCTGCAGGTTTATTTACTACAGTTCCTAAGGGTAGTGAAAAGCAGAATGGAGATATAAATATTGAAATTAACCGTATTTACTCCAACCTACAACAGGGCGGAGCTCCTGAAAAGAGCATATGAGAGCCTGAAGGCACAGACCTGTACGGATTTCTGCTGGATCATAGTTGACGACGGTTCAACGGATGGTACCGGAGAAGCTGTTGCGGGCTGGATAGGTGAAGGAGTATTTCCGATAGAGTACCATTACTGTGAAAACGGCGGAAAGATGCGGGCCCACAACAGAGGTGTGGAATACTGCAGGACAGACTGGTTTGTTTGTCTTGATTCGGATGACATATTGACGGTAAATGCCGTGGAGAAGATATCGGAATGCATAGGGAACATTGAGAGCAAAGATGCTGGCTGTAAGAATGGGGCTAAGGAAATAGCAGGCATAATAGCTCATAAAGGTAAGAGCAGCGACGAGCTGCTTGGCGGGACTGATTTTCCGAAGGGGTTGTCAAGATCGACGCTTTACGGACTGTATCTTAACGGATTCAGAGGGGAGACTACCCTGATATTCAGGACAGAAGTACTCAGAAAGTATCCGTTTCCCGAAATAGATGATGAAAAGTATGTACCTGAGGACTATATTTATGATAAAATAGACTCGGAGTATGAATATATTGTGCTTCCTGAAATCCTGACCGTATGTGAGATAGTATCCAAGGGGTATACTGATTCGGTGAGACGTCTTAAGGAAGACAACAGACAGGCGTGGTATCTGTATTACGAACAGCGTGCCAGGATCACGCCGATGTCGATGCTTAAGCTTAAATATCTTGGATTCTATCGATTATATGCCGGGATGACAGGTCATGCGCTCGCTGAAGCGGATGGCATATCGTCATGGGAAAAGTTACTTGGAATACCGGGAGAGATTGTACTTAAGGTAACGGGCAGGATATAGTACAGGGCATGACGGTCAGGGACAGTTGCATTACTACGGTAACATCAGAGGTTTGACTTGCAGAAGGTTCAGAATAATAAACGAATATACAATCTGATAATGGCGTTGCTCATCGTATTGCTTGAGACAGTCGCAGTGAGTTATGTATGGGTGGTTTATTACAACACAGAGCTTCCCAAGGCTTATTACTTTTGGGGACATGTGTTTATTTCAGTTGTCTACCTGTGTGTTCTGCTTGTCGCGTCAATAATGTACGGCGGACTGCAGGTGGGTTCATACAGGATGCTTGAGCTCCTGGTCTCACAGATAATAGCAACATTTCTGTCGGATGTGCTGTTCTATGCCATGGTATGTATGCTTGCATATCATTTTCCGACGCCGCTTCCGCTTATTGTTGCTCTTCTTTTGCAGTGCATACTGATAGCCGGGTGGATATTTCTTGCGACTACGGTATACAGGGGACTGTTCCCGCCGTTGGACGTTCTCCTTATATATGACGGTGATCATAAGGATCTGTTCGTTGAAAAGGTTAAGACAAGGAGACATCAGTTCGAGATAAGGGAAATGGTAAGGGTCAGTGATGATTATGAGTCGCTGTTTGAGAAGATAGATGCTCATGAGGCCGTGATGCTGTGGGATATAGGGACATCTGCAAGAAACAGGCTTCATAAGTACTGTTATGAAAAGTCAAAAGAGACCTATGTTATGCCCAAGATAATGGACATAGTGCTGAGAGGAGCCACTACGCTTCATTTCTTTGATTCACCGCTGATGCTGACCAAGAGTCAGCCGCTCGAATTTGAACAGACGGTGATAAAGAGATGCTTTGATATTGTATTTTCGTTGCTGCTTATAGTGCTCACATCGCCATTCATGCTTGTTACCGCACTTTGTATCAAGCTGTATGACAAGGGGCCGGTGCTCTATAAACAGATAAGATGTACCATCGACAACAGGGAATTTTATATCTATAAGTTCCGAAGCATGATCGTGGAAGCTGAGAAGGACGGTGTGGCCAGGCTTGCAAGTAAAAACGATGACAGGATAACCCCGGTGGGGCGTGTCATAAGAAAGATAAGGTTTGATGAACTTCCGCAGTTGTTTAACGTGCTTAAGGGTGATATGTCCTTTGTCGGACCACGCCCGGAGCGTCCGCAGATAATTGAACAGTATAAGAATGTAATGCCGGAATTCGCATACAGGACAAAGGTGAAGGCCGGTCTTACAGGGTATGCGCAGGTATATGGAAAATATAACACTCTTCCGTATGACAAGCTGAAGCTCGACCTTTTCTATATCGAGAATTTTTCGGTATGGCTTGACTTAAGGCTTATCATACTGACGGTTAAGACAATATTTACACTTGAGAGTACAGAGGGAGTGACAGAGGGAGGTATAACAGCGTTGCCGGAAACGGTTAGGGAGGAGGATGACAATGAGTAAGGGGTTGGTCAGTGTTGTCGTACCGGTATATAACGCCGGTAAATGGATCGAAGATACGATCCTTTCCGTAAAGAGCCAGACGTACAGGGAATGGGAGCTTATCCTTGTGGATGACGGCTCCACGGACTATTCGGTTGATATTATGAAGGGGTATCTGAGCGATAATATCAGGCTCTTATATAATAAGAAACCGGGGAAGTCTCAGGAGGCAGAATCACAGATCGATTATGAAACCACGGAATGGGATGATATAGGAGATGAAGGAAGAGCTTCCGTTAACATGGGTGCGGCTTTTACAAGAAATGTCGGTATTAAGGCAGCGGCTGGCAGATATATTTGTTTTCTTGATGCCGACGATCTGTGGTCGCCCGATAAGCTGGAGAAACAGCTTGCCTTTATGGAGGATAATGATGCGGCTTTTTCATTCACGGGTTATGAGTTTGCGGATGCCAGTGGGACCGGTGTCCAGAAGATAGTACGTGTACCCAGGACCATAACATACAAACAGGCGCTTAAGAATACAACAATATTTACAAGCACCGTCATGTTTGATATGGAAAAGCTTACAAAGTACGATATCATGATGCCGGATGTGCCAAGCGAGGACACAGCAACATGGTGGAAGGTTCTTAAAAAGGTGGGAAAGGCATATGGTCTTGATGAGCAGCTTACCTATTACAGAAGGGGTACGGGAACGCTCTCATCAAATAAGATGACGATGATACAGCGTATATGGAATCTTTACCGGAACGTTGAGGGACTTAATGTGTTCTACAGTGCGTACTGCTTCGTATTCTGGGCCTTCAGAGCCGTGGCGAGGAGATTGTAAAATGCGGCTTCAGGTTTTGCTGTCGGCAATGCATTTGAAAGATGCGGGCTATATAGATACCCTGAACATAACCTCGGATGCGGTTGTGATCAATCAGTGCGACCGGAATAACGAAGAGCATATAAAGCGTAAGGATATAGAAGGAAACGATCGGGATATCACATATGTTGAGACCACTGAGAGGGGACTGTCAAGGAGCCGCAATGCAGCCATAGACAGGGCTGATGCGGATATATGCATCCTTTGTGACAATGATGTTGAATATATGTCCGGTTATAAGGACCGGATCATGGATGGTTTTAAGAGGCATCCCGATGCTGACATTATAGTTTTCTACATAAAAAGAAAGGAGAAACCTGTTCCCAATTATCCACGGCCGAAACGCATGGGATATCTGTCTGTGCTTAAGATATTTTCTCCCGAGATCGCATTCAGAAGAGAGAGCATTAAGGGGATAAGGTTTGATGAAAGATTTGGAGCGGGTTCTCCACGTTATCTGATGGGAGAGGAAAATATCTTCCTGTATGACTGTCTGAAAAAAGGATTAAAGATTTATTACGAACCTGTCCGCATAGCAACCCTCAGAGAAGAACCATCCACATGGTTTAAGGGTTATAACAGGGACTTTTTTATTTCACGCGGGGCAAATTACGGCGCAATGTCTGCGTGGTTTTCATACATTCTTATCTGGCAGTTTGCGTTGAGAAAGAGGAATGAGTACTGCAGCGAAGTAAAGACAGGGGATGCACTTAAATATATGTTTGAAGGACGCAGGGAGCTGCTTAAGAGTAGATGAAGGTTTTTGTTGTCGGAGATTACAGGACCGGAACGGGGCCTGCCAATGTTACAAAAGAATATTTGCTGAGGTTTCCCGGAAACACTTCGCGTCTGATTTTCAGATCCAAGCCTTTCAGGGCTGTTGAAATTGTGGTTAAGATGCTGTTTTGCAATGTCGTACTTGTGTCGGGTTACTCTAAACAGAACCTGCTGGCACTTAAATGGGCGGGATTTCTGAGAAAGCCTTCGGCTTATCTTATGCATGGTTGTGTCGAGCATGAGAATTCGATCAACGAATGCGTCGATGAAACCATGAACCGTGTTGAACGAAAGACTATGGAGTTAAGTTCGCAGATTTATGCGGTCTCGGAACATTTTGCCGCATGGCTTAAGACATATTATCCCGAATATTCGGATAAGATAAGCTATGCAATAAACGGCGTTGATACAAGGGTTCTTGAAAACGTGGATGCATATAGCTTCGGACACAGAAGCAAGGATATGATCTTTACTATCGGCGGAGGTATGCCGAGGAAAAAGATCAGGCATGTATGCGCTGCGATCAATATTCTTAATACCAGAGCAGGAACAGATAAATACAGGCTTGTTGTGATCGGAGATACGGGTAAGGATGATACCGTGATCAATTCATATCCGTTTGTTGAAAACATGGGACTTGTTTCGTCCGATATAGTATTGGGACTGTATAGGGAAGCTTCGCTGTTTGTACAGAACAGTTGCTTTGAAACCTTTGGTCTTGCGCCTATGGAAGCACTTATGAACGGATGTAATATACTGGTATCGCAGGAGATAGGTGCACTAGAGCTGTTTAAAGGTGTACAGGAGGGAGATGTCATCCGCAACTGGTATGATGAGAAGGAAATAGCTTTTAAGATAGAGAAACTAATGGAAAAGGGAAATGCTAACAGACTGACTGAGGCATTTGATAAGGAATCGGTTTCATGGGAAACAAGGACAACACAGTTGTGGCAGAAGCTGGCTGCGCTGGCAGCCGGGAAAAGAGCAAACGCAGGGAAACACTGAACTTCGCTCTGCTCCTTTTGATGTTTATCATATATGCTCTGGTATTTACCATTGCCAAATTCTATGATTATTACAACGTTGTTTATCCGTGTGCGGGAATAACTAATTTCTGCATACTTGTTGTGTTACTGTTTAATAATGTAAACGTCGCGGCAGCGGTCAGGAATAAGGACAGTGAGCTGTATATCCTGGCAGCACTGATCCTTATAACAGGGATCGATCTGATCGTGGTACATTCGGGGAAGGGCGCTTTTTTTGTACCCGTCAATTTTCTTCTCATCTGGTATATGTCCGATAAGCTGTACTTAAGCGGACGGTTAATGACTGTTCTGGCAGGCCTGTACACAGGCTTTCTTTTGTTCTATCTGTTTATTGCATATCCGCGCTTGTTCACTACATTTGAGAATTACAAATACAATACAAATACGGCAGCAACCTTTACGATCTATACACTGCTGTGTGCCTTTATCCTTCTGGAGATATTTTATGACAGATCTAAGATCGTCGGTCTGTTTATGGTAACGCTTCTTCTCAAGGGCTTCCAACTGTCATTGTGGCACAGAGCCAGAGGAGCCTTTATAATGCTTGTCATGTTTATGATCTTCAGGTTCGTTGTCCCTGAGAAGTGGTGGAGTATTAAGCCTCTTTATATACTGTTGTGTATTATGGCAACGTTTGGATCGTTGGTATTTGTCGGACTGTATGTGGTAGTGGGTGCTACCGGAGCCAATTTCAGGATGCCGTTCTTTTATAAGGAGGTATTCTCCGGCAGGGAGCAGATATGGTATGAACTGTTCCTTAAGCTGGTGGACAGGAAGCATCCGTACATGCTTTTCACCGGCATAGGGACGAATTTCGAACTCGAGTCGTTTTTTGAGAAGAATGTTCACAATGCAATGTATAACTTTGTGGTGATCCATGGTATCATCGTGTTCGCGGGAATCATTTATTTTATATTCAAACGTCTTATGAAACTGCGTACAAATATAATCCACAGCAGGGTTGCATTGTGCGCAATGTGCGTGATCATGGCCGTATTTTTCGAATCCTACTTCGATGTGGATCTGATATGGGCTGACTACGCGTTAAACCTGATCTACCTGTTACTATTCACAGGTAATTATGAGGAAGAAGACTGACGACAAGCTTGCTTGTAAGGCAGGTTTAATGAAGAGGAAGCCTGTGAAAAGGAGGAAGGACAAGCCTGCTTGTAAGGCAGGCTTCATGGAGAGGAAATAATGCAACAACCGGCGGATGATAAGAAGAAAGGTAAATACCGTTATCTTGCGGGTAACATAGTCCTGTTCTCGATCAGTAATTTTGTATCCAAAATACTGGTCTTCCTGTTGGTGCCGTTTTACACAAACATCCTGACTCCTTCCGATTACGGAATAGCGGACATCATGCAGACAACCCTCCTTCTTCTGGTGCCCGCACTCACGATAAACATTGGTGAAGCAGCACTTCGTTTCGGAATAGACAGAAGTGATAAACGTAAGGATATATTCAGGACAGGACTTAAATATGTTGCGCTGGCTTCACTGACGGTCGCTGTATGCTGCGGCATCGGATGCCTGTTTGTCAGACGCGATATTAAATGGTATCTGTTCCTGTTTATATTTCTGTTCCTTACCAACTGCTGTTATGAGTTCCTGGTTCTTTTTTTTCAGGGCTGTGAACAGGTGGGAACGGTTGTGTGCGGGAGTATTACATCCACACTGGTTCTTCTTGTCAGTAACATAATATTCCTTCTTGTGGTTAAGATAGGATTAAACGGATATCTGTTATCCCAGATGCTTGCATTCACCATTGCATCAATGCTGATGCTTATGATGGGTCGCAGAAGGATACCGGGGATCGTCACATTAAGAACTGCAGATGGTACGGTAAAAACGAATGCACCTACAGGAGAAGGTAAAACAACGGGTATAAACCTTGCAGAAGGAGAGAATAATAACTCCGATAAAGAATTCGAAAGAGAAATGATCTCATACGGGCTCCCCATGATCGCATACTCGACAGGGAGCTGGATAAACAACGCTGCCGACCGGTATCTGGTCTCCTTTATTAAAGGTGTTGCCGTTAACGGAGTGTATGGGGTGGCATATAAGATACCTGCGATACTGACAGTGTTCCAGCGCATTTTTGCACAGGCGTGGCAGATGTCGGCGACAAAGAGCTATGGTGATGACAACAGTAAGGAATTCTTCAGTACCATGTACAATATGTACAATACCTTCATGGTGATAGGATGTTCAATGCTTATCCTTCTGGTAAAGCCTGCAGCATTTCTTCTGTTTAAAAAGGATTTCTATGAAGCATGGCAATATGTGCCGCCGCTTCTGATATCCGTGGTGTTTGGAGCACTGACCGGGTTTCTGGGTTCGATCTGTCTGGCATATAAGGATTCAAAGGCAATGGGTTTGGCAACCGGGACAGGAGCCCTTGTCAACATAGTGCTCAACCTGATCCTTATTCCGAAATACAGTGCAATGGGGGCAGCCGCAGCAACCGGTATTTCCTATTTTATCATGTATTGTCTGGCGTATAAAAAGGTATCGGAATATGTGGATCTTAAGATAAGGAGGCTGCGTGACCGCACAGCATATATTTTCCTGATAATTGAGTCGATAATAATGATCGCCTGGAGGGGAAATATTACCGCAACTGCTTCGGAATATCATGGATATGCCATATGTGCTGTTATCGTAATGCTGATAATCTGCATGTACATAAAGGAACTGCAAAAGATCATTGCTTCTTTGATGAGTTATTTTATCAAAGGAAAAATACCGGCTGAAAGAATAGCCGAAAACAGAATAACTGCCGGCAATATTGCTCTTATGGTTTCGGTGTTTCTGATTACTACAGCCGACTGGCATTTCTACACATGGTATGAGTTCTTTGCTCCGTACGGGACGCTGATCGCAGGCATCGGACTTACAGTTGCCCTTTTTTGTTACATGGACATAAAGGATATGATAAGAGATCCCGCATTCCTGTTGATGGCAGGAGCGGATATTGTAGCGCTGATAAATCTGTTCGCTGTAGGGTCGGATAAAGGCGCGATCCTCACGGTTGCTGATTTCCTTCTGATCCTGTACCTGGCAAACAAAATCAAATTGTCCGATAAACAGGTCATTATATCAATGTGTTACATCGGTGCCTTCTTCGTGTACTGGACGATAGATGTGAAGGGATATTTCAAGGGATACAACACCAACTACGGAGGTCTCGTTCTTATTTCAGGGTTCTTTTTTGCTGTTTATGCGCTTGAGTATCTTAAGGATTTTCTTGTCAATAAAAAAGGCAGGATACAGGCGAAGTGGCTGACTCTTGGAACTGTTATACTCTTTGTATGGGGTTATAAGATAATCGCATGGTACAGGAGCCGCTGTGCATTTCTCGGGCTGATAGCCTTCGCCGTTCTTCTTATCATACCGGTGAAGCTGTGGAAAAACAGAATATTTTATATGCTCGTGACACTGGGGACGACGGCAGGAGCCGTACTGTTCAGCCTTCTGTATATATGGCTTGGCGCAATGAAGGATACCTTCAGGATACAGATATTTTATAAGGATATCATTTCCGGAAGGGAGGAGGTATGGTCCGTGCTTTGGAGAGCTTTTCTGAAGCAGCCGGTTACAGGTATCGGATCGTCATATGACATACAGCTTGACTGGCTTAACGGGATGTTTGAGGTACACAACGGATTGCTGGATATACTTATCGTTCACGGAATAGCGGTTTTTGCCGTAACTGTTGTATTGATGGTAAAGAGATTTCTCGAGCTGCATGAATTCTGTGTTTCTTCACCGCTTAACAGGTGTGCGATGGCAGGAGTGTTTGCTATGATGATGCCCGCATTTATGGAGAATTATATCATAGTGGCACCGTATTCGCTGATACTTTTGATCCTTATCGGTCTCGTAAGAAAGAAATAAAATTCGATATTGTTACATTTGGTTCAATTTGTTATATTAAGATACAAAGAATTTAGAATCTGTTCTGAACGTTTATGAGAGGAGAAACAAAATGGCCGGAATATTATCTGGACTCGATAAGATCGGGCTTGGTGACATGGGAAGCATGAGTATATACGATGAGCCTGAGGAGAAGAGCAGGGAGGAAGCGAAAAGCCCTGAAGCATCTTCACAGGGGATCAAGAAGATGGAGGAAAAGGACTTCCTGTTTCCCAAGAGTCATACGTGTCCTGTATGCTATGCCGAATTCAAGACACCTACAATCCGTGTGAACAAATTAAAGCCCAGAGGGGCAGACAGCGATCTAAGGCCGAGGTTTGATGGCATAGACCCACTTAAGTATGATGTTGTTATGTGTCATGAATGCGGATATGCAGCTCTTGGTAATTATTTTGATAAGATAACTCCTCCCCAGGCTAAGCTTATCAAAGAGGGAATAAGCAAAAGATACAGGAAGGTTCCCGAGAGTGACACATTCAGCTATGACCAGGCGTTTATGAGGTATCAGCTTGCGCTTGGAAATACAGTGGTTAAGAGAGGCAAGACAAGTGAAAAGGCATATCTGTGCCTTAAGATGGCCTGGATAATGCGTGGGAAACGTGAAGCCATAGATGCCGGGACCGAGGATTACGATCACGACAATTATCTCGGCGTCATGCAGGAAATAGAGCAGACGGGGAAGGAGCTTCTGAGCAATGCCATAGAGGGCTTTGTGGCTGCAAGACTGAATGAGACTTTTCCCATGTGCGGCATGGACAGAAATACTATTGACTATATCATAGCAGTCGAAGCGATGAAGATAGAGAACTATGCCGTTGCATCGCAGACTATTGATTCGCTGCTGGCGCGTGCGGGACTGAGTAAAGTGATGCAGGACAAGTGTAAAGAAATGAAAGCGCATCTTGAGCACAAGGTTGAACTGTGATAAAAACACACTTCGGAATATGCAGGAGTACAGAAGAGAGCGGCCCTGAGTTGTTTGTTCTCTTCTGTACTTTTTTATTTGAGGATACTATTCTTTTTAAGTGAAATATGTTATAATATAATCACCTATGGATACATATGTGACAAATCAGAACGATAAATATACGGGGGCAATACATATTATAGGAGGTGTAGGTATGAAGGTTAATCCGATGGAAGATATGACACAGGCGTACAGGGATCTATCGCCGGTCAGTAACAGAAATCTTGAGAAAAATATCGAGAAGATCAGTACTGTACAGGTTAATGAACCAAAGGAAAACCCTGCTCAGAAGGCAAAGGAAGCGGCTGAGATAAATGACGGCAGGGAAGTGATCGGCGTGAGTAAAGACGGTGATATTGCCAAGGCGAGCCGTGACAGCATCGAGAGCTTCAATGAAGGAATTGTTCTTAAAAAGACACAGGAAGCTGAGCAGGATAAGAGTACGGCGGTCAATGGCACGACAGCAGAGGGTCAAAGGGCGGCGGAAGACGGAAGGGCAGCAGCTTCGGTAAACAATACGGAAGTACAGGGGAATGATCCGGTCATGCAGAAGAGTAATGCGGCTTCCCGGGAGAATGATCCAAATGCGCAGGATAATGCGGGTACACAAAAGGCAAAGGAAGAGGGTTCGCTTCTTGGCTATTCAAGGGATGAACTTAAGAGACTCTATCTTCAGGGTGAGATTGACAGCAACAGGCTGGAGAAGGAGATCGAGAGAAGAGATGAGGTCCGTGGAGAAAAGGATGATATAGCGCGTGCGGTACGCGAAGATGAGAAGGAAGAGAAACAGATAAACAACGAAACTGCCGTGGCTATGGAGGATAAGCGGGAGTACGGCGTTGCGCAGGTGACTGAAAGAGATGACAAGGTTAAAGAGGCGCAGGATGCGGCAAGTGATAAGCGTAACGAGGCTTCGAAGCTTGAAACAAACAATGAGAGAGCCAAAGAAGCAGATGATAAAGCTGCGTCGGATGAGGCTGCAGAGAACCGCAAGAGGATAATTACGGAGGAAATGGCACTCGATGATGAATTCTCAAAGGAAATGAGTGTTTATTCCGGAGCTGTTAGTGAGAATGAGCGTACATCGGAGGCACTTGATGTCGCAGTTGAGAATGGCAGGCTTAAGATAATGGAGCAGGTGCTCGGAGTGGATCCGGCAACGGCAAGTAACGTATAAAATGGCAGTTATAGTATACGAAATAAATTATTTAGTTCACTGTAAATGGATATTAGATACAGACACGAACGGGTCGGGAGAGAAGTCTTCCGGCCCGCTTTTATTGTCTGCAAAGATAAACAAAACAGAACATATATTCGGTAAATTTGCCAAGGTTATAGATTTCTGATATAATGTATGTTATATTTTTGTAACTATTTGTAAATGGATTAAACTGAGTAGTTACATAATTTTGATATGAGGCGTTTACAATGGAGAATAAACGTATATATTTATCGTGCCCTACAATGCATGAGGAAGAGCTTCAGTATGTGAATGAGGCATTTGCCACTAACTGGGTGGCGCCGCTTGGTCCCAATGTTACGGCGTTTGAGAATGAGATCGCTGAGTATGTGGGAGGAGGATATGCATCGGCACTTTCGTCAGGAACGGCAGCAATACATCTTGCGCTTATACTTGCAGGGGTGAAAAGGGACGATATAGTATTTGCACAGTCACTAACATTTTCCGCTACGGTCAATCCTGCAGTGTATCTTGGAGCCCGGCCTGTATTTATTGATTCTGAAGAGGATACATGGAATATGGATCCGGCTGCACTTAAGAAGGCTTTTGAGAAGTATCCGGAGTGCAGGGTCGTAATAGCCGTTAATCTGTACGGAACACCGGCCAGACTTGATGAAATAAGGAGCATATGCGATGAGCACGGTGCTGTTCTTATAGAGGATGCCGCTGAGTCCCTGGGAGCGAAATACAAAGGGAGTCATACAGGTACATTCGGCGATTACGGGATATTTTCCTTTAACGGAAACAAGATAATAACCACTTCGGGTGGCGGAATGCTTTACTGCAGGGATGAGGAACCTGTTAAGAAGTCGAGATTTCTTGCAACGCAGGCAAGAGAGCCTGAACGTCATTACGAGCATAAGGAAATCGGCTACAACTACAGGATGTCCAATGTTGTAGCGGGAATAGGACGCGGACAGCTCCTTCATCTTGACGAGCATGTATCCCTTAAAAGGGACATTTATATGATGTACGGGAAGGCCTTTGCGGATATTGAAGGCGTAAGGATGAATCCTTATCTTGACATAAGTGAACCTAATTTCTGGCTGTCCTGCATCACGCTTGATGAGTCACTTAAGGTTAAGCCGATAGATATAATGCTGGCACTCGAGAAAGAGAACATAGAGACACGTCCCATATGGAAGCCGATGCATATGCAGCCCGTATTTAAGGAATGCGATATGATAACAGCAAGAGACTGCTGTATAAGTGAGAAGGTATTTGATACCGGAGTATGTCTCCCGTCGGACATCAAGAATACACAGGAAGATATGGATAAGATAATATCCATCATCAAAGGACTGTTTTGATATGCTGTATAAGAAGTATATAAAACGGATGCTGGATATAGTATTGTCAGCATGTGCGATACTGATACTCTCACCGGTATATCTTGTACTGTATATACTGGTAAGGAAAAAGCTTGGCAGTCCCGTTCTGTTCCATCAGGACAGACCCGGTAAGGATGGCAGGATATTCCATATGTATAAGTTCAGATCAATGACCGATGAACGTGATGAGAACGGTGATCTGCTTCCGGATGAGGTCAGGCTTACGCCGTTTGGGAAAAAGCTCAGGGCAACAAGCCTTGATGAGCTTCCCGAGCTGTTCTGTATTCTGAAAGGAGATATGTCGTTAGTCGGTCCGAGACCTCTGCTCGTGCAATATCTGCCTCTATACAGTGAACGACAGAAACACAGGCATGATGTTCGTCCCGGACTCACGGGATGGGCGCAGGTTAACGGAAGGAATACACTTACGTGGCCGCAGAAATTCGAATATGATGTGGAATACACGGAAAAAGTAAGCTTTTTAATGGACATAAAGATACTGTTCATGACTGTAGCAAATGTATTGAAGAAGGAAGGGATCAGTCCCGAAGGGGCTGCGACCATGGATTTCTTCAAAGGGGAGGAATAAGGTTGTGCTGTTTCGCAGGACGACACGACCCGTAGTAAGATGTCTGATATCAATGTGCTGGTGCTGAGCGCCGGTAGAAGAGTGGAACTGATCAATTGTTTTAAGCACGCTGCGCAGGAACTTGGAGTATCCGGCAGCGTAGTTGCCGTGGACTGTTCACAGACCGCCCCGGCTCTTTATTTTGCCGATAAATACAGGCTTGTTCCGCGTATTGATTCCGGCAGATATGCTGAGGCTGTTACAGACATCTGCAAAGAAGAGAATATATCACTTGTAGTTCCGACCATAGATACAGAGCTTATACTGCTTGCGGACAATAAGAAACAGATCGAAGATGAGACAGGGGCCAGGGTTCTGATATCCGATCCTTCCGTGATAAATGTCTGCAGAAATAAGCTGAACACACAGCGTTATATGGAGGAACACGGCTTCAAGGTTCCGCATCTTTATTCGGAAGAGGAACTTGGGAACGGTGACTTAAGGTTTCCGGTATTTGTGAAGCCGATAGACGGCAGTTCCAGTATTGATGCCTACAGGGCAGATAACAGGGAACAGCTTGATGCGATCCTGACACTGGTTAAGGATCCGATGGTGCAGGATTATATGGATGGTAAGGAATACACGATCGATGTGTTCCTTGATTTCGGATCGAATATTATTTCCATGGTCCCAAGGCTCCGCATGGCAACAAGAAGTGGAGAGATAGCAAAGGGACGTATCGTAAAAGATACAGAGATCATGGAGGATGTGAGGCGGCTTATGAATGAGCTTAAGCCGATCGGACACATCACGGTACAGTGCCGTAAAACAAACAGAGGTATCGAATATATCGAAATAAATCCTCGCTTTGGAGGCGGAGCGCCGATGTCGATAATGGCAGGTGCGGATTCGTGCAGGAATCTCTACCGTCTGCTCAGGGGCGAGGTCTTAACATATAATGAAGACTATAGGGAAAATGTGACTTTCCTTAGGTTTGACAGTTGCATTATGTTAAACGAGGATATGGTACCCGAGGATGAAAAAGGCAGTAATATTTGATCTGGATGATACCCTGATATCTGAGGACGAGTACATAAGAAGCGGATTTGCGGCCGTATCAAGATTCTTGGAGGATATGTACGGCTGGGATGCGCGTCTGACTGCAAGACAGATGTATGATCTGTATCTTGAAAGTCCGAAGAATGTGTTTAACCGCTTGCTCGAATCTCATGATATAAGGTATAAGAACAATGAAATATTGGAGCTTGTTGAGGTGTACAGGGAGCATATTCCGAATGTGCATTTCTATCCTGATGTCAAGCCTGCCATGTATGCTCTTAAAGACAGAGGGATAAGGCTCGGACTTTTGTCTGACGGATATGCGGTTACCCAGCGTCAGAAGCTTACGGTGCTCGGCGTAAACGGTAAGAAGATGTTTGATAAGATCATAATTACCGATGAGCTTGGACGTGAGTACTGGAAGCCGGATCCCAGACCGTTCATTATGATGAAGGAGGCTTTCATGGTTGATTGGAACGATATGATCTATGTCGGAGACAATCCGGAGAAGGACTTCTTTATAGGGCGTGATTTCAAGATTATGACCGTAAGGATCATGAGGGAGGAAGGCATTTATATGGACAGAGCCTACAGAGAGGGGTACAGGGAAAACGCCAGGATAAGCTCACTCAAGGATCTGATAAAGCTGCTGTGATCATGGATTTGATGCACATTTTTCATTCATAAACGGGAATATAAATAATAAAATGGACATTCTTTATTTAACACTTAAATATCCTGATCTTAAGGAAGCGGGGATATACCCTGACCTTATCAATGCCCTGACTGAAGCGGGACACAAGGTTACGGTTGCCTTCGCTGACAGTCCCAAGAATACTAAAAAGACCGAAATCATTACCGAACGCGGAGTCCGCATGCTCAAGGTGCCTGCGGGTGAAGTGTTCGGTGTTAACTTTATAAAGAAGGGTATAAACACCCTGCTGATGGAACCAAGGCTTAAGGCGGCAATTGCTTCAAACCTCGGGAATGAACATTTTGATCTGGTATTGTATGCTACACCGCCGGTGACCTTTGCCAATGTGGTCAATTACTGCAGGAAAACATATAAATGCATGTCATTCCTGATGCTTAAGGATATATTCCCTCAGAATGCGGTTGATATAGGACTGTTTAAGAAAGGCGGACCGATACACAGGTACTTCCGTGCAAAAGAAAAGAAGCTGTACGGATTGTCCGATATGATCGGCTGTATGTCGGAAGGTAATATAGAATATCTGAAAGAGCATGATCCTCAGATACCTTACCAAAAGATCATACTGTTTCCCAATACCATCAAGGTACCTCCTGTTAGGGAGGAGGGGCTTGAATTCATTACCGGGAAGAAGCTCAGGCTTGTATTTGGCGGTAATCTTGGAAAGCCTCAGGCGATCGATTACCTGATGAAGGTTATTAAGTACGATAAATCTCCCATATATGATAAGGTTGAATTCATTTTTGCAGGAAACGGAAGTGAAGCGGATACGGTACGCGCAACCTGCGGGCAGCTTGCCAATGCAAGGTTTGTGGAACATCTTCCGGTTGATGAATATAACCGGCTGATGGATACCTGTGATGTAGGTATCGTTTCACTGGATGTACGGTTTACCATTCCCAATTATCCTTCAAGAATTCTTTCATATATGTCAATGGCGAAGCCGGTACTTGCATGTACGGATCCCAATACCGATATACGCAGGCTGGTCACGGAGGAAGCGGACTGCGGTTTCTGGTGCCGCTCGGATGATATTGAGGGCTTCTGGAACTGTGTGAGGGAGCTTCTTGACGATAAGAAACGCAAGGTGCTGGGAATGAACGGGAGAAGGTATCTTGAAGAGCATTTTGATGTAAGCAGGAGTGTTGAACTGCTGGAGAAATACAGCGGATATATTGAGGAGTTAAGCTGAGAGTCAGATAACAGTAGCAGAGTAATAAACGGAAGAAAACAGATAGCAGGTGGAAAATGTTTAAGGATAAGACTTTACTGATCACAGGTGGAACCGGGTCGTTTGGAAATGCGGTACTTAACCGGTTTCTTGAGACGGATATTAAAGAAATCAGGATATTCAGCAGGGACGAGAAGAAACAGGATGACATGCGTCATCAGTACAACAATCCCAAGATCAAATATTATATAGGAAATGTACGTGATCTGCAGAGCGTTAAGGACGCAATGCACGGCGTTGATTATATATTCCATGCCGCTGCACTCAAGCAGGTCCCGTCCTGTGAGTTCTTCCCGATGGAGGCTGTCAGGACCAATGTAATAGGAACGGACAACGTTCTTACCGCGGCAATAGAAGCAGGTGTTAAGAAGGTTATCTGTCTGTCTACGGACAAGGCCGCCTATCCGGTGAATGCGATGGGAACTTCCAAGGCGATGATGGAGAAGGTATTTGTGGCCAAGTCAAGAACCGTGGATCCCGACAGAACTCTCATCTGCGGAACGAGATACGGAAATGTTATGTGTTCGAGAGGCTCGGTCATTCCGCTGTTTATTGAACAGATAAAGGAAGGTAAGCCGCTGACTGTTACAGAGCCGAGTATGACCAGATTTATCATGAGCCTTGAAGAAGCTGTTGAGCTTGTTGTCTTTGCGTTTAAAAATGCCGAGGCCGGTGACATCATGGTACAGAAGGCTCCGGCATGTACAATAGAGGTACTGGCGCAGGCGGTAAAGGAGCTGTTTGATGCAGACAATGAGGTGAAGGTTATCGGTATCAGGCATGGTGAGAAGATGTATGAGACTCTGCTTACCAACGAGGAGTGCGCAAGGGCGGTCGATATGGGCGGCTTCTTCCGTGTTCCTGCCGATCAGAGAGACCTGAACTACGACAAGTATTTTGTTGAAGGTAACCAGGAAAGAACCAGGCTGACAGAGTTCAATTCGAACAATACCGAGATACTTAATGTGGAACAGGTAAAAGAGAAATTACTGTCGCTTAAATATATACGGGATGAAATATCCGATTGGAAGGAAAATCGAAAAAAGTGAAAATACTTGTGACCGGTGCAAAGGGCTTCATCGGAAGAAATCTTATCGCCGAATTAAGGAACAGAGAATACAACGATATATTTGAATATGATATTGACACACCGCAGGAAAAGCTTGATGAATATGCCGGGGAGTGTGACTTTGTATTTCATCTTGCCGGAGTCAACCGGCCGAAGGATGAATCGGAATTCATGAGCGGTAATTTCGGTTTCACCGATGCGCTTCTCTCAAAGCTTAAAGAACATAAGAACAAGGCGCCTGTGCTTATAACTTCATCTATCCAGGCTAAACTTGACAACCCTTACGGGAAGAGTAAGAAGGCCGGAGAAGAGCTGATGTTTTCCTACGCGGAAGAGAATGAGGTGACTGTGTATGTATACCGGCTTCCGAATGTATTCGGTAAGTGGTGCCGCCCCAATTACAACAGTGCCGTTGCGACTTTCTGCAACAATATTGCAAAGGGGCTACCGATAACGGTAAACGATCCTTCGGTTACCATGAATCTTGTTTATATAGATGATGTTGTCAATGAGTTCATTAATGCGATGCATGGGAAGGCAAATATAGTGGACGGATTCGGTGCGGTTCCAACGATCCATACGACAACACTCGGACATATTGTCGATGTTATCCGCTCCTTTAAGGAAAGCCGTCTTAAGCTTGAAGTTCCAAACCTTTCCGATGAGCTGGAACGTAAGCTGTACAGCACGTATCTGAGCTATCTTGCAACGGATGATTTCGCATATCCGCTTAAGATGAATGTCGATGAGAGAGGTTCGTTTACTGAATTTATCCGTACGCCCGACAGAGGTCAGATTTCTGTGAATATCAGCAGACCAGGGATCACCAAGGGCAATCACTGGCATCATTCCAAGAATGAGAAATTCCTTGTTGTAAAAGGCAAGGGCTGCATAAGCTTTCGCAGATACGGCGGGGAAGAGATAATCGATTATCATGTGAGCGGTGATGAGCTTACCGTAGTGGATATTCCTACCGGATACACACACTGCATCACCAATGAGGGTGATGAGGATATGGTTACCGTGATGTGGGCCAACGAGGCATTTGATCCTGACAGACCTGATACATATTACGAACCCGTCAGGTGATTGCGCTTGTGAGTGTAATGATAAGGATAAGAAAATGGGAAAATTAAAACTAATGACGATAGTCGGGACGCGTCCCGAGATAATAAGACTGTCAGCCGTGATAAAGTGCGCGGACAGGTATTTCGATCATGTTCTGGTGCATACGGGACAGAATTATGATTACACACTTAATCAGATTTTCTTTGAAGATCTTAAATTAAGGGAACCCGATCATTATCTTGATTCTGTGGGAGCGGATCTTGGCGAGACCATGGGCAACATCATTGCAAGATCTTATGCTCTCATGAAAGAAGTAAAGCCTGATGCATTACTTATCCTCGGTGACACCAATTCCGCACTGTCTGCAATAAGCGCCAAACGTCTTAAGATACCGATCTTTCATATGGAAGCCGGCAACCGCTGTTGGGACTGGAACGTTTCGGAAATGATCAACAGAAAGATTGTGGACCATATATCGGACATTAACCTTCCCTATACGGAACATTCGAGGCGGTATCTTCTGTCCGAGGGTATAGACGGTAAGACGATGTTTGTAACCGGATCGCCGATGCGTGAGGTGTTAAGAGATCATATGGATGATATTCTTAAGAGTGACGTCCTTAAGCGTCTCGGGCTTGAGAAGAGGAAGTACATTCTGGTATCCGCACACAGAGAAGAGAATATTGATCTTGAAGATAATTTCATGGATCTTATGAATTCGATAAACAATATAGCTGCGAAATATCAGATGCCCGTGATCTATTCGACGCATCCCAGATCCAAAAAGTATATCGAGATGCGGGATTTTAAGTTCCATCCTCTTGTTACCAACATGAAGCCGTTTGGTTTTCTTGATTACAATATGCTGCAGATGAATGCCTACTGTGTACTGTCTGACAGCGGAACATTGTCGGAAGAATCGGCAATGCTTGACTTCCCGGGAGTTCTTATAAGGACATCTACGGAAAGACCTGAGGTGCTTGATAAGGGTACCGTGGTTATAGGCGGAATTACCGGATGTACAGTTGAGCAGGCAACTGAGCTTGCCGTTTCAATGTATGAGAACAGAGAAGAGACTGTTATGGCTGAGGATTATGCCGATACAAATGTGTCCGTTAAAGTGGTCAAAATAATCCAGAGCTATACCGATATCGTGAACAGAACCGTGTGGTTGAAACGATAGCATCGATCGAAGGACCGGCTCGTTTAAATACGGTAATTGTCCGGAGCAGGCTCAATATACGGATATAATGCAGGGATTATCATTAAGAGAAGCTGTGTACGGAGGATACCGGTAGCGATGAGGATAGTTGTAAACAATATAGCGGCAAGCAAAACAGGTGCGTTGTCAATACTCAGGGATTTTTACGATTATATTCTTGAAAACGAAAAAGAACATGAGTGGATATTTGTACTGGGTGATGAACTGCTTGAAGCCGGGGACAATATAAAGATCCTGATAAGAAAGGATGTTAAGGCAAGCCGCAGCAAACGGCTTATGTTTGATATAAAAGAGGGTGCAAGGTACTTTGAGAGCCTTGAGCCGGATGTTCTTTTCTCAATGCAGAATACGCTTCCAAAGGGTTATAAAGGAAGGCAGGCTGTTTATGTTCACCAGCCGCTGCCGTTTCAGACATGGAAGAAATTCTCTTTTTTAAAGTCTGAGGAGAGGGAATACGCAGTCTATCAGCATCTGATCGGACGTATGATCCGTGCATCCGTAAGGAGGGCGGATAAGACATTTGTCCAGACCGAATGGATGAGGAAAGCGGTCCTTGAAAAAACGGGGATTGATGAAGACAGGATCATAAAGGTTTTGCCTGAGGTTAAGATACCGGAGCACTTAAAGGACAGAAAAAGTAAAGGAAATGAACGCATAAATAACAGTGTTATTAATAGCTTTTTCTATCCGGCCGGTGAGATTTTGTATAAGAACCACAGATGTATAATTGAAGCGGCAGGCATACTCATAGATAAAGGTATAACCGATTTCAGGATTTCGTTCACACTGAATAAGGGTGATATACCTGCTCTTGACAGATATCCTGATTACGGGCAGATAGAGTATCTTGGCCACATATCAAGGGATGAGGTGTTTGAAAGATATATGAACGAGGTGCTTCTTTTCCCTTCTTACATTGAGACCTTTGGCTATCCTCCTGCCGAAGCGCGGGCTGTGGGAGGCAGGATACTCGCTTCCGGCTGTCCCTTCTGCCTTGAGGTACTTAACGGTTATGACAGGGTAAGATATTTTGATCCGTTTAAGCCTGAGGAGCTGGCCGGTCTGATGGAACAGTGTATTAAGGGTCAGGTATTCGGCGATATTCCGACAGGTGATACCGGCGATCGTTCCGAATACAGCACAGGCAGCAGTTGGGGAGCTGTTATATCTGAAATTGTTCATCTTAACGATCTGAGATGATCATTGATTTCCGGATTCAGATGTCAAAGTATAGTGCCCGGGTATAGCAGTTACAGGAATTTGCTGCTGAAGATACCGGTGGTTTTCCTTCAATGGTTTTACGTATGGAACATAAGAATACACACAACAGAATAAGGATTTCACTTATCTATTATATACCGGTAGTGATCCTTTATTTTCTAAATATGTTTATTCCCGTAGTACGGCCGGGGGTTTTGGCTACAGTTATTCTTGCGGCTGTATGCGTTGAGCTTATCGTAAGAAAACAGTTCAGGTTCGGTGAATTTGAAGACAGGCTGATGGCGGCTTACTTTTTATACAATGCTTTGTCGGTCATATGGCTTGTGAGGGGAGGCTTCCCTGTTAGCGTATTTGTACAGGAATTTGTTGTATCGCTTCTGCCTGTTGTTTTCTATTATGTGGGAAGATCCGCTGAGACTAATGTATACTTTAAATATTTCATTTATGCTGTTTTATTTGTTGGAATTACAGGTATCCTGCTTCAGATAGTCATGCCTCAGTTCTATATTGACTATTCCTACAGGCTCAGCTTTGTCAGCAAGGCGGATGCGGCAACCTGCCGGGTGAGGATGAATTCATTTGTAGGCAGCACGGTGCTTGGGTTTGTGTCGGTAGCCGCAATGATTGCTTCCATACCCTTCATAATGAGCAAAGGGAAGAAACAGAGATTATTTGGTATTGCTTCGATGCTGATTAACCTGATAGCTGCGTTTATGAGTAATCAGAGGTCAGCCATGGTGGTTGCGATACTGGTTGTTCTGTATTTCAATTATCTTATTTTCTTCGTATATAAAACACTCGACAGGAAATACTTCGTATTTGAACTTGGTGCTGTTGTGATCGCTTTCATCGCCTTGTGTGTGGTTGATATGGATGCGGTGATGAAGATATATTACCGTCTGGTATCTCTTCCGGATGCTGTAGGTGAGAGGAGCGAGCAGTGGGTAGCCGCTGTTAATAATATGTACAGTACATGGCTCGGTAACGGGCTCGGTGCAAACGGGCACAGAGCGCTCGGGATTGAGGATGCGCATGTGATAGCTGACGGAGGCCTGGTGAAGATGTACTGTGAGCAGGGTGTGTTCGGATTTTCGATGTTCATATATATCATGATCCTTACATTCGGGAAGGGTATTAAGAATGTAAAAGAGTACTGCGTGGAGCTGGGGATCATCTTCGTAGCGCTGCTTCAGTCGGTTGGCTCCAATATACTTGCATTTCAGCTTGCAACACCGGTATTCTGGTATGCCGTCGGGCGTGTTCATTCGCCGGACGGACAGAGGGGGACAGAGTCATGAAAGTGATGTGTATGTATCTGCCTCAATATCATACATTCCCCGAGAACGATAAATGGTGGGGAAAGGGATATACGGAATGGACAGCAGTAAAAAGAGGACATCCTCTGTATAAAGGTCATGTTCAGCCGAGGGTTCCGCTCGATGAAAGATATTATGATCTGGTAAATGACGGTGCATCGACTCTTAAATGGCAGGCGGAGCTTGCACGTAAATACGGAATATACGGTTTCTCGATCTATCAGTACTGGTTCAGGGGCAGACAGCTTATGGAAAAGCCGATGGAGATACTGCTTGAGCATAAGGAGATAGATATCAATTATTGTATATGCTGGGCCAATGAGAGCTGGACAAGAACCTGGTACGGACTGAGTGAACAGGTGCTGATGCAGCAGGATTACGGAGAGGAAGAAGACTGGTGGAAGCACTTTGAATATCTGCTCAGGTTCTTCAATGATAAAAGATACATTAAGATTGACAACAAACCTGTTTTACAGATATACAGAAGCTTTGATATAGAATGTCTGGACCGTATGCTTAACTGTTTCAACAGTTGGGCTGAAGGTGAGGGCTTTGACGGGATATATGTTATAGCAGGAAAGACAGCGGGTGAACAGGAAACAAGAACGGAGCTTATTGACGGATATTATTATTTTGAACCCGGATATACACTGAAACATGATTTCTCCAAACGGAACGAAATGAGATATAATATGTCCGTCTTATGGAACACATTGATCAATAAAGCCTTCGGGTTAAGGATGCTTGAAAGAAGCATAAAAGCATCTCTGATAATCGACGGGATAAAGAACAGGGAGTATAAGGAAAACGAATTCCCGGGACTTATCCCCGATTGGGACAATACGCCAAGACGCGATTACAAGGGACTTGTTTACAAAGGTACATCGCCAGAGAGCTTTGAGGAAGCACTTAGGATACTGAAGCAGAAAAAGGAAGGTCATAAGACTGACTTTGTATTTATTAACGCATGGAATGAATGGGGTGAGGGTGCTATGCTCGAGCCCGATGAGTACAGGGGATACGGATATCTTGAAGCGGTAAGGAACGTTGTATGTGAAGGAGACCGGTAAGGAGCCTGCACGGAATAACGCGGCGGTCATAAGAAACAAAGTACATTTAAGAACCGGGGATGTATGGGTAAGGTAAGTATAATCATCATAATATATAAGGTTGAAAAGTATCTGAGGGAATGCCTTGAGAGTGTAGCTGGGCAGACCTATAAAAATATCGAGATCATCTGTGTAGTGGGTAAGGGCGATACGGCATGTGAGAACATTGTCGATGAATTCGCAGGCAGGGATGAGCGGATAGTCGTAATAAAGTCAGAACCAAAGGGAACGGCTGATGCAAGGAACAGAGGACTTGATGCGGTAACAGGTGAGTATATTGCTTTTGTTGACGGTGATGACTATATAAAGAAAGACATGATAGAAGTCATGGTCGATGCGGCAGAGCGTAATGATGCAGACGTGTCGGTTGTCGGAAAATATTATCTGTATGAGAATTGTGCTGACGGAACGGAGGATAATGAGGAAAGTGTCCTCAGTGTGAGTGATGCGTTTAAGATAATACTGTATCAGGAGGGCTTTTTTCTTCATCTGTGGGATAAGCTCTACAACAGGTCGTTATTTGACGGTGTGAGATTCCCGGAAGGCAGGCTTGTGGAAGACAGGCAGATGGCTCATACGATATTGTCAAAGGCAAACAGGATAGTGTACAATACGGCATCAAAGTATTATTTCAGGATAAGCGAGGACAGCGGATCGAAGATAGAAGAGAATTTAAGGCTTTCGCTCAGAGCGGATTATGAGATATGCGACAGGCTGCTTGAACAATTTGATGATTTGGAGCCGGCGGTTGATTTCTTCCTTGTAAACGAGAATCTCAGTGTTATACAGAACAGCTTCCTCTATGGGAACTTTTCAAAGGAACATGACAGAGAATATCTTGATTATGTTAAGGAGCATGCTCCGTCAGTCAAAAAGGATCCAAGGGTGCCCCGGAGCCTTAAGATAAAAATGGATATATGCAATATAAGTCCGGCGCTCTTTAAATTCGTAACAATGTCAAGAAGAAAGAAATTCCTTGAAGGACACAGGGCATTCAGATCCGGAAATGACTGGAGTGAAACATTTAAGAGTCAGGGAGTGGAATGCTGATCGGAAATATGAAAACAGATAACATAAATACTATCAAAAATAAAAAGGTGCTGTTTGTATGCCGTGAGACATATTCGCAGCCGCTCTGGTTTATCGCCAAGAGGCTGAAGGAGGACAACGAAGTGGCCTGCTTCTTCATAATGTCGACGGAGTGCAGCTACAATAAATGTTATTACAATGTTAATACTTATTACAGGTTCAAAGAGGAACTTCCCGGAATAAAACTGTACGACGTAAGGGACATATGTGAAGAGTATACAAAACGGCTTAATGCTTCTGGATATAAAAGACCCGGTCAGGTTCAGCTCAGGAATAAGATATATCAGCCGGATAAAAAGGTTAAGTCAAGGCGCAGTGAGCGTGAACCCATAGCCGATATGGAATATCTTGAGAAGATTGAGAAAGAATATACACATTTCAAGAATCTTAACATGCAGCTTATGTGCTCTCAGGAGAATACCAGACACTATCATTTCAGGTACTACTGGTCGGTGACCAACTATGATGAGAATATGCTGTGGCTTGAACTGAATTACAGGAAGATACTTGATATCTTTGATGAATTCAGGCCCGATATGATACTTGATTTTGATAATGCGGAGCTTCAGAGAACAATAATAAATGAAGTGGCTTATGCCAAAAATGTTCCGTATATAACAGTCGAGTACTCCAAATTCGGATATTATAAATATCCGACATTCCAGAATACGATAGGTATTGATGAATATGTCAGGAGGCAGTACAATGATAACCTGAAGCTCACTGAGGAAGAGCTTAAGGATGAATATGATTATATACTTGACTACCGGAACAAACAGACGATAATGAATAAGGAATTTGCCGGTACCGTGACCAGCCAGTATGAACGGGACAGCATCATCTGGATACTCAGGGTAATGCGCGGTAAGTTCCATTACTTCTTTGATATGGATATAGCAAAGGGTAATCATAAGCTTAAGAAGACCAACAGGGTGCTCTATGCTCCCAGTCTTCCTTATATCAGACATTACTGGCAGGTGATGACCTTAAGACGGAAGTTCATGGGGAAAAACAGGCTGTTTGAGGCTCCGCTTGAGGGAGAGGATTACGTATATATGCCATTGCATCTTATTCCGGAGTCGACAGTATTTGTGAAGGCTTCCTATTATGTGGATGAGTTAAGCCTTATAGAAGCAGTGTCCAAGTCGCTTCCGGTCGGCTGGTGGCTGTATGTAAAGGAGCATCAGGCGATGCTCGGTGAACGAAGTGTTGAATTTTACAAACGTGTAAGGCAGCTGCATAATGTGAGGCTGGTACAGGTAAACCATTACCACGATCCAAAGCCCTGGATAATGAATGCAAAGGGTGTGGTTACGATAGTAGGGACCACTGCATATGAGGAGGCACTCCTCGGAAGAAAATCGATCATATTCGGTGATGTTCCTTTTGAACTTATCGACGGTATAACAAAGGTACACAGCTATGAAGAGCTGCCCGGACTCATAAAGGATTTCGGTGAGATCGATAACATCCATTCCTGTGCGGCATATCTTAAGACCATCAAGGATGTGGGCTTTGAGATCGACCTGTTTTATCTGATGGCCAAGGCTGAGAAGATACTTGCACACGAAGAGGAACGTGACGGGAAGTTCAATGAGCAGATCGGACAGCTTATGAAGTTCTATGAAGCCGGATATTCCCGGTGGATGATGGAACATAAACTATAAAGATACACACGGAGGAAAATATGGACAGCGACAGTAACAGTGATATTAACAATTCAAACAGTACCATAATGAGCAGGCTTGAGGAAGGGAAGTTCGTCCTTATAGCCGAAATAGGCGTGAATTACTACGACATAGCATCAAAGGAAGGCATCTCGCCGATGGAAGCGGCGAAGCTCATGATAAAGGAGGCACGGGAAGCAGGGATACATGCGGTGAAGTTCCAGACGTATAAGGCGGGAACGCTGGCAGCGAAGGCATCACCCTATTACTGGGATATCACGGAGGAACCGACACAGTCACAGTATGAGCTTTTTAAGAAATTCGACAGCTTCGGATATGAAGAGTACAGGGAGCTTAAGGAATACTGTGATGAGACAGGTATAGAATTCCTGTCAACCGCATTTGATTATGAATCTGCCGATTATCTGGATGAGCTGATGAATGTATATAAGATATCATCATCGGATCTGTCGAATCTGCCGTTTATTGAATATCAGGCACGGAAGAACAAACCGATGATAATGTCGGTAGGTGCATCGGATCTTAATGAGATCGAGGCTGCAGTTGATACCGTAAGAAAGGTAAGTGACCAGCCTATTGTACTTATGCATTGTGTTCTTGAGTATCCCACACCCCTTAAGGATGCAAATCTTTTGAAGATACAGTCTCTTAAACAGCAGTTCCCGGAGCATTACACAGGGTATTCGGATCATACCAAGCCCACAGAAAACTGCGATGTTATAAAGACAGCGTACAATCTCGGCGCACAGTGTGTTGAAAAACATTTTACACTTGATAAGACACTTAAGGGTAACGATCATTATCATGCCATGGATCCGGATGATGCAAGACGTATACTAAAGGGTATTGAAGAACTCGATCTGATACGCGGCAGTGATGCGCTGAACTGTCTTGAAACGGAGATGGTGGCAAGACAGAATGCCAGAAGATCGATAGTATCGGACGGGCTTATTAAAAAGGGAACGGTTATCAGCGATACCATGCTTACATTTAAGAGACCGGGAACTGGAATATCTCCGGATAAGCTTGCTGAAGTTGTGGGCAAGGTTGCTGCCGTTGATATAGAGGATGATACGATCCTTACATATGAGATGCTGGAAGAAAATGAAGAGGGTGATCAGGAGGAAACGATATCCTGATC
>CAMORO010000030.1 GCA_946623875.1 uncultured Lachnospiraceae bacterium | reverse complement strand
AAACGGGCTGGTCATCAAATGCCACTATCTTATTCTCGATGGAATGATCATAGTCTGTAAAGCATACAAACCGGATGCCAAGCTTACTCTCTCTCTTGAACAGCCTGAATTCGTCCTCGCAGAATGCCCTGGTAAGTCCGACAGCCCTGTCGGTACGGATATTAAAGAATATTACCGCATCATCATCTATGACGGTACCTACCGGAACACCTCCGTTCACGATCACCGTAGGTGTAATGAATTCGTCACTCTCGCCCCTGTCATAGGCATTCTGCACAGCCTCCTGCGCATTTGCCGCCTTGCTGCCTTCGCCCTGTGTCAAGGCAAGATATGCAAGCTTGACCCTGTCATAGCTGCTGCTTCTGTCCATGGCATAGAAACGCCCGCTCACAGAGGCTATCTCACCGACTCCGTACTCGCGCATCCTGCTCTGGAGCCGTTCTATGAACATTGCTCCGGACCGCGGCGATGTATCTCTCCCGTCCATGAAACAGTGTACATATACCTTGCGCATATTCCGGCTTGCCGCAAGCTTAAGAAGTGAATACAGATGTTCAATATGGGAATGAACTCCTCCGTCGGAAAGAAGCCCCATTATATGAAGCGCGGAATCATTGCGTTTACAGTAGTCTATGGTAGTGAGGAAGGCTTCATTGCTGTAAAAGCTTCCCTCTGCTATTTCCTTGTTGACGCGGCTGAGCTTGGAATAAACAATCCTTCCGGCACCTATATTGTTGTAGCCGACTTCGGCATTACCTGCCTGTCCGTTGGGAAGTCCAACCGATATTCCGGCACTCAGACATCTTGCGGTCGGATACTCTGCCATGAGCCTGTCAAGCACAGGCGTCCTTGCTTGCGCAAATGCATTATTCTTATTGTTATCGCTCATCCCCCAGCCGTCAAGCATCAGAAGGACCGTCGTCTTATCAGGCATTATCAAAGCTCCTTCGAAGCCCTGTCAAACATCTCGTATATCTGGATCTTACCGGAATCATTCTCATTCATACCGGTAAATATGGCACCGTACATATTACTCTTCCCGTCAAACCTTGTTACATTCACAAAGGTATGGATCACATCCTTAGTCCAAAGAGTGAGATCCATTTCATAAATAGCATTCATCGCAAGGGGAGTTTTGCAGGAAAACCCTATTCCATCCTTGCTTATATCGATGATATCAACAGGAACCTTCTCACCCTCAGCCACCCCTATAGGCTTCATAACAAGATGAGCATTCAAAACCATACGTCTGCTTCTTCTCTTCTCTTCCATCTGCCTTCTCCCTTCAACTTATAAACATCGCATCCCCGAAACTGAAAAACCTGTATCTTTCCGTAATTGCCTCTTTATATGCATTAAGCACCTTCTCTCTTCCCGCAAGGGCGCTGACGAGCATCAGCAGCGTTGACTCAGGAAGGTGGAAATTGGTTATAAGGCAATCCATGATTTTAAATCTGTAGCCCGGATAAATAAATATGCCGGTCTCACCGCTTCCCGAATGCAGTATCCCGCTTTCATCCGAGGCGCTCTCTATCGTGCGGCAGCTTGTTGTACCGACACAGATAATACGTCCGCCCCTTTCCTTTGCCGCGTTTATCTTATCCGCAGCCTCATCGCTCACCGAGTACATCTCGGTATGCATATGATGCTCAAGTATATTGTCCGTCTTAACCGGTCTGAATGTGCCCAGTCCCACATGAAGAGTCACGTAAGCCGTATCAATACCCTTTCCTTCAAGCCCGTCAAGAAGCTCCGGCGTAAAATGAAGCCCTGCCGTAGGCGCCGCAGCCGAACCGTCATATTTGGCGTAAACGGTCTGATACCTGTTCCTGTCCTTAAGCTTATGGGTTATATAAGGCGGAAGCGGCATCTCCCCGAGCCTGTCAAGGATTTCCTCAAAAATACCGTCGTAAAAAAACCTCACCAGCCTGTTGCCCTCTTCAAGCACTTCCATTATCTCACATTTAAGAAGTCCGTCACCGAAGCTTACCATCGCTCCGGGCCTGAGCTTTTTACCCGGCCTGACAAGAGCTTCCCATGTATCATCCGAAAGGCGTTTGAGCAGAAAAACCTCAACGTGCGCGCCCGTATCATCCTTGATACCGAGAAGCCGTGCGGGTATGACCCTTGTATTATTAAGGACCAGACAGTCACCGCTGTTGATATGATCACCGATGTTTCTGAAAATATCATGCCCCACGCTGCCGCTTTCCTTATCAAGCAGCAGAAGACGCGATGACGCTCTGTCTTCAAGCGGGTCCTGGGCTATGAGTTCCTTAGGCAGATCAAAATAGTAATCGGAAGTCCTTAATCCGTCCATCAGAGTCCCTTGCCCTTCAAAAATGCATTATAACATCTGTATGCTTCATACAGATCGGCCTTACTTATACATTCCCACGGTGCATGCATGTTAAGCACAGCCACGCCCGAATCAATTACGTTCATTCCGTAGCGTGCCAGAATATAGGCTATGGTCCCGCCTCCGCCGGCATCAACCTTACCGAGCTCCGCCGTCTGATATCTTACCTTGTCCGCATCAAGTATATTTCTAAGGTATGCGATATACTCCGCATTGGCATCGTTGCTTCCCGACTTGCCCCTTGAACCGGTGTACTTGTTAAACACAACACCGGAGCCGAGATACGCACTGTTCTTTTTATCAAACACGGATGCATATGAGGGATCAAAGCCGGCACTCACATCCGAACTGAGCATACAGGAGGAAGCCAGTGTTCTCCTTAGCTTAAGCTCGGAGTAATCGCCCATCAGGTTCATGATCTCCGCAAGCATATTTTCAAAGAAGCGCGACTTCATTCCTGTTGCGCCGACACTTCCGATCTCCTCCTTATCAACAAGAATACAGCATGCTGTCCTTTCCACATCGTAAGGGTCAAGCATTGCCTTAAAAGAAGGGAAAGCACATACCCTGTCATCATGTCCGTATCCCAGGATCATGCTCCTGTCAAAACCGGTCTCTCTTGCCCTGCCCGCAGGAACCACTTCAAGCTCCGCAGACACAAGGTCATCCTCCGAAACATTATATACATCCTTAAGGATTTCAAGTATGTTGTTCCTGATCTTTTCCTTACTCTTTTTCTCTTCAGCCTGCTCCTTTTTACCGGCTGAGCCTTTTATAACAAGAGGCTTGCTGCCAATTATTATATCAAGCGCTTCACCTTCAACAACCTTGCCGGCCTTCTTCTCCATCTGTTCCTGTGCAAGATGTATCAGAAGATCGGAGACAAAGAACACCGGATCGTCCTCATTGTCACCTATATTTACTATTACGGTCGAACCGTCCTTCCTCACTATCACGCCATGAAGAGCAAGCGGGATGGTCACCCACTGGTATTTTTTGATACCTCCGTAATAATGCGTGTCAAGATATGCCAGACCACCGTCCTCATAAAGAGGATTCTGCTTAACATCAAGCCTTGGCGAATCAATATGCGCACCCAGTATGTTCATCCCTTCATCAACAGGTGCCTTTCCTATCTTAAACATTGCAACACTCTTGTTCATCCACACTGAATAAATCCTGTCACCGGCCGCTATGCTTTTCTTATCCTTTATCAGTTTGTCAAGCTCCACATAACCCGCATCCTCTGCAGTCCTTACAATGTGGTCCACACATTCCCTCTCAGTCTTGCATTCACTGATAAAATCAATATATTCACCGCTAAGTCCTTCCAGCTCCTTAAGCTGCTTTGCGGTATAGCTTTCCCATGCACTTTTATTATCCATGATCCAAACCTCTTTTAATTAATATGTACCATTTATTACCCACAACGGCGTGAAGCTTCATCAGCTTCTCAGAACAACACCATACTTGTTCTTAAGAGTATCAAGCAGACCGTTTACATACCCGTCTATCTTATCCGCGGTAAGCTCCTCTTCACCGGGGGTATATACAACAGTAAATGCCATACTCTTTTTGGCACCCAGCTGTGCGCCTTCGTAAACATCAAACAGTTCAACTCCGGTGATATATTCACTGCTGCCTTTTATCTCCTTCTCGATCTGTGCGCATGTTATATCCTTATCCATTACAAAGCACAGGTCACGCTTCTCCTCGGGGAATTTCGATATCGGTTTGAATATCTGCTCCTTACCGTAATACTTCTTAAGCTTATATAACGATATCTCGGCAACATAAGAATCCACACGCATATCGAGCTCATCGATTATTTCATATCTGATCTGTCCGACATAACCTATTTCCTCACCGTCGCATGTCACTTTTGCCGTCCTGTAAGGATGAAGGAAGGGCTTCTCATATGCCTCATATTCAAATTCTATACCGAGAGTTTCGGCTATCACATCTGTCAGTCCCTTGGCCGTGAAGAAATCCTCATTCTCGCCGAAGCATCCGATACATATCGTCTCAAGCTCATCCGGATAATCATCAAGCGGAAGTGACCGGGGAATAAACACATTACCAAGTTCATAAATACGTCCTTCAAGAATACCCTTCTTCTGATTCCTCTGCATTGCCTGTATCATCTGAGGAGCGAGTGTGGTCCTCATAAGAGACAGATCCTCATTAATGGGATTCATTATCTTTATCGCCTTACGCTCCATTGCATCCCTGGGAAGTCTTATAAGGTCAAATGAGGAAGGTGAGAAGAACGAATAATGTACACCCTCATTTGCACCTGCGGCACACAGCGCACGCTTAAGCTTAAGCTCTGTTCTCTGTTCGAGATTGTAGCCGCCCATCGTAACCTCTGCAGTCGGCATAAAGGTGGGAACGATATGATCGTAACCGTACATCCTTATGACCTCTTCGGCAACATCCTGATAACCTTCCATATCCTCTCTGTATGCGGGTATCTTAAGCGTAAGCTCATCACCCTCAAGCACGGGGGAGAAGTAGAGGTTCTTAAGTATCCTTACGATCTCCTCATCCGGAACCTTTATTCCAAGTACCGCATTTACTCTGTTCACGCTCACCTTAAGCACCGAAGGCTCTATGGAATTTCCCGTATTGTTGTCTACATGAGTGCTGCTGACTTTGCCGCAGCCCATCTCCTCGATAAGATGAAGTGCTCTCTTCATTGCCATCACGGTAGTGTATTCATCAACGCCCTTACTGAATCTGGCGCTTGAATCCGATGTTTTCCCGAGAGCCCTCGAGCTCTTTCTGATATTGTCCCTCGCGAACTTGGCAGCCTCAAACAATACTTCATTCGTCGTATCCAGGATCTCCGAGTTAAGTCCGCCCATGATACCTGCCAGTGCAACAGGCTTAACACCGTCACAGATCACCAGATTATTTGATGTAAGTGTCAGCTCTTTCTCATCAAGAGTAACGATCTTCTCTCCTTCACCGGCACGACGCACCCTTATCTGATCGCCCTCGAGATAGGCGTAATCAAATGCATGCATCGGCTGTCCAAGCTCATTCAGAATGTAATTAGTTATGTCAACCAGATTTGATATCGGAGTCTGTCCTATAAGTGCAAGACGTCTTCTCATCCACTGCGGAGACGGTCCGATCTTCACATCATAAACATAGTGTCCGATATATCTTTGGCAGATATCGGGAGCATCAACCACAACCTTAAAACCGTCTTTCTTCACTTCGGTTTCTGTATAGTCAAGAGCAGGCTCATGAAGCTGTGTACCGAGTACTGCCGCAACCTCTCTTGCAATACCGAAGATGCTCTGACAGTCCGGTCTGTTCGCCGTTATCGCAATATCAAATATCCAGTCGTCTATTCCGACTATGGGCTTGACATCGGCTCCGGTCTCTGCATCATCGGGCAGAACAAGAAGTCCGTTGTAACCGGCTCCCTCATACATATCTTCACTTACACCGATTTCCACTCCTGAGCAGAGCATACCGAAAGAGTCATAGCCTCTTAACTTACCCTGTCCTATGGTCATTACACCTTCCACAGTCTTATGATCCTTGGCAGTTGCGTACACTGTCGCACCGATGAGCGCAAGCGGATACTTGCCTCCTGCCTTTACGTTATCTGCACCGCAGCAGATCTGAAGAAGCTCCGGCCCCCCTGCATCAACCTTACACAGATGAAGGTGTGTATCTGGTATGTCCTCACATTCCACTACCTTTCCGACAACAACCTTACTGATATCGTGTCCTACCTCATACTTTTCTTCCACTTCGAAACCGCAGGAGAAAAGCTTCTCCTCCAGTTCATCCACAGATACATTTATATCAACATAATCCTTAAGCCAACTTAACGGAACTAACATTTCCTATCTCCTTTTACAATAATTTCCTACTCAGCGATCTGCTCAAGCACTCTCAGATCCGATTCAAACAACAGCTTGATATTATTTATGCCATACTTAAGCATTGCTATACGCTCAATACCTATACCGAAGGCAAAGCCGCTGTATACATCCGAATCGATACCACAGCCTTCAAGTACCTTTTTATTGACAACGCCGGCTCCAAGCACCTCGATCCAGCCGGTTCCCTTGCACAGCTTGCAGCCCTTGCCGTGGCACTGGAAACAGCTCACATCCACTTCGACCGACGGTTCTGTAAACGGAAAATATGAGGGGCGCAGCCTTGTGCTCACGTCCTCGGCAAATATCTTCTTAACAAACTCATCAAGCATTCCCTTCAGATCACAAAGAGTAATACCCTTATCAACAACCAGTCCTTCCATCTGAGAAAACATAGGTGAGTGTGTGGCATCATCATCCGAACGGAACACCTTTCCCGGAGAAATTATCTTAATAGGCGGCTGCTTCGCCTCCATTACGTGTATCTGCCCTGCAGAGGTCTGTGTTCTTAACAGGAACTTGTCCGACAGATAGAAGGTATCCTGCATATCTCTCGCCGGATGGTCATCAGGTGTGTTGAGAGCCGTGAAATTATAATAGTCGGTCTCGATCTCGGTTCCTTCGTATATCTCGAAGCCCATGGAACCGAAGATATCCACAGTCTGATTCTTTACCAATGTATTCGGATGAAGATAACCGTGCTTTGGCTTCATCGAAGGCATGGTGACATCTATCTTCTCCGATGCATACCTAAGCTTCATCTCCTCGCGTCTGAACTTCTCATCCATTTCCTCAAACGTATTCTGAGCCCAGGTCTTTACCTCATTCACACGCTTACCGTATTCAGCCTTCATCTCCGCAGGTATCTTGCCCATTTCACGCATCAGGCTTCCCACCTTACCGGTCTTAGAATCAAATATAAGCTTCCTGTATTCAAATACACTCTTTGAACTGTCAAGCCTGTTAAGTTCTTCTTTGATCTCAGCCTTGATGCTGTTAAGCTTCTCGCTTAGTTCGTTTAGATCAGCCATTGTAATTCTCCTTTATATAAGTTCATTCATCCAACATTAAACAACTTTACCCGTTATCGTACGAATTGTCAAATACGTTACGTGCTCTTTACCATTCCCCTGCTGTAAAAGCAGCAACCGTTTCTTCCGTTCTTTTTCACGTGATACAGCGCCGCATCCGCCTCCCTTAACATATCCTGAGGATCCCTTGCCTTCCTGCTTATTGATATACCGCAGCTTATGCTGGTCTTCGGAAGATCGTCACCGGTGTCTGAAAGCTCACGGTTTATCTGGATTATCTTCTTCTCAATAAGACGCTTCGCCCTATCATCGACATTTGACATAAGAACCACAAACTCGTCACCGCCCATCCTGAATATATAGTCATCCGGACGGAAATTGTTCTTAAGTGAGTTCGCAAGCTTTTTAAGGATAAGATCACCTGTCTCGTGGCCGTTGTTATCATTTATCTGCTTGAATTCATCGACATCTATGACGAGCATTGCAGTTGTTGTTGTATCAATATCCTGTATTACATGATCATAGCCGGCCCGGTTGTACACGCGTGTCAGCTCATCATGCGATACCTTGAACGAAAGCTTGTCTATGCTCTTCTTATAGCTTTCAAACATCTTATTGTATGTAACGACAAGATATCTGAATTCACTGGAACCTATGACAGGTATTCCTGTATCCTTTTTTATGCATTCGACGGCCTTGTTCAGCGGATTAACTCCCAGGCTCATCATGATCGTAAGCGATATTACAAAGATAAGAGACTGCAGCACGATAAGCAGCGTCATTCCGACAAGATTATCATGGACCCAGTTACTCATTTTATCCTGTCTGCCTTCACTTATCTCCTTAAGCTCTTTAATACATTCCTCCTGCTCGGCACGTATCCTGTTCTTCTGTCTGAAATATTCGGCGTCATGCATCATGGCACGCGCGCGTTGCATCTTTTCCTCCGTGGACATCGCCTTATCGGCGGGGGTAAGTTCCACATCCTTCATTGCCTCCGGGATATCAGTGTCCACCAGAGCCTCAAGCACAAGACGCATGGCATAATACTCTCTGTCCATCAATGCAACGGACTCATTCATTGCATCTTTCAGTGCCGCGAGAGCCTCAGAACCCGGAAGATCTTTCTCCACGATATATAATGCTTCTTCTCTCCTTTTTGTAACCTCGGCTTCTCTGAAGTAATTATCAAGATGCTCTCTTTCACCGAGAATAACATAGCACTGAGCTTCTTCCGTAAGATAATCGGAAGCATCCATAAGGCTGAATGCCGCTTCCTCCACTTCAATATATCTGTCAGAAGCCACGGACAGCGAATTGTACGAAAGAAAAGCTCTGTAGGTCGTGAACAGCAGCGCTGCCGTTACGCCGAAAGATATTACTACCACTATGAACGACAGATATCTAAGGGAAATACCTTCTTCCCCTTTTCCGCGTGTCATACCCGTCAATCTCCTTTATCCCTTATTTCCTTCATCCTGATCAGGTCATTGCACGATCAGTAACTTCAGCCGAGCCTTATGATCTTCGCGGCTTTGACCGGCTGTTCCTCCCGCGATGCGATAAGCAGGGGACGTGTGCCGCGTTTATCCATTATATAATCAATAAAAGTATTCTTCTCCGTTATACTCATGCCCGTAAACGGTTCATCAAGTACTATGAAATCGGCCGGAACGAACATGGCGCGAATGATCTCTATCTTACGTCTTGAACCTTCGGAAAGCTCCTTGAGAGGAACTGTCATTTCCTCATCACTGAAGAAGCGTGAAAGCTCTTCCTTAGCGCCCTTTTTGGTGACCGTACGATGTGCTTTGGTTACATTCCACAGAGCATTCTTCTTTGGATTCAGAACACTTTCCTGTGAAACATAGGCGCTTTGCAGTGTGGGATATTTATAATCCCCCATTCTGCTCACCTTCCCCGAATCGGGCTTGATAAGACCCATAAATATCTTAAGCACCGTGCTCTTCCCGCAGCCCTTAGGCCCTATAAATTCATAGCATTTATTATCCTCTATTGCTACGTTCAGATCGTCAATAACCTTTATTCCGTTGTATTCCTTACTGATATTCTCAAGATATATTGTCATAAGCCTCACCCGGCAAACAGCTTTATGCCCGCCTGCACGCTATATCATCAACCTCTCCGAGAAGTTCATCTATATGCTCTCTCGTATGCCTTATCCTGAGCGAACCCAGTTCGCTGTTCTTAAGATCGGACTGCGTCACTATATACAGGAACCTGACCGAAGCGGCGATGCGTATCTTTTTCCCGATCGCCCTGAGTTCGTCTTCATCTTCGGTTTCAAAATAGTACCTCATCAGTTTATCCCATATATGATCTGCCATTTCGTTACTGATACCAAGAAAATTCATGCTGTTTTCGGGTTCATCTTCTTCGAAGGCTTTATATGTAACGTACAATCCGGCAAGATCAAACACCGGATCACCTCGCGATAAAGTGTCCATATCTATCAGCATGGGCTCATCATCAACATACATTACGTTCTTCATCTGGAAATCACCGTGAACCACTCCTTTTTCCTCATCAACACGGGCAATGATATCTTTAATTCCCTCATACTGTCCGTCATCAAGATACTCCTTTACTTCATCCAGCTCCGCAAGATATGCTTCTTTTGCGGAAGGCAGCTCATCATACTCTGCCTTCGTGTCGTGTACAAGCTTTATGAAATCGACATAGCGCCTGATGATCTCGTCCGCATGACCGGGATCGGAAATGATCAGATCGTTGAATGTTTTTGCGTTGAGAAGTTCAAACACTGAACCGAAACTGTTCCCAACCCTGACAATATCATATGATATCGCGGTGGGTATTCCTTTTATAAAGGCCAGCTTAGCCATCTTTTTCTCATTTTCTATCATGGGTAAACTGTCCGGAGTTTTGTACACTTTTATAATAGTATCCTCATTAAGCCTGTACACCGTTCCGTAAAAACCGTTACCTATCACTTCACATCCGGATACATCCACAGACCGCATCTTCTTACTGACAGACAGTATTTCCGTAAATCCGGTCGTCTCAAGTATATCATATACCTCCTGCGATACTTCGGTTATCTTCACTTCTCTCCCCGACTGCTTCTTCACCTTCATTAAGACGCGGAGTCCGGCACTCGAAATATACTCGAGCTCCGAAGCATCAAATACTATATCGCCCTCCGGGTACCCGGCGATCTCATTTAGTATCCTTTCCTCTTCTTCGGATGCATTGGAAGAAGATATCCTCCCGACAAGCTTTATAACTGACAGTTCTTTTCTTTCCACGGCCATGACGTCCCTTTCTCTGTTTATGTTCACATATGCAGCAGGATCTTTGGTATCATAATATTCAACCCTGCAGCAACCGGCACCAACATCTCTTAATCTGTAGTTTTCTTTTTCCAAACAATTTATTATACCACAAAAAGCATCAATACCGTAAATACTTGCCAGCGGCTGGATATGTTCTTTGCAGGATCTTGCATACATTATCCCTTCCCCCGGATAAGCCGCACATATTCTTTCAATTTCGGTACTGTTGTATTTTATCATATCACAGGCAAGCAGAAGTACTGCATTGTATCCGTCCGATATGGCCCTTTTAAGAACGGATATCAGTCCTCCGGCCGGACCTATATCATCATAGATATCCTCCACAACCGTAAATCCGTTTCGGTATGCCTGCTGCCCCTTTCTCACTGAAATATACCGCCCTTTGATGCACGTACCAAAGCATTTGTCCACCTCATCACAGATCTTATCCATGAAGGTTCTTCCATCACCCTCAATAACGATATTTTCCTTAGGCCTTCCCATACGTCTTGAATGTCCGCCTATAAGAACTGCGGCAGCGATATTTTTTTCCACCGTTATCTACCAATCACCCTTACTCTGAATCTTTCGTATCACATCTTTTGTATGGAGGGATCATTAAGCGTATAATCACCATGTACCCCTCCGCTCTTGCTCAACAGGCGTATATCGGTTATCACAATATCCCTCTGCACGGCTTTACACATATCATATACAGTCATCGCCGCTACTGAGCAGGCACATATCGCCTCCATTTCCACCCCGGTTCTTCCGGTGCATGTAACGGATGCTTCTATATCAACACTTAAATCCTTATCATTCAGCCTTAGCTTAAGATCGGTGGCATCGGTGACAACAGGATGGCACATGGGTATCAGATCGGGTGTGCGCTTGGAACCCATGATACCTGCCACCTGCGCGACAGTGAGTACATCACCTTTCTTAATCCCTCCGTTCTTAATAAGCTCATATGTTTCACTCTTCAGTAATACCCTGGCTCCCGCTATCGCTTTCCTCACGGTTATGTCCTTATGCGAAACATCAACCATCCGCGCATTTCCCTCGGAGTCAAAATGGGTAAATATGCTTCCGCCATCGTCCGAAGCATCCGAAACACTCCCTGCATCGTCTGCTTCTGTCCCAATGATCCTCTCTTTTATAAACCCGGCTATCCGATCAATATCGTTCCTGTCAAACACCGGGATACCCTGCATGTCTGCATTTTCCCTCATACAGGCTTCCTCATCATCTGTCACAAGCGCAATACAGCCCCTTATACAGGGCTTCTGCTTTCCACCGTTTTTATCCTTATCAGATATAAGACAGTATCCTGTTTCCTTTGACACGATAAACATCTTGGGAAGATCGGAATCCTTATATCCCTCTACCAGTACTATATCCGCATCACCGGCTTCCGTCAGCATTTCATCGATGCTTTCCGGGTATTCACTTATCCTTGCCGATCTTTTCGCCGAAGAGATCATTACTGTATCTGCGCCTGCTGCCGTGAAACGGTAAGTGTCCTTTCCCTCCCTGTCCATGTCAAAGTCATGAGCATCATGCTTGATAACGGCAACGCTGTATCCATCTTCCTTAATTCTTTTTATAATCTTCTCTATCAATGTCGTCTTGCCGCTTCCGGAATATCCGGAAAAAGCCAATACTTTCTTTCTCATTGCATATCCGCCTGCCGCATTTATTTAGGATCTGTTCACAAATCTCAGTATCTTCCGAATGTACAGTTGGGATAATGACATTCACTGCACATCTGACACAGTCCTCCGTCACCAAGACGTACAAGATCCTCCCGTGTGAATCTTATACCCGCGAAAATCTGCGGAAGGAGCACATCAAACATGGTGGTCGGAAGGCTTATCGCAGCTCCCGGAACTCCAAGCACGGGAATATCACCAAGATACGCTACCAAAGTCATATTTCCAGGCTGCGCAGGCAGTCCGTGACTGATAACATCCGCACCAAGCCTTCTTATCGCTCCCGGTGTTATATCATCCGGATCAACCGACATCCCGCCGGTAAATATAAGAAAATCCGCACCCTTTTTTATAAGATCTTCTGCCGTTTTCACAACCATATCCATGTCATCATCACAGATCCTTACATCAACGATCTGCGAAGGATAATACGACAGTTTTCTTCTGACAACCGGCTCGAAACCGTCCTTTATAATTCCGTTGTATATCTCAGACCCGGTTATGACAATACCTGCTTTTAATTCCCTGTACGGCATAAGCTCTATCAGCTTAGCGTTTCCGCACAGCTTCTCGGCTTTAACGATCTGTTCCTTATCCGTAAAAAGAGGAACTATCCTCATGGACGCAAGCCTTGCACCCTTTTCAACCCTGTAGTGATCCGGCAAGGTAGATATGGTGATATCACCTATACCGTTTACCTCTTCAAGCAGCTTCGTATTAACTCTTAACATACCAGGCCTGTCGGCAATAAGAAGTACCTTCCCCTCGGAGGGTCCTTCATAATGTGCACCCTCTACCTCATTCACCTTAGAGAGCCTTAAAGCACAGTCCTCTTCATGCAGCATATCATCGGGTATAGCACCCGCGTACACAGTCTGTTTCCCGATCTTCAACAGTACCGGGATATCCTCTTCCTCTATTATATGTCCTCTTTTAAACAGAGCACCCTTAAATCCGTCATACATTGCCGTAAGATCATGGCACAGCGGCATCCCTACGGCATCCTCAACCTTTATCTTTTTCACTTCATATTTACCCTTCGGTTCCTGTTTTACCAAAGAGCGGCAGTAATAAAACCGTCTACTGCATCGCCCGCTTTATATGATGCATCAATTCCTTTTATCATACCATACGCGTTACACCCTATGGAACTGCTTATGACAATATTTCCCTGCTCATTTCCCGCATCAAGAAATGCTTCGCCGTTTTCGATGACAAGCCTGCCCCGTATAAACCTGATGGCCATGCTTCCCTTCCTGCAGTCATTCTTAAGCTTCATCCTTATCATCTCGTGTCTGTATGCAGATGTGCCTGTAATTTTCTTCAGCGCAGGATAACAGACACACTGAAGATTGGTAAGAGATGATGCGGGATTACCCGACAGCCCAAGATACAGTTTATTATCCTTCACACCGTATGCGCATGCCATTCCCGGCTTCATCCTCACTCCGCGGATCATTATATCATATCCGCATTCCTTCATGGCATCCGGCACAAGATCGTAATCTCCTGCCGACACCCCTCCCGTGGAAATGATCGCATCGCATTTGGCAAAGCCTTCATTTATCAGCCTCGATATCTCTTTTATATCATCCCCGGCATGTCCGAGATACATGGTATCGAACCCTATACTCTTCAACGCGGCTTCGATCGTATATCTGTTCGAATTCCAGATCTTACCGAATGGTAAAGAAGCTTCACACCCGGGCCCGCTCCCGTTTGGTATCTCCACTATCTCATTGCCTGTCGATATGATACCGGCAACAGGTCTTTTGTAAACCCTTACTCTTTCCATTCCGAGTGAAGCCATTGTACCCATAAGGCCTGCATCCGCAACAGTACCGGAATGCGCAAGTAACGAACCTTTTCGTATATCCTCACCCGGCATTATAACATTATCACCGTGACCGAACCTGTTCTTAACGGTTACTGTATCAGACGTGTAATCGGTATCCTCATATTTGCAGACAGCGTCCGCTCCATCCGGAACCGGCGCTCCCGTCATAAGACGAACGGCCGTCCCTTCCGTGACCCTGCATCCGGATGCCTGTCCCGCCTGTATATTATCGATCACCTTAAGTACTATTCCTTTTTCCGGTGTCGCATAAGACGTATCCTCTGCCCTGAATGCATATCCGTCATACGGTGAACGGGCAAAGGCCGGCACATTTTCCCCGGCAATCACATCATGTGCAAGCACGCGGCCGTACACTTCTTCCAAGGGTATTTCCTCAGTACCGGCCACTGTTGCATGCTCTGTCAGTTTCTCCAATGCCTCTGTATAATCAACACTCATATCTTCGTTCCTTATAAATTCAGAGTCTCATTCATGCTTCCCGTGCGGTATCCTTTCATATCTATCGCAACAAACATAAATCCGATTTTTCTGAACTCCTCATAAACAGCTCTTCTTATATCATCGGATGCCAGTCTTACAATATCTCTCTCGGGGACTTCTATCCTCGCAACATTTCCGTGAAGTCTTACACGCTCTTCCATAAATCCCTTTCCGATCAGATACTGCTCAGCCCTGTCTATCATTCGGAGCTTCTCTTCGGTTATCTCCTCTCCGTATACGAATCTTGAAGCAAGACAGGCATACGCCGGTTTACTCCATGTAGGCAGACCCATTGCTTTTGATATATTCCTGATCTCCTGCTTTTTAAGTCCTGCCTCCCTAAGGGGGCTCTTGACGGAAAGCTCGGACACAGCTTTAAGCCCCGGTCTGTAATCGCCAAGATCATCCATGTTCGAACCCTCGGCAACATATTCTATCCCGTTCTCCCCGGCAACCTTCTTTATCTCTGTAAATATTCCACGCTTGCAGAAGTAACATCTGTCAGCACTGTTGTGTCTGTATTCCTCCACCGTCAGTGGATTTACGCTGCATTCGATCTGCCGGATCCCTCTCTCCCTGCAAAACTCCCTTGCCTCCTTTAATTCCCTCCCGGGAATGGATGCATCCGAATTGGTAACTGCGATGGCACCCTCACCAAGGACGTTGTGAGCAACCACAAGAAGAAACGAAGAATCCACACCACCGGAGAAGCCCACCGCAAGCGTGCCAAGCCCTTCTATATACTCTTCGAGCTTCTCAAGCTTTCTGTATTCCTCATCCGTCACCTTTGCTCTGTCAATATCTGTATACATAGTCTTCCCCCTCTTGATTTATTGCAGGCGAAATCATTTACCGGATCAGAACCGTATTTGTGTTCCCGACCAATTTACGACTCATTTACTACCGGACTTTCTTTCAAAAATATTTATTGCAAGAAGTACAACCGCGGATATGGCCATGTTGATAAGAACCCAGCGCATAGCAAGTCCGTCATTGTTCGTGCGCCACAGCTGATATACTGTTGTCGAGATCGTTGCCGTTCGTCCCGGAGTATATCCTGCGATCATTGTTGTTGCTCCGTATTCGCCCAGAGCTCTTGCAAACGCCAGAACTGTACCTGCTATAATGCCGCTCTTACAATATGGCATTACTATCCTGAAAAATATGTACGGCTTCCCCAGCCCCAGCGTTTCACCTGCCTGTGCAAGCGTGACATCAAAGCTTTCAAAGGCACCCCTTGCGGTCCTGTACATAAGCGGGAAAATGACAACCGAAGTTGAAAAAACCGCAGACCACCAGTTCATTGTAAGCCTTATGCCGAACACATAAAAAAACCATGCTCCCAAAACTCTCTTAGGACCCAGAAGCCTTAGCAGCAGATAGCCCACGACCGTAGGCGGGAGAACAAGAGGAAGGGTGAAAATACAGTCAATTATTCCCTTAATGATACGCGGCAGCTTAACAACATAATAAGCCGCCGCAATACCTGTAGCAAAAATGACTGCCGTACTTATACCCGCTATTCTGATCGAATTATATAAAGGATACAGATCCATGGCAACCACTCATTCCAATCACTCAAAAATGCAGGTAAAACCGACACTCTCAAATATTTCTTTACTCTCGTCGGATGTGAGATATTTCATAAACTCTCCGGCCTCTTCGGGATGCTTTGAATTCTTAAGGACCGCCGCAGGATAAATAACCTGTCCGCACATCTCCTTTGTCGCTGTATCAACAACTGTAAGGTCTGCCGAAAACGCATCCGTTGAATATATGATACCGCAGTCCACGGCACCCTCACTGACCTGGGTTGTAACCTCTTTTACATTACTTCCGTATGTAAGAACCCCATCCTTATTCAGCTCTTCTTCATCAAGGTCATAGTATGCAAATATCTTCTGTGTATACTGTCCTACCGGTACATCCTCATTACCCATCGCAAGAAGGATACTTCCGTCCTTAAGACCTGCAACAAGATCGTCATATGATTTGATATTCTTGGGATTTCCTTCCGGAACCGCAAGTGCTACCTTGTTCTCAAGCAGCTTGATCCTTGTACTCTCATCCACATAATCAAGACCGTCTTTATTCACTTCTTTATCCGCTGTAATATCCAGCTGGTCCATCTGCTTGTTTGCCGCCGAAATGAAGATATCGCAGTCCGCTCCTTCTTCGATCTGTGTCTTGAGGGTACCTGATGAGTCGAAGTTATATACAAGAGTGACGTTTGGAGCCACTTCCTTGTAGTTTTGTGATATCTGCTCCATCGTTTCCGTCATGGAAGCCGCAGCAAACACGATCAGTTCCACAGGTTCTGTTTCCACCGTCTGTGAAACATCGGGATTGACAGGTTCATTTGGCTGTGCCGTGTTTGCTGCGCATCCCCCGATAAGACACACGCAAACAGACAGCACCGTTAATAATGCTGTTACTCTTTTCATATTTCTCTCCTTTTCTGGGAACCGCTTTATATTATGCTTCACTTTATCGTGTGCGTTACGGTTCCGATGGAAGGCTGCTTGCTTTCGCTCACAACCCCGGGCCGGATCAACGGCCGGCTCTGCATCCATAGCTCACACCTTAGGTTGCAGAGCTCGAAGAATTAATAGTTACCTGTGAATTATATATTAAAAAGTCAAAAAAATAAACCCCAAAGCATATCCCGGAAGTGTCGGGACATGAACGGGGTCATGTTTAAGTATATCCTCATCTGATAACCCGGTTTTTTCCGCCGCATTTACCAACGTACAGTTTCTTGTCTGCCATATGTATCCACTCTTCGATACTTATACCCTCCTCATAACAGGCAACTCCCATTGTAACGGTAACATTAAGCGGTGTGCCCTCATAAGCAAAGTCATATCTTTCAATACTGCTCCTTAAATCCTCAAGAAGACTGCATTGTTCATCCATGCTTCTGTCCTTCAGGGAACCTATCAGTATAAATTCCTCACCGCCCCATCTGATCGATTTCGCACCGAAGGAATTACCCTTCAGAGCGGAAGACACCGTCTTAAGAACGTAATCACCGCAGTTATGTCCGTATGTATCATTTATCTTCTTGAAATCATCAATATCAAGCATTGTAATATAATGGTCATTAAGACCTTCCGAATTGCTTATCCGATGAAGATGATCCATAAGATAATACCTGTTGTAAAGTCCGGTCAGTTCATCATTGGAAGCCCTTCTCGCAAGGAACTGCTCTCCCCTGAAGGCAAGCTCAACGAAAACCTTAAGGAAACCTATGGTGATCGTAAATACTATTATCGCCCACATTATCTGCATCCTGAATTCAACCTCATGCGGCAGTGAATAAGGAGCCGGATGATCACTCAGATAAACAAAGGCTGCAATGTATGATACCGCACCGAGCATGCTCAACAGCATGCTGTTTACGTATGGTATTTTTATTGTCCTGGCTACATATTCGGCAAAGAACAGAAGGAAGCTTATTCCTATTAGTGAAATCTGAAAACCGCTGTCCCAGCCGACGAATATAACAGCTGCCGTCATATGAGCCACAACTTCAATGTAAGATGCGACTATAAAAACCCTCAGCAATTTAAACGCAATAACAATCTGCATAAGGAGATAGAATACGGCACTCCCTATATTGAAATAAAACATAGGAGTTATACCGTAATATCTGAACATAAATATCAGACCTGTATGAATTATCAAAAACGGTATGGCAATTGAAAAAGACAACAACTGTGCTTTTCGTATGTTTATTATCTTATCTTCCATATATCCAACCTTTATATTTGTCATAATGGAGACCGCCTGATCTTTTCACGTTCCTTTTTCACCCTGTCTTCTGACCGGCTTTTAAAAGAACTATCCTGTCAGGTTCAACACTGATATACTGAGGAACAACACTGCTCTTATATTCCTCGTCAAGGTTCCTGCCAAGCTTCCACCATAGTCCGTTCTCAAGTGTAACGTACCACTCAAAGGGCATCTTACTTATCATGGCCTGCCCGCAGGCGATCACATTGACCCCATGCTCTCCCGGTATGAAATCATGAGCCCTTATACCTGCGTGAGTAACATCATCCGTTACCTTCTCACCGGTGACCAGTTCGAGTCCGCCCCAGTCAAGTGCCTTTATCCTGTGCTCTGTCAGCTTCTCAATCCTGCTGATGTTCTTGCATCCGGTAAGCCTTGCCGCAACCTCTGTTCCAGGATGTTTGAACAGTTCGTCCGTTTTCCCGTGTGCAATAACCCTGCCCTTATCCATAAGCACCAGATAATTACACATCTGATATATCTCGTCGCGGTCATGACTCACCAATATGACCTGTTTATTGTACTCATTCAGAATACGGATAAGTTCAAGACGCATTCCTTCTTTCATAAATGTGTCAACAGCCGAAAATGGTTCATCAAGAAGCAGAAGACCCGGATCGCATATGAGCATCCTTGCAAGAGCCGTTCTCTGCTGCTGGCCGCCGGAAAGCTCACCGGGCCTGTGGTCCGCCACTTCTTCCAGCCCGAATTTCTTTATATATGTATTTACAAGACGCCTGTCTCCCTGTTTTTCGGCTTTATTATTTCCCGTTCCTGCCGCCTGTCCGTTTATGCTCCCTGCCTGCGTTCTGCCTGATACTGCCCGTCTTTCACGTCTCGTTGCACCGTGCAGGGCGCTCTCAAGATTCTCTCTTACGGTCATGTTGGGAAACAGCGCATAATCCTGAAACAGATATCCAACGTTTCTGTCGGCAGTTTTTACATTAATCTTTTTATTACTGTCATACAATACGGTGTTTCCGACACTGATCAGTCCCTCATCCGGTGTGATCAGTCCTGCTATCGACTTAAGTGTCATGCTCTTGCCGCTTCCGGAAGCACCGAGTATCCCTATCCTTTTACTGTCGCTGTCAAATTTTACTCTTAATCCAAAATCATCATAAGACTTTCTTATATCAACGGTCAAATTCATTTCCTGCTAATCTTCTCCCGTAATATACGTGCTCATCTGAGGGATCCTTCCGGACAGCTGACAGATATCCCATCTGACCTCTCCTTTGTCTTTTGTACGTATTACCAGTTCATCTACAGGCATTCCCTCCGGAACGGTCACATCAAACACGACCGCATCACCCCTGTTCATCTTGTGAACCTCACTGCGTCCCCGGGCATTTACCCCTGCCCCCGGCTCCTTCGGTCCGACAAACACATTCTGTCCGTCGGTCAGGCTAACAACAACAACCTTGTCCAAAGCACCTGTAACATAATGATCGGGGAACGGCAGTTTGTTAAGCATCTGTTCAAATGGATTGACTATCACCAATGCCACGGCATCATCGGGAGCATCATCAAGAAGCCTTCGAAGCTGCCTCGGCCCGCCAAGCATATACTCATAATACTCAAGCACGGCACTGTCACATGGCTCATACTCGAAATTCACCGTGAACTCCTTCTCCCTTCCCGCTTCATCTATGATCCAGCATTTTGCACCTATCGTATTATCATCCACGAAACTAAGGTCATATATCTCGCCCTCCTGAACGCTTCCGATAAGATGCCCCCAGAAATCATACAACTGATTGTAATTCAGATATACGGCTGTCGACAGATCATCTTCCTGCCATATCAGATTAGTTCCCGCAATACCGTATTCAAAGTAATCGATCATTCCGTCATTGATATTGTAGAACTCATAAATATTCATGTCGGGATTGACATGGCACTCAACGATGATCCAGTCACCGACACGTGTACAGTCCGTTATCGCAGTCGCTGCCGGAGCATGCTGCTTCATATCTATCTCATGTCCGTCAATGATGAAATTCATTCCCTTGTAACTAAATACCGGAGCAAGCTCACCAAGATCATATACACCGTAAAGAGCCATATCCACATCTTTAAGCTGTGTGATCATCTCATTCTCATCGACCGTAACCTCACACATCATAAGCGGATAACCGCTATCCCATTCACCTGTTGCGATCAGTTCGGACAGATCTGCATCTTTTGCAAAATCATAAAATGTGATCGCGATATCCTCCGTTTCGGCAAAATATCCGCCCCGGAATTTCCGGTTGGTATAGTCCTCATGAGTCTCGAAGTCCCTGACTTTCATGTGCTGCAGCCATACACCGTTCCGACCGTCCTCGTTATATGTCTCCCACGCCCATGCATAGAAGGTTTCATTCTGCTTCTGCACACCGGCATTGCGGCCTTCACTGCTCCGGTAAAACAGCCAGTCATTTGAAAAGTCACCCGGCTCGTATTCATCCTCATCCACATTCAGCACGTACATGGATACGGCAGATTCACCGTTGCCTATTTCCTTAAGATACAGATAATCCTCGTCCTCAAAGCATCCTATATGATACATTCCGCTCGTAGCCTCACCGGGTCCGAAAGCATTGTAGAGCTCCATATCCTTTGGAACAAATTCACCGATGTCATCGAATTTAAGCTCAAACATCCCGGGATCATCTGTCTTCGAGGCTTCCGGCAGTTCAAATGATAGAGTTCCTTTTCCCTTCGCTCCGTCCGACAGGCGCTCATATTCGAACACTCCGTCATTTCCAACTGTCAAAGTACCGTAATCCATTCCCGTTTCCCTGTCAAACAGCGTCCATTTACCCGTCAGAAAAGACAGGGTTGCTTCCCCTGTGCCAAGATCAACCGCCACTCCATCCACAACAGCCTCAACTGCTGCCTGCTCCTCATCCCTGTTCGCTTCCTCACTGCCTGTCTCTTCGTCCCGAACATCCTGTGCCTGCTGTTCCTTCTGTGGCAAAACCGGCTCCGCCACCGCTTCCGCTTTGGCTTCATCAGATCCCTTTTTACATCCGGCCAGCAATAAAAGACCGGTTAACACACCAAGGATTATTACGGTTTTCCTTTTCATACTATCCTCCCTATGTGGATTTGTCATAAGGCTGCGGATGCCTTGTGACGGTTCTTTGCTTTCATAATCTACTTTACACTACCGTTCCACTGTCCTCATGATACCTTTGGATTTCCCGCACATTCACTTACGTTTCCGCGAAGAACCCCTAACCCGTGTGCCAGGGCATCAAGGATAAACGAAAGACATTCCTCAACTGCCTTCGGACTTCCGGGCAGATTAACGATAACCGTATGACCCCTGATCACGGACGCGCCTCTTGAGAGCATCGCCCTGTCCGTTATCTCCATCGATCTAAGCCTGATGTATTCCGCGATCCCGGGCGCATTTCTGTGAGCCACCTCAAGAGTTACCTCAGGAGTTATATCCCTCATTGAAAAACCTGTTCCACCGCTTGTTATTATAAGGTCCGCTTCACGTCCGTCACTCAGCCTGATAAGTTCATTTCTGAGCCTGTCCTTCTCATCCGGTATCACTACTGTTTCCATCACATCATACCCTGCTTCCCTTAGCACCGAGGCAGCCTTCGGTCCGCTCTTATCTTCTCTTATACCCATTGAAGCTTTATCGCTCAATATCACTATCGCAGCAGTGAAGGGGCGCTCTGTATCCGGCATCACGGTTCTTACCGCACTTCCCTTTTTAACCGTTCCGCCTTTAATGACACGCGCGAAGATACCTTCTCTTGGCATGATACAGTCACCCATCCTTTGGTATACCTGACAATGCGTATGACACTCCTTGCCCCTCTGGGTAACGGACAGCCTCACTTCATCCGCACCTTCTCCGATAATAATCGTTGTACCCACGCGAAGCCCCGCACAGTCTATTCCTTCTATCACCAGATTCTCACCGAAATCACCGCTTATGACCGATGCACCCTTTTCATTAAAGGCATCCACTTTATCAGCAGACAGGAGACTGACCTGTCTGTGCCAGTCTCCCGCATGCGCGTCTCCTTCTATGCCATGGTTCTCAATAAAACGTGCAGCCTCAACCTCACGCTTTACCGTTCCTCTCTTTTCACTGATGCATATTGCTCTTACTTTTCCGTCCATTATATGTTCCCATACCTCTGTATTTAATCCGTGTTACCCTTTGCTCAGCCTGTCTTCTCAACCCTGACGGCGCAAACCTTGTATTCGGGTATACGTGCGAAATCATCCAGTGCGGCATTGGTCAGCTCATTGACAGGTGAATCCGGGAAGTGGAACGGCATCCATGTTTCACCCTCGGATACCTTCTTACCCACGTGTGCCTTGGCCGTGATCTCACCTCTCCTGCTGGTCACCTTAACTGTTTCACCGTTTTCAATACCAAGCTTCACGGCATCATTAACATTGATCTCGATAAATCCTTCTCCGGAAATATCCACAAGTCCCGGAGACCTGAAGGTCATGGCAACGGCATTGTAATGATAAAGTATACGTCCCGTCATCAAAATAAGCGGATACTCATCATCAGGAAGCTCCTGTGAGTCCTTGAACTCAGCCGGATACAGAAGAGCCTTTCCCCTAACGGGATGTCCGACATGCATTATCGGAGTACCCTTACTGTCCTTATCCCTGCACGGCCACTGAAGGCTCTCACCATTATCCAGACGTTCGAAGGATATCCCGTGGAAGCTCGGTGTTACCGATGCAATTTCATCCATTATCTGTGAAGCGCTAAGTCGTGGCTGTTTATATCCCATGGCATTCATAAGGTCAATGATTATATCGGTATCAAGCCTCATGTCACCCTCTACAGTCACCGCCTTACGTATCCTCTGGACACGGCGCTCCGTATTAGTGAATGTACCCTCTTTCTCAGCATAACTTACAGCCGGAAGTATGACATCCGCGTACTGCGCTGTCTTTGTCATGAACAGCTCCTGAAGCACAAAGAATTCAAGACTCTCAAGCGCTTTAATAACATGGTGTGTATCGGGATCGGAAACAACCGGATCCTCACCGCAGATATACAGACCCCTGATCTTACCCTCGATAGCAGCGGGGAAAACATCCGTTGCCTTAAGTCCAGGCTTGGGATTAAGCCTGACCCCCCATGCCTTTTCGAATTTCTCACGAACCTCATCATTGTCAACCTTCTGATATCCCGGATAATCGGTGGGCATAGCCCCCATATCACAGGCACCCTGAACATTGTTCTGTCCGCGAAGAGGATTAACGCCGCATCCGCTGCGTCCTATCTTGCCGCACAGCACTGCCATATTGGACATGCTCATTACACCCTCTGTTCCGGTGGAATGCTCCGTAACACCGAGACAGTATATGATCGGAGCCTTATCCGCCTTCGCATACATTCGTGCCGCTTCGATAAGCTTGTCCTTATCAATATGGCATATTTTTGCTACCTTATCGGGAGTATAAGTCTCAACAAGCTTCTTTATCTCCTCATAGCCTTCGGCATTTTCATTTATGTAATCATGGTCGATAAGATCCTCCTCGATCATCACATGCATCATACCGTTTGCGAAAGCCACATTTGTTCCCGGACGAAGCTTTAAGTGAATATCAGCATCCTTTGCAAGACCTATGTCTCTCGGATCCACAACGATAAGCCTTGTCCCGTTCTTAACAGCTTTTCTTATCTGCATACCCACAACCGGATGCGCCTCTTCAGGATTGGAACCCACAAGCAGAATACAGTCGACATCATGGGTTATATCATATATAGGATTGGTCATGGCACCCGACCCCAGTGTCTTTGCCAGTCCCGCTACGGAAGCCGAATGGCACACTCTTGCGCAATTGTCCGTATTATTGGTCCCAAAGCAGGTACGAACCATCTTCTGGACCATGTATATATCCTCATTGGCTGAACGAGAGCAGGCAAAGCCCGCAAGCGATTCACTGCCGTATTTCTCCTTTATCTCCATGAAGCGCTTCGCTGTATATTCAATAGCCTCATCCCATGAAGCCTCCCTGAACTCTCCGGTACTTCTGTCTTTTATAAGAGGCTTGGTAAGCCTGTCCTTGGCATGGACGAAGTCGAAGCTTCCCGAACGTCCCTTGACACACAGGCGGTTATGATTGGACGGTCCGTAAGCAGCCTCCACATTTACTATCTTATTATCCTTCACTATCAGATAATACTGACAGCCCGTCGCACAGTGAGGACATGTCGTAAGGACCTTCTTAACCTCCCAGTCCCTGTAGTTACGCTCACGCTTGAGTGTAAGCGCTCCTGTCGGGCACACACTTGCACAGTTACCGCAGGACTCACAGCCTCTTTCCCTGTAATCCTTCCCGAAGGGAGCATCCACAATATGATAGGTGCCCGAGCGGCTGTTCTTCATCGCACCGTTGCCTGCAATATTGTTGCAGACACTTATACATCTTAAGCAATGAATGCATTTCCTTGGGTTATAGCTTATATACGGATTATCTTCAAGTATCGGAAGCTTATCATCAGCATGCGAACGGTTCCCCACATGCTCTGCCCGTTCAACTCCATATCTGTTGCACATATCCTGAAGTTCACAGGAACCGTTGGCGGGACAGCTCATGCAGTCCTGATCATGATTGGTAAGGATAAGCTTTAGCATTTCCCTGCGGTACTCCGTAAGCTGTTCGGATTCCGTATTTATTACAAAACCGTCTTTAACAATTGTCCTGCATGCCGGAAGCAGATTGTCATATCCTTCCACTTCAACAACGCATAATCGGCATGAACCGATATCACTCACACCCTCTCTGTAACAAAGGGTCGGAATATCAATATTGTTGGCACGGGCAACATCAAGTATGGTAGCGCCTTTTTCAGCTTCATATTCTTTTCCGTTTATTGTGATCTTAATCATCGCCCCTGCCTCCTTCCATAACACCACATCCATAATGGTCACATCTCAAACATCTTCCCGCCTCTCTCATGGCTTCCTCATAGGTCATCGTAAGCTCAACATGATCAAAGTTGTCTCTCCTTTCAAAAGGATCCTTCTCTTCGATCTCTGCCCTTCCTGTAGGAATACACGGATTGGGATATGCCGGCGGTATCTCAACATCTGAATTCACCTTATGATGATACCCGAGATACTCATCTATATTGTAGGCGGCAACCTGGCCGGCAGCTATTGCATTTATGGCTGTTGACGGACCTGTAACACAATCTCCTCCGGAGAACACACCATCCAGACCATCTACCGCGCATGTCTCGTCAGCCAATATCCTGCCTCTGTTGACCGGTACACCGGCTTTTTCGAAATCTGCCACATCACTTCTCTGACCCACTCCGAGTATAAGAAGGTCGCATTTGAATCTGTATGGATAATTGCTCGAATGTTCGGTCGTCATCATACCGTTATTGTCGAATTCCGCAAGGATTTCAGGCTGCAGCCATACTGCCTGAACCTTCCCTGTCTCCTTATCCGCTTCAATGTTGAGGAAGTTTAACAGCGTCCTAAATCTCACGCCCTCCTGCATTGCACTTTCTATCTCACTCTCAAGAGCCGTGTAGTCATCCCGCTTTCTTGTAAATACATGAATGCTCTCTGCGTTTAACCTTACTGCGGTGCGCGCAGCATCCATTGCGACATTACCTCCGCCAATGAGAACCACCTTCTTGCCCGTAAGATCCGGCGCATTGCCGCCTGCTACCTGCTGCAGGAAATCGGCAGCGGGAATTACGTTTTCTGCATCAGCATTCTCTATCGGCATACGGTTTCCAAGCTGGGCTCCTATTCCCATATAAACGGCATCATACTGTTCCCTGAGTTCTCCCATTGATATATCACGTCCGACCTTTGTATTGTAATGTACCGTTATATCACCGGCGTTTAGTATAGCGGTTATATCTTCATCCAGCCTCTCTTTCGGAAGCCTGTATTCGGGAATCCCGTATCTTAACATTCCCCCAAGCTTCTCATGCTCTTCATAAATAACCACCTCATGTCCCATCAGTGCAAGGAAATAAGCGGCCGTCATACCGGAAGGACCTCCGCCGACAACAGCTATTTTCTTGCCTGTCTTTACGTTTGGCGCAGGAGTGCTTACCTTGTCCGCCCTGGCGTTATCTACAGCATATTTCTTAAGGCCTCTGATGTTAAGAGGAGCGTCGACCATTGTTCTTCTGCACTTTTTCTCGCATGGATGCTCACATACCATTGCGCATGCTGTCGGAAACGGATTACGCTCCCTGATGACCTTGACAGCCCCTTCGTAATCACCTTCCCTGATCATGCCTATATAACCGGGAACGTCTACATGCGCCGGACACAGGGTTATGCACGGTGTGGTCTGGATAGTATTCTCGGCGCAGCGTCTGTTCTTTATATGACTCTCGTACTCATCCGCAAATTCCGTCAGCGAATCCAGTATAAGGTTGGCGCCCACAACTCCGACGGCACAATCGGCTGTCTGAGCTATCATCCTGCATTTCTTCTCCATTTTATCAAGTGTCTCTTCCGTTGCATCGCCGTAAAGGATACTCTTAAGATAGAAATCCACTTCAGCAAGGCCGTCACGGCATGGCACACATTTTCCGCACGACTGGTTCATCGATATCTGAAGCAGAGACCGATACAGCGACAATGGGCACATGCCCGGCGGATAGGACGTCATTCTTGAACGAAATTTCCTAAGTACTACATCCATCCTTTCATTCATGTTTCCTCTTTTGGCCAGTTTACGCATAAGTACCTATCCTCCTCTACTTTTGATAATACTTTTGGTAACTATCTTATTATCCCGACAGCTTTGATAAATATAATCATCAGCATGATGGGTGCTATAAATTTCAGCATTACAATGTAAAGGTTCTTTCTTTTGAACACTTCACCGTTCTTTGTGATCTCATCAACAAACATCCCGGGCTTTAATACCCATCCCGCCAGTATGCATGTACACATCGAGCCTATCGGCATCAGTATGTTATTGCTGATATAATCCATTATATCCAATATCTGTCCGCTGGCACCGTTCGGGAGTTCAAATTCGAAATATAACCTGTTGTAGCCAAGACACACAACGGTACCGATGATCAAAGCCATAGCTCCTTCTACTATGGCAGCCTTATTCCTGCTCATTCCGTATCTGTCCATGAGACTTGATACTATTGCTTCAAGTATGGAAACAGAACTTGTAACGGCCGCAAACAGTACCATGGCAAAAAAGAGACCTCCGACAAGCCCTCCCCATCTTCCCATCTGTTTAAAGACCATTGGCAGTGAAACAAACATAAGCTCCGGGCCCGAAGCTTCCATCCCTTCGTATCCCATGAACACATACACTGACGGAATGATCATTACGCCGGCAAGAAAAGCAATGGCTGTATCAAATATCTCTATCTTGGTCACAGATTTCTCAAGTGCTGTTGTGTCCTTCATATAAGAACCGTAGGTTATCATAATACCCATTGCAATACTGAGACTGTAGAACAGCTGCCCCATTGCATCCATAACAGTCTTTGCAAGTACCGAAAATGTAATATTCGAAAAATCAGGTACACACAACACCTTCAGACCCTGAAGTCCTGTCCTCAGCACGCCGTTTTCATCCTTATATGAAAGAGTGAGTGAATATACCGATATGATCATGATCAATACTACGAGCAGTGGCATGATCAGTTCGGAAAATTTCTCTATGCCGTTTTTCACACCCAGTACAACTATCATCACCGTGATCAGCAGGAACAGGATCATCATGATAAACGGATCGGATTCTCCGGTAATAAAGGATGAGAAATAACCCTCCGACGTCGACTGTATTCCGGAACCCGTCAGGAATACAATAAAATATTTGATGACCCATCCTCCGATAACGCAGTAATACGGAAGTATCATCATCGGGACAAGACAGGAAATCACTCCCACACATTTCCATTCCTTTTTCAGATAACCGTATGCTGTAAGCGGACTCTGTTTTGTTTTTCTGCCTATCGCGATCTCGGTAGTAAGCAAAGTAAAACCGAATGTCACCGCAAGTATCAGATATACGAAAAGAAACAGGCCTCCACCGTCTCTGGCAGCAAGATACGGAAATCTCCAGATGTTTCCAAGACCGACTGCGCTCCCTGCGGCAGCCAGGATAAATCCTATTGAACCAGTAAATGAATTTCTATTATTCTCCATCATTTACACCGGCGAGTATATGATATATCGTTTTGTGGTCTGATCACATCTCCTAAACAGAAACGCCACCCGACTCACCCGGCTCATTCCTCCTTGATTTTTTTGTTCTTCTCTCCTGTATATAATGTATTATCATCTGTGCAAAATGACTGTTGATCTCGGCACAGATAAAAAGTATATACATACAACAGTACATCCAAAACATCGAAGCCACTGCAGTGGCAAGCGTTCCGTACATCGAAAAAACATCAAATATCCCTGCAAATAAAGAAAACAGTCTGGTGAACCCCCACCATGCCACAGCGCATAAGGCAGCTCCGGGTATCTGGTAGATGACTTCGACCTTCTTATTCGGCAATACAGTATACATAAACAGGAAAAGCACAAACAGACAGACTGTCAGGATAAGAACACGAAAATTGATGATCGTCGACAGTACAACACTCACGTCCTCGGGCAGCCGCGGCATATGTTCGCTCAGTATTTCCATTATACGCTTACCGAACACACCGAAGATAAGCAGAATGATAAGTGCAAGTACCACCAGCATGGTATATACGGATGCCCAGAACCTGAGAATAAAATAATTCCTCATCTCTATGACATCATGTATTTCATTGAGACCCTTGGTAATATACATTACACCTCTGGCCGCAGACCAGACACCTATAACAAGAGCGATCCACAGCCTTGCCGAGTTCTTGACATATGACTCCGCTGTAACCGCCTGGATCAGTATATCGAATTCCTTCGGAAGCATCGCCGACAGATCCATTATATCCTCTCTCGACATCGGCGTATACGGAACCAGGGAAAACAGAGCAATGAAAAACGGGATTATGGAAATAAACATAAAAAACGCACTTCCCGCGGAATACACGTCCAAATGATTTATCTTAACCTCATCGGCAAATGCCCTGATCTTTTTATATATGTTAATATGCTCCGTTTCGTGCATAACAGTTATATACTTCTCCGTTATAAAAGAAAAACTGCCTCATACTAAGGCAGTATTCATTCCATCCCCGAAATGCCGCTTCTTGAATTTTGACTCCTAGCAATATGCCAGGTGGGTTACCGCAAACAGATTTCTGCCTTCCTCCGATCTTATGAGGCCTGACGTACATCTGAAGATATAGGATTCCCGTTTAAAGTGATGTAGGTTCAAAATATCAAG
>CAMORO010000029.1 GCA_946623875.1 uncultured Lachnospiraceae bacterium | reverse complement strand
GAGGATGTGGAACTGATATACAATATCATCTGTAGGAATGGCTATAGGAAGAAGCATAAACAATATGACTGGATACGTAAATGCACGTATTATTTTACTAATTTCCATGCAGTGGCACCGGTAAGAATCCTGTATAAAATATGCCGAAGGAAGCCGGAACTGGCGGGAACATTTGAGGAGTTTTCAGGCTGCTTCAATGATATGCCGGATAGATTAAAATACTGCAGGATAATAGACGGTCTTGCCATAAATGAAAGCCTTGTAAAGGGTAATGAATACAAGGATGTCATGGAAAAACAGATGGATGTGGAATATTATATTCCATCGGTATCGGAAATAGATGAGTATTACAGGTATGGTTATCCGGCTTCCGAGAGAGCATACACTCGACTGTGTTCATATCTTAGAGAAAGCCTGGGCGTAAAAGATGAAGATGTGGATCCGATATGTTACGAAATCTGTATCATCGTTTCATGGAAGCATCCGTTCCGAATGATCTTTGATGTGCTTAGGGATTATGGAATAGAAACAGGTAAGAAAGAACAGAGGGAGCTGTCAGAATATATTGATGCTGTGAGAAATGTAACAAGAACCCTTTATCTGAGGGGACATATGCATGGTGAAGTCATGAATATTATTGCGGAAGCCACACCTGATAATCCCCGAATATATTCCGTATTTGTTGATGAGTTGCCTTTTGAGTACGGATACATGGAAAAACAGAAGCCTGTAGTGAATGAGAAGAAGATATATCCGAATGCCCCATGTCCATGCGGCAGTGGCAAGAAATATAAGAAGTGCTGCGGGAGATACCAATAACAAAAGGATACCCGCATTCTTTTTGGTAAAATGTTATTTTCACGCTAAAGGCGGTATGATCATCTCGCTATGCTTATTTTCAGATGCGATCATTCCGGTCATATCCGACATCGTTAAGGAAAAGCTTAAATACATTCGTTTCCTTTGATATCTGAAGAGGGCTTGCTGAAATACCTGTACAAATGACACGAAGCCTGCTGAATTTGAAAATTCTTGTGTGGATTTTATCCATCTAATATGGTACGATAGTACCATATAAGACCATAAAGATGGAACTAAAGTCCCACTTATGGATCGAAACGGAATTGCAGATTACAGCGTATAACCCGGAGGATGTACTATGGATCAGATGATGAGAGAAAGACAATTAGCCAGGCTGCGTTATTATAAGGAGAGACTTGAACTGACTTATAAGGATATTTCAGACAGATCGGGTGTTCCCGAGAGTACCGTTAAGAAGATACTTACAGGGACTACCAAGAATCCGAAGCACAGGACTTTCTGTGAGATTGAGGAGGCGCTTGGGATAAAGCATGTGCTTGAGGAGATAGCCGAAGAAACTCCCGACTTAAGGATGCAATATGGTTATGCCCGGACTGACGGTACCTCGGCTCTTGATACAATTGATTACGAACGGGCAAATAATGGAGAGATGACTCTTGATGATTACTATGCCCTTCCCGAAGACAGGCGTGTGGAGCTGATAGACGGTGTCTTTTATGACATGGCATCTCCGACCAGCACGCATCAGATGATCGTCTCAGAGGCTTCGTTTCAGATAAATGCGTTTATTAAGAAGAATAAAGGCAAATGCGTGACTTTTGTTTCTCCGATGGATGTGCAGCTTGACAGGGATTTAAAGACAATGCTCGAGCCTGATCTGTTTGTGGTCTGCGACAGGAACAAGATCACGGAGCATTATATTTTCGGCGCGCCGGATTTTATCATTGAGGTCGTATCTCCATCCTCAAGGCTTAATGATTATGTTCTTAAGCTTTGGAAATATGCTAATTCCGGCGTAAGGGAGTATTGGATAATAGATTACAAAAAGGATCTTGTCCGTACCTTCTTTTTTGATGATGATGACATAGATCCCGTGGATTATACTCTCAGGGACGATATTCCCGTGAGGATCTATGATGGGAAGCTTACTATTAATCTTCAAGGAACTGTGATAAAATAACTCTACATTTTGACCTTGTCTTTCTGCTCATCCGCTTCATCAAAAAACATGAAGTAGGAAGGGAATATATTAGAGTCAGATGTGAAATGTATGATAATATACTTCCGATATTCACATTTACTGTAATAATGGTTATAATAACTATGATGTTGTAGTCGTTCGGAACAGTGTTTATATGTATTATTACCGTTTCTGAATAGTTATCATATCAGATTTATTACAGATAGGATCATTTCTGAATATAATTCGGGAGGTTGCAGGATGTCTGCTGACAGCACATTATCATTTGTATTTACAGAGGAGTCATTCCGCATTGATAAGCCTGATGAAGATGCAGGAGCATTCAACGGACTGAGGGATGATTTTATAAAGAACAGATACAGGGCTTTGTTTAAGCTTGGGTTTAAGGCCCATGAGCGAAACGAAAGTCCTTCTTTGCGTTTTCTTCATACATTGGCGGAAACATACGTGTCGGATCTTACCGCACAGCCGGATCTTGAGGTTGCAAGGGAATGGACAAAGGTGGAACTGTCAGACGAATCCTATGATAAGCTGATGCGTGCTGTACCTTTCGGAATAGGAACGGAATATATCAACAGAGCGTGGCTTGCTCTTGTATATATGCATATATCTTCTGTGTTTTCAGAGGATCTGAAAAATTACAACGGGACAGTGAGAACATTTCTTGCAGAGAAGGGTCAAAATCTGAGGATACCTGAAAGGATATTCTTCCATCTTGTTGAAACAATGAAAGATGTGAAGTGGCCGTTTGCTTTTATGGCTACATATTCGACAAAGGATTCTGACGGAAATGTAAGGCATATGCCGCTTTCGTATGCTTTGGAGGAGTATAAATCCGACAGGGATAAACTTCTTGAACTGCTTGCATGCCTTTCCAAGGTGGCAGAGATATCTCCTGTTATGTCAAGATGTATTGAGTCCGGGGAATTATTTCACCCGTTATATTTTGATGCTGCCGATGCATATGAGTTTTTGAGGGCGGTGGAAGATATAGAGTCATGCGGTATAGTCTGCCGTATTCCCAATTGGTGGAGAAATAAGAACAGTCAGGTAAATATGCAGGTGGTTCTTGGAGATACAAAGCCTTCACTTATGGGATTTGATTCTCTTATCAGTATGAAGCCCTCACTTACAGTAAATGGAATTAAGCTTACGAAAGCGGATATTGAACGTCTGCTTAAGGAAACCGAAGGACTTGCAATGCTTAAGGGAAAGTGGGTTGAAGTTAACCATGCAAGGCTTAACAGCCTCCTTGATGCAATGGAGGGTAATACGGGAGAAATAACTCTTCTTGAGGCACTTAAGAAAGAGGCGTCAGGTGAAGAAGAGGATATTGATGTCGGACCGGTAGTAACAAACGGAAAGTGGCTGGGAGATCTACTCAGGAATTTAAGGCAGCCGACGACCATAAAGAAAGAAACAGTCCCCAAAACAGTGAATGCGACACTTAGGTCATATCAGGAAACCGGCTTCAGGTGGCTCTGCAATATGGAAAAGCTTGGCTTTGGTGCCTGCCTTGCAGATGATATGGGACTTGGAAAGACACTGCAGGTATTGACTTTTCTGGCATGGTATTACAAGGCGCACAAGGATGGAAGGATTTTACTTATTGTTCCGGCATCTCTTATCGGCAACTGGACAAGGGAGGCAGCCAGATTCACTCCCAAGCTTCAGGTGCAGATTCTGCATGGAAGTTCTGCAAAGATTCTGGAGGACAGCTATATAGCGCATCCTTCGTATCTAAATATAACCACCTACGGGATGGCTCTGCGAATGAGCAGGCTGCAGGAGGAAACCTTTGATTATGTAATACTTGATGAAGCACAGGCTATCAAAAACCCGGGTGCCAAGCAGACGAAGGCGATTAAAAAGCTTAAGGCCAAACATAAGATAATAATGACCGGCACGCCCATCGAAAATGATCTGACGAATCTTTGGTCTCTGTTTGATTTTCTTAACAAAGGATTACTTGGAACTTCCGATGAATTCAGTTCCTTCGCAAGAGGGATAGGGGACAGTACCAGAGGTTATGAAAAGCTCAGGAATATGATCTCTCCCTTTATTTTAAGGCGTATGAAATCGGATAAGAAGATCATTTCCGACCTCCCGGATAAGGTTGAGAAAAATGAATACGTTACCCTGTCGCAAAAGCAGGTGGTTCTGTACAGGAAGCTGGTTGACAGGCTCAGGGATGCTGTTGAAAATGTTGACGGGATACAGAGAAGAGGCATAGTGCTTGCCTATATAACAAAGTTTAAGCAGCTGTGCAATCATCCCGATCAGTATCTGGGACAGGAGACATATCTTCCTAAGGAAAGCGGAAAGTTCGAGCTTATCAAAACGATCTGCGAAACGATATACGAGAAGAGAGAAAGAGTTCTGATCTTTACACAGTATAAGGAAATAATCCCTTTTCTCAAGAAATATCTTGAGAGTATTTTTGAAACGGAGGGACTCGTAATACATGGCAGTGTAGCGCCGGCAAAGAGGCAGAAGCTTGTGGACAGGTTTAACGGAGAGGATTATGTGCCGTTTATGATTCTTTCGCTCAAAGCCGGAGGGACGGGACTTAACCTGACTGCTGCCAATCATGTCATACACTTCGACAGATGGTGGAATCCGGCTGTTGAGAATCAGGCAACTGACAGGGTATACAGGATAGGGCAGAATAAGTCGGTAATAGTCCATAAGTTCATATCTACCGGAACTATAGAAGAGAAGATAGACAGGATGCTTAATGACAAGAAGGAGCTTGCGGAAAGCGTTATCGGAGCAGGCGGAGGCGAGAAATGGCTTACTGAAATGTCTGATGAGCAGTTGTTTGAGCTTCTCAGACTGGAAGAATAGTGTAACAGATGCTATTGAAAGAGGTGCTGTAAATAATGAGCAGATATTGGGATGATGAGACGGTATATTCACAACCAAGTGCTGAAGAGCTGAAGCTAAAGGCCAGGGAAAGTGTAAAGCGTGCCGGAAAGAAGGGTAAGGCGTATGAACCTGCAGTATGCAGAACAAAACGGGGAGACATCTGTGAAAGCTGGTGGGGACAGGCATGGTGTATTAATCTCGAAAAATATGCAGATTACGCAAGCCGTCTTGAGAGAGGAAAGGGATATGTCAGAAGCGGAGCGGTGATAGATCTGCAGATTTCTCCCGGAAAGGTCGAAGCCAAGGTACAGGGAAGAAGAAAGACTCCATACAAGGTAGAAATAAGGATCGGCAGATTAAATGAAGACAACTGTCAGAAGATAATTGACCGCTGTACTACGAGGATAGAGAGTCTGGAGACTCTTGTTAAAGGTGAGTTTCCGGAAGAACTTAAGGATATATTTACCGAAAAGGGAGGACTGTTCCCAACGCCTAAGGAGATTTCGTTTGCATGTTCGTGTCCGGACTGGGCTATGATGTGCAAGCATGTTGCGGCGGTTATGTATGGAATAGGACTCAGGTTTGATGAGAATCCTTTCTATTTCTTTACTCTTCGCGGTATAGATGCGGAACGCTTTATTGACGTAGCTCTTGAAAACAGTGTCGAGAAAATGCTTTCAAACGCCGGTACACAATCGGAACGGATAATAAGTGATGTGGATGTGACGGAATTATTCGGGGTGATTTAGAAAGTTCAGTTCATTAAGAATAGCGAATTCCTGATGAAATTCGCTATTCTATACTGGATCTGAATATACAAGTTCAAATGCATATCCTTCAAAGTCAACATTCACAGTCAGCAGATTTTCATGGATGCCAACGTTGGTAAACAGATGTATATTACCGTATTTATCAAGTCCAAGAACTGAAAACACCCTTCCCTTCCTTTGAAAAGCTTCAGGTATATACATAACTATCTTTCCCTTTTTGAGTGTATATTCTGTTTTGTCTTTAATGGACAGATCAAATGAGAATGCACTATTTAGAAGGAAAGAACGCGCGCGCGCGAAAATTGCAGCTGCGAGAGGTCCCTGAACGGCTTTCCCTATCTTGGATTCAGGTACGATATTATCATCTATAAGGTACCATGCATGCAGTGCATCGGGGTTTGGAGGACTATAGCTTTCATAGTCTTCTTCATCCGTATTACGGTGATACATATATGCAGGCTCAGGCTGGGGTTCTATTACAATATCTGCACTTCCTGAGGGATGATCCGGCTCATAATTATCTGAGTACACATAGTAGTATACTTTGGTGGTGCCTACATCTGTTATCTGCACGGGATTGGTGGATCCTTCCCTGAAATTATCTTCGTTTAGCTCGGATGTACTGTAATAAATCTCTGCCTCGTCAGGAGCGGATACTTCCACGATTATTGAATGCTCATTGTTGTCATATACTCCCGTGTATCCCTCAGCGGATACTGTCATAGCTGCCTTTGTAACAGTAAGGGTTCCGTCTGTGTAATTAATCTCATAGCAGTTGGTGACGTCCATGTCATCCGCTTCGCATTTTATCACAGCTCCCTGAATGTGATTGCCGCTGCTTCCTGCATTTGTCTGACTTCCGGTAACAGTTACGCTTCCGTTTTCGAGCGTATCACCTTCACCCAGTGTAGTAGCATCAAATATGTAGTTTCCGTTAGTGAGGGCTGTACCGTCATATGTCTTACTGTCTGTAGCGGCTGTTATTGTTATTTCTCTTTTGTTGATACGGATATTTATCGGTGAAGGATCTTTGCCGGAATAATCATCCGTATCTTTTACTCTGTACCATACGGTATAATCATCAGCATATTTACCGTCGGGTACCTCATTGCTGAAGGCATCTTCATCAGGAGCAATATCTTCTTCCCCTATGGCATATTCTATAGATCCGAAGGTCGTGCTTCCGCCTGTTACGAGAGGCTGCTCAGTTCCATCATACGTACGGTTGTTAGGGTCTGGTGCAACTACTGTGGCTTCGGCTCTGATTACCGTAAGAGTTCCGGTAATATAAGTTATTTCATAATTGTTGGTAACGTCCTTGTCATCATCCGCCTCGCATCTTATCACAGCACCCTGTATGTGATTGTCGCTGCTTCCGACATTTGTCTGACTTCCTGTAACAGTTACGCTTCCGTTTTCGAGTGTATCGCCTTCACCCAGTGTAGTAGCATCGAATATGTAGTTTTCATTCGCTAGGGCTATACCGTCATATGTCTTACTGTCAGTAGCAGAAGTTATTGTTATTTTCTTCTTACTGATATTTACATTTATAGGTGCAGGATCTTTGCCGGAATAATTATCAGTATCCTTTACTCTGTACCATACTGTATAGTCATCAACATATTTGCCATCGGGTACCTCGATAGTGTAAGCATTCTCATCCGGAGCCTGTTCACCAGTTCCTATGGCATATTCTATAGATCCGAAGGTCGTGCTGCCGCCTGTTACGAGAGGCTGTTCAGTGCCATCATATGTACGGTTGTTTGGGTCTGGTGCAACTACTTTAGCCTTAGCCTTGGTTACTGTAAGTGTTCCTTTCTCATAATTAATTTCATAGTTGTCGGTAACGTCCTTGTCATCATCCGCTTCGCATCTGATAACAGCACCCTGTATGTGATTGTCGCTGCTTCCGACATTTGTCTGACTTCCGGTAACAGTTATGCTTCCGTTTTCGAGTTTATCGCCTTCACCCAGTGTAGTAGCATCGAATATGTAGTTTTCATTCGTAAGGGCGGTTCCGTCATATGTCTTACTGTCAGTAGCAGAAGTTATTGTTATTTTCTTCTTACTGATATTTACATTTATAGGTGCAGGATCTTTGCCGGAATAATTATCAGTATCCTTTACTCTGTACCATACTGTATAGTCATCAACATATTTGCCATCGGGTACCTCGATAGTGTAAGCATTCTCATCCGGAGCCTGTTCACCAGTTCCTATGGCATATTCTATAGATCCGAAGGTCGTGCTGCCGCCTGTTACGAGAGGCTGTTCAGTGCCATCATATGTACGGTTGTTTGGGTCGGGAGCAACCACTATAGCCTTAGCCTTGGTTACTGTAAGTATTCCTTTCACAAACGTAATGTTATAGTTATATGTAACATCATTACCGTCTCGCTTAATAACGGCTGCTGTCGGTGTATTATCGCTGCTCCCGACATCTGTCTGACTTCCTTCTACAGTTACGCTTTCGAGAGTATCACCTTCAGCCAGATCAACATCTTCTTTAATGCTGTTGCACGTCAGAGCAGATCCATCATAAGTTTTGGTCGCATCTTTTGCGGTTATTTCAATATTACGCTTGCATATATTTACATCGAGAGATACCGGATCGGTACCTTTATACTGTTTCGTTCCTAATACCTTATACCATACCTTATAGGGTATTTCGTTTCCGCTGTTATCGATATTTACATATAACCCTTCGGGAATATAAGTGCTGTATGCTGATGCATCAGGTTCATCATTTCCTTTGCTTACAGCATATACCATGGTTCCACCTGTTGTGCTTCCTGCAGCAACAAGAGCTTGTTCTGTACCATCGTAATACCTGTTCTTTGCATCGGGAGGAGTAACAATGACTTCGGTAGGTACAACCGTAACTTCTCCGATTTGGGACATTTTTGTTGCTGACTCTCCATTATCTGAACGTGTAGCGGTTACTTCGCAACAGTAATAGTAATTATCTACATCTTTACCTATAGGGATAGTGTAACTGTCTGTCGAAGAACCTTCTAATAATGTAAGTTCTTCGCCTTCGCTGTTGCATGAATACCACTTGTAATCTAATGTATATGACGCATCACTACCGGTCGTTACCGAAACACTGATACTGTTTCCCTCGGAATATCCGTAATCAAGCACCAATGGATTTGGAGTTGGTCCTGTAATGATTGGTTCAGTAGCAGGCAGAGGAGTCCATTTGGCAAATAACTCGTTATTTTTGATAACGGGAGTTGCGAAATCATATGGATTGATGCAAGCCTGTTCTTTGTACCAGTTTTCCAGTTCATATCCATCCCTGACAGGTTCAGGATTGGGTGCAGATACTGTCAGCCCATCTTCTACATCTACAGTTTTGACAGAAGTTTCACCAAATGAACCTCCGTTAGCGTTAAAATCAACTTTCCAACCTTTTTTGAATATTGCATATATGGTCTCATTTTCTAATATTGTATAATTGCTACCACCCGGATACCATGGTTCGGTTCCGCCTGCATCCTTGCTCCATCCCTTAAACGCATAGCCTTCCATACTGTCAGAAGGGAGAGGATATAATGTTCCTGACTGTGCCTTGACGTCAGCAAACAGATTACCTGAATCAGAGTAAAACTTAAGTGTTTTTAAATTTGTATCTTCCCCGGTTTTTCCCGCCCAGAATACTTTATAATTCAGTGTCTGTGACTCTATAGGCATTGGTGAAGAATTGTTTGTAAGCCATATCTTGAATAAATGCTCTGTTTCGGGAGCCCAGTTTAATCCCGAAGGACCTACATCTATTTCTTTATAAAAACTATTATAAACACTACTGTTGGTATTCTTCTTATCTCCACCTAAGTCGTCGCTTTCATCAATCGTATAATGTAAGGTTTGCTCTAGGTTCCCCTTATCTTCATATGGTACAGTCATTAACATTTTTTCGTTTTCAAGATCAGCAGTTAAATTACAGTCATATATTTCGAGGGTTTTTGAAACCTTAATTCCTGTTGTCTTGCTGACTGTTTGATGGGGTTGAAGATTAACTGTCCATGACCATGCTATACCGCTATCACCTTTAAATGTCGGTTGTGTTGGATTTGGATTTTCAATATCAAACATGTTGATATATGCATTTGAATATAGCCCGTACCATTTTTTGGTAAAATCACCTTCACCGGGATAAACCTTAAACTGCGCACCATATGTAGGATTAGGTTCGGGCGGGGTTGTAGTTGAATGCGGTTTAGTCGCTTTGTCATCTTCCATAAGTATACCATTATCTACGAACTTTACCTTTGCTAAATCATTAGTACCTATTTGTGTATCTGCTGATGACCCAAATCTTACTGTGACAGGTACATCTTTTTTATTATGAACATCGTAAACTATTGCAACCGCTCTGCCATTTTCGGTAATACTGGCTGTAATACGAATCTGAACTTCATCAAAAGTATAAAGCTTACCAAATTTAAATGAATTAAGAGGATTTTTATTACCGTCACCGACTTTAATAGCAGTAACATATCCCGCTCCATTAGTACCTCCATATGTAGTCTGTATAAAATTACCATTATATACTCCTTGGATATTAAAACTTGTATTAACACTTGGGAAAAACTTCATGAATTCGCTTGCGCCTTCCTGGGTGACAGAATTAGATATATCCTCCAACGGTGCATCATCCAAAACCGCAATCTCATATTCAACTCCATCGATCGTGACCTTCATCCATTCTTCGGTATCATATGGCTCTGTAGATTTGAAGTAAAATGTTCCATCATCATTTAATATTTGGAGCAGATCCGGATTGCTGACCTCCACATCCGTTATATCGCCCGTGAGTCCAAGACCCGACAAGATCGCACTGAGTTCTGTACTTTCACCTCCTGTCAGTATTATTTTCTGATCATCATATATGATTTTATCTATATAATGAATTGAATCGTCTTCATCAGATATTTCAGTCTGCTTTTTTTCTTCTTTTGCTATTATTTCATTCTGTTCTTTTTCTTCTTCTGCTACAGCTATAGCAGGTTCTGATAACGGATCCCCCTCTTTTTCGGTAGGTGCATCCCCGATTTCGCCCGTAAAATCAGCATTTTCTGAATTATCAAATCCTGTCTTAATAAATAAAACAGAAGCATCATCAGGGATATTGCCTTCGAATTCTGCTTCTGCGTTATTATCCGTATTAAGTTGTGCAAAAACGTCCGGATTTAATTCGGACAGGCCATATTCTCCGGGGGGATATACCTCTTGGCCGGGGGTTGGTATGCCGGAGCCGCCTGATGGTTCGGAAGCTGTATTGTGGTCTTCCTTGTAATGCTCTTCGTCGTCTGTATTTTGGGGTTTAACAGGCTTGACAGGTGCTCCTTCGATATCAGAGGCAGGAGGAACCGAAGCCCCATCTTTCTTTGCACCAGAAGGCTCCGTAGGCGCTCCTTTCTGTGTGTCAGAAGCCATGGTATCCTTGTTTTCAGGCGAAGCTGCACCGTCAGTAAGGTCTTTGCCATCGACCTGTGCCGCAATTTTGGCCGGATCTATGATTTCCGTCCCGTCGGTGTCTTTAGTTGTTCCTTTTGTGTCTGTATTCTCAGAATCCTCAGTATTATGCGTACTTTCATTACCTTCGGGATCGGCTGCATCCTGCATGGATCCTGAAATATCGGTTGTTGATGTCGCATTTTCCGGGGTTGAAACGGTAAAAGTATCTGCTGTCTCTACAGGATCTGCAGTATCAGAAGAGCCTGTTGTCTGCGCAGGTACTGTACAGTCGGTTTCGGGATTTGTATCAGCAGGGGCCGTTGCAGTTGATATGGTATCAATGCCGTCGGAAAGAGCAGTGTTCTGCCCCTGATCCCCGCTGCTGCAGTCAGACGGTGTGTTTCCGGCTGTTTCATCTGTTTCGGTAACCTCAATGCTCCCGCTGCTTCCGGAATTTTCTGCACACTCAGACGCAAATGCCTGTTTCGGATATACCATCACAAGCATCAGTGCAATTAAAACTATTAATATTGCCCTTACAGCCTTGCCGTTAATCTGCGTCATAATTATGTAGAATCTCTTTTTCTTATATAGTATTATCAGACACGTGACCGATGTATCGTTCAATAATCCAGGATTATAACCTGCCGTAAATTTAACCGGACCTAACCGGCTGTTTACATCGATACATGTCTTAAATCTATATCGGCTTGTTTGAAGAAAAATTGAAGAGATCATTCAGAAGAAAGTAAAAAGTCCTAATCACTTGTCAAAGTGCCGTTTGTTAATACAAGATTTAATATTCAAAAGGGATATTTTACTACCCCTATGAAGAAAAAATGGTTATAATGATTTGTGTCCGAATTATCTGTTCAGCTTTTGTGTCCGGAAGGGACATAGAAATATCATACGTTATGCAAAAGCACTATGAGTTTGGAAGATTATTTAGAGCGTCATATTTGTAATATGACACATGTTATTTGGATATAATTCAGAATAACAAAAAACGTAGCATATTGAGAATTTGCCATAAGGGGTTGCGACTCATACGGGGATGCGAGTTCAGTAACGACCGGAGCGAAGCGTAGATCTGCTTGTGGTGGATTCCTTATGACATTACCTGTCCTGATTAGTTACATTTTCAATAAGGAAGTCGTACTTTATATAAAGAGGGAACTGAAATGAACATTTTGATTTTTGAATGGGGAAGCTACACCCACAAGGATGTAGTGGATGCTTTTAAGCGTAAGGGTTATAAGATAAGGATCGTAACTCACAGGTTTAAGGATAAGAACGTTGATAATGATTTTGTGAAGGAGTTTAACGGATACCTTGATGAGGGTGAGTATGAATTCGTGTACAGTACTAATTTCTTTCCGTTGGTTGCAAGGAGCTGTAATGAGCATTCGGTCAGGTATATCTCCTGGTCTTATGATGCACCTCTTGATGTGCCGGACATTGAGAGGACGCTGGGACTGCCCTGCAATTATGCCTTTATGTATGACAGGGAGCAGGTGAATGATTACAGGAAGCTTGGCTTTGACAATGTGTTCCATCTCCCGCTTGCGGTAAATACAAGACGTCTTGACAGTATATATCTGAGTGCGGCTGAAAGGAAGAAATACAGGGCACAGTTCAGCTTTGTCGGAAACCTGTATGATTCTATGATGCCTGACATCAGAAGTGTGATGGATGAATATCATCAGGGATACATAGATGCTGTTATGAAAGCCCAGTCTAAGATATACGGGTACTACTTGATAGATGATGTGCTTACGGATGGACTGATCGGGGAAATAAATGAAGGCATTCGTAAACGCTCCATGGAATGCAGGGGGGAGCAGGATAACGGCACCGGGGTGTTTAGGATCAACAGGCCGGCTCTGTCATATGCCATGGCTGCACAGATAACAAGAGAAGACAGGCTGCTTGCGCTCAAGCTTCTTTCCAACCATTATGAGGTGAAGCTGTATTCCGGGGAAAAGAACGATCTTCTTGATAAAGTCACCTACATGGGGACTGTTGATTATGACAGCGAGATGCCCAAGGTGTTCAAGGCAAGCAATGTCAATCTTAACATGACATTAAGATGCATTCGTTCCGGTATTCCGCAGAGAGCTCTTGATATAATGGGCGCGGGCGGCTTCCTTTTGTCCAATTACCAGCCGGAGCTGGCGGAGAATTTTATCGACGGAGAGGAAATGGTTATGTACGAGAGCATTGAGGATATGTATGCCAAAGCTTCCTATTATAATGCAAATCCTGAACTTCGGACTGAAATCGCAGGACGGGGGCATGAAAGAGCGGCCGTGGAGTACAGTTACGACAGCAGGATCGATGCGATGCTTTCGGCCTCATTAAGCTGATTTACCGTAACCGGTGTGATCGTGACCGGCTTGATCGCACCCGGTTTGGACGCACTCGGTTTGGGCATAACAGGTTTAATCGTGATTGTTGATTATGAAAATCAATACATTTCCTGTTTTTTTGGAAACTATTTACATTGCATGTAAAAGATGATATTGCTATAATCAATTTGTTGTGTCTTTTGAAGGAAACCATCGATAAAAGACAGTGTTTGATGAACTGATGAAACAGAGAACAACCATATAATGTGTTTATAGTCTTTAACAAATGACAAGGGTAGTGAGGATATTTAAATGAGAAGAAAGAATAGCGGATTGCCCCTTGGTGCGCTGATAGCACTTGTAGCAGTGGCTGCGGTAGTATGTGTAGTAATGATAGCTGTTATGTATATGGACAATCATGGTATGCTGGGTAATTCGGAAGAAGAGACATCGGAGGAGAACGTACAGGCCGATGAGAGTAACGAAGAAGATAACGGTGAATTGGAAATTGTAACAGCAGCAGACAATACGGATGAGCTTGTTTTTCCTGATTTTGATAACAGCCTTTATTTGAATGATGAGACCTTTGCCGCTGTGGATCCCGAACATGAGGCGGTAGATATAAAGAAGCTTCAGGAGGAGATAAATCCTGAGATTTATGCATGGCTCTATATTCCGAATACAGGGATAGATTATCCTGTGCTTCAGCATGAAGACCAGGAGGATTACACATTTTATGCCTCTCACAACGAGAAGGGTGAACCTGATCCCAAGGGTGCTCTGAATACCGAGTTTTTAAATAAGAAGGAATTCAAGGATTACCTTACCGTGATTTACGGAACTCATAACGCTGACGGAAGCATGTTCACGAATCTCGATCTCTTCCGTGATCCGGCCTTTTTTGGAAATGCGCCGTATATATATGTGTACACGGAAGACAGGATGTTTATATATAAGGTCTTCGCAGCATATGAATTTGACAATGTTCATCTGATACTTAATTATATTACAACGATGGATTTTATGTATGAGAAATATGTGGATCAGCTTGAGGAACTGGCAGGTCTTGGTGCCAATGTCGATAAGACGGCGTGGCCCACAAAGGATGACAGGATATTGACACTGATGACTCATATTGACGGGAAAGAAGACAAGAGGTATCTTGTCCAGTCGACACTTATCGGCATCAGGGATCTGTAAAAATGCGAAGCATTTTGAAAATTCATCATGAGTGATACCGCGAAGTGTCGCGGTTCTTATGATATTACCTGTTCTTAATGGTTACAAACATGTATTAATAGACGAGTTAGAGATAAATGAGGACGTAATGAAAGGAATAATAAGTAATACGGAAACAAAACGAAGAGTGATAGATATTCATTCGCATATATTGCCCGGGATCGATGACGGATCTGACAGCTGGGATACTTCCATGGAGATGCTCAGGATAGCTGCCAGGGAAGGAATCACCGATATGATCGCCACACCTCACTTCAAGGCAGGTCATCGTAATGCTCCGCCCTCAAAGGTTAAGGAGCTGGCGGCAAGGCTGCAGGAGAAGATCAATAATGAAGGGATTGAAATAAACATCTATACGGGAAATGAGATAATGTACTTTGGCGGAGCGATAGACCGTCTGGAGCGTGGTGAAATACTTACAATGTGCGACAGCGACTATGTTCTTGTTGAATTTCTTCCCGGTGATGATTACAGACATATTTCAGGAGCGCTGGATGAATTCAGGTATATGGGTTATCTTCCGATAATTGCCCATGTTGAAAGATATGAGTGTATGTTAAGGGAGACGAAATATATTGAGGAACTGTCAAGGCGCGGGATCAGGATACAGATCAATGCGCCCAGCTATACAGGTGCCCTTGGCCATAAGGTGAAGAAGGCGGTTACACATATACTCGATGAAGGTTATGTTGATTTCATAGGAACAGATGCTCATGATACAGGTAAGCGTGCTCCGAGAATGATAAAGTGTCTGAAACAGTTGGATAAAAGATATGTAAGAGAAGATGCGGATGACCTTGTATGTACAAATGCGCTTGACATAATAGAAAATAACGAATAAACTATTGAAGATAATGCTTTATTTTACAGTCTGTATACGCTGACAGAAAAAGGGAAAGGGATAAATGGGAAACAGAGAAGACGAAATAGAAATAGACTTGGCTGAGGTGTTGGGATTTTTATTTCATTGGTTATGGCTGATCATTCTGGGCGGACTCATATGTGGAGCCATAGGACTGGCAGTCAGTGCCTTTGTGATCTCGCCCAAGTATGAGTCGACAACAAAGGTGTACATACTTAACAAGCAAAACAATAACGGAAGTATTTCCTATTCGGATACACAGTTGGCGACACAGCTTACCAAGGACTATGAGGAACTTATCACATGCCGGAACGTTCTTGAGAAAGTTATATCCGAGCTTAAGCTGGACGACAGTTATGAAACCCTTAAGAACAGGGTGACGGTTGCCAATGCTTCGGATACACGTATTATTTCGATCACCGTCAAGGATGAGAGTCCGGAGGAAGCAAGACGAATCGCAAACGGAATAAGGGATGCGGCGAGCGCACACATAACACAGGTTATGGATATCGAGGCCGTTAATATAGTTGATGAAGCGAACCTTCCGGATATAGATAAGCCGGCCGAGCCTTCAGTTGTTAAATATACGGGAATTGGCGGGTTTATCGGTATTTTCCTGTGTGTGGCATCGCTTATGGTCAAATACCTTACCGATGATACGATAAGAGTATCCGAGGATGTCGAGAAGTATTTGGAACTGTCCACACTCGGTCTCATACCTGTTATGGAACACGATGATGACAAGGGTAAGGACAGAAAGAGAAAGAAAAAGAAAAAAAGAAGACGCAGCAGCAGTGAAAAATACGAGCGTCCTATCGAAGCCGTAGATGATGATACTGACGTAAAACTGTATGAAACATCATCATCCACGAAAGCGGAGAGGAAGAATAGAAAGAATGCTGCAGCAAACACCACCGTACGCCGGTCGGCAGCCTCTCTTAAGTCAACAACGTTGCGCCTGCCGGATATTGACAGTCTTGATGAGGACGTGACAATATCCGCAAATGCCGAAGCTGATTCAAACGAATAGATGGAGAGTTATTATGCAACAGATAGAGCTTAATTCAGTAAAACATGATTTCAGGACCAATGAGGCATTTAAGACACTGAGGACCAATATTGAGTTTGCCGGTGAGGATATACAGGTAATAGGTCTTACCAGCGCCACTCCCAATGAAGGTAAATCGACGGTTTCGTTTGAACTTGCAAGAAGTTTTGCGGAGAGTGGAAAGAGGACACTGCTTATTGATGCCGATCTGAGAAAGTCAGTTATGAGAAGCAGGCACAAGATAGGAAGGGTCAGATACGGCCTGACCAATGTGCTTGTAAAAAAGGTGGATATTGAAGATGCCATATGCGAAACAGACATTGAGGATTTTCATATGATCTTTGCAGGTCCTGTGCCGCCTAACCCGAGTGAACTTCTGGGTGGGAAATCATTCAAGCGTATGATCGAATACGGACGTGAGAATTACGATATGGTAGTGATAGATGCGCCTCCTATCGGTTCTGTCATTGATGCTGCGGTCATAAGTAAGAGATGTGACGGAATGATGATCGTAATAGAGACCGGAATTATCAGTTACCGTTTTGCAAGAAAAGTGGTTGAACAGTTAAGAGTTGCCGATGCCAAGATACTTGGGGTTATCCTCAACAAGATGAACCTTACAGGTAAGGGATATTACGGAAAATATTACAGCAGGTATTACGGTAAGTATTACGGCAAATACTATGGTAAGTATTACGGTAATGATACAGAATAGTAACTATTCAGAATAAAAGATAAGTGGCGTATAACTGTATTATATTGTTGGTAAAGGATAGTATTGTGGGATCAGCATGAGTGGAAAACGCAGAAGTGGCAGAAGAGTAGTAACAAGAAGTGAATATATAATAAAGAGATTGCTGATCATAATCGGATGTCTGCTCGCAGTTGGAGTGATACTTGCCGGTACGGTTAAGATAGTTACTATCGTAGGAAGGAACAGGCTTACTAAGAATGCCAATACCGAAGGCCCGACTCTTACGGACGGCGATGGATCAGGATTGAAGCTGGATCCTGTATACGCGTCTGACTGGCAGGATGACTGGATAAGCTTTGAAGGCAAAGCATATAAGTACAATGACCAGATACGTACATTTCTTATTATGGGTATAGATGATGCGCATAAAACAGGAGAAGTGGATTACGGTGATCTGACAGCGGGAGGACAGGCTGATGGTCTGTTTCTTGTGATAGTCAATCCCGTAGATGAAAGCATAAAAATACTGGCAGTCAACAGAGATACTGAGGTTGACGTGTTGATGGTCGGTCTCGGTGAAAACGGCGGGGATGAATGGATCAGGTCGGAGATTTCGGTTCAGCATGCTTTCGGAGGCGGTGGTGAATACAGTTGTGAGCTGACAAGGGATGCGGTAAGCAAGCTGCTTTTTGATATGCCGATCCACGGATATGCGGCCGTTAACTATCAGGCAATACCGATGATCAATGATTCGGTCGGAGGTGTTACACTTACGCTTCCGGATAATATGACGGATGCGGCCGGGATCAACAAGGCATGGAAACCGGGAGCTACCATCGAGCTTAAGGGTAAGAACGCATATGATTTTGTTCATTACAGGGATGTCAATGTATTTGAGAGCCAGAGGATGAGGCTTGCAAGGCAGAAGCTCTATCTTAAGACCTTTGTAAAAAAGATGAAGGATGAGACAAAGGAAAATATAACGCTTCCCGTAACGATATTTAATAATGCAAAGGAATATATCACAAGCGATCTGACTGTTGATACGATCGGTTATATGGCATCGGAATATCTGGGATATACATTCGATGAGGATGATATCTATACCATGGAGGGTGAGACAAGAACAGATGATGAGGATTACGAGTATTTCTATCCCGATGAGGAGGCACTGAGGGAGCTGGTCATCAAACTGTTTTATGTAGAGGTTGACAGACAGTGATTTATGATGTATACTTTATCTTCGTTAAAGGAATTTAATTGTTTGTTTATCTTTAATTCGGTATACTCCGGTTCGCCGGTCAGTATATAGTCACAAGCACTCTACGAAAGGAGGATAATGCTGAAGTGAAAAAGAGGATTATGGCAGCTTTTACAGTTGCCGTGTTAGTTGTTTCGATGGCAGTAAGCGTATTTGCGGGATCTAAGGATGCTAATAAGGATGCTAACAGGAATAGAAGGCCTGCCGATGCTGATGTTTACAATTATTGGGCAGAGAAGTCCAGCCCTAATGACAAGCCTTGGGTTTACTGGAGCAACGGTCAGAGTAATGGACAGTCTGATATGGATTTCTTAAATGCTTTTGTTCTGTGGAACATGCTTTACAATGGTGGAAAGAGCACTATCGTAGCTGCACAGAAGGGCAATGCTGCAGTTCCCCAGTGGAAGTTCACAAGTGTGTTCTTCACACCCGGATCAAACGTAGCAGTTTACCAGAACTTTGCAAGCGGTGCAGTTGTACAGACCAATACAACAGCTGATGGTAATAACACAGCTACAGTAGATAAGGCTAAAGATGCCAATGGCCAGTATGCAGTTGGTGCAGCAGCAGCTTTACTTGTTGGTAATCAGTAATTAAATTTTTATTCTGTGATTTCATCCCCGAAAGGGGATGAAACAAACAGGATTAATCACGCGTGATTAATCAAGTAGTAATATTTGATTTTCGGCTTGTGACGAGGGGAACCGGTTAATGCCGGTTCCCTTTTTTCTTGAATTATGTATTGGGATGACAGAATACCGGGTCATTCCGGACGTAGTGTAGAATCGCGGAGGAAATGTTTTAATGGATTTTGATCGTTCTAATATTAAGCTGGTTATAGTCCTGCTCCTTGTTGCGGCGCTCATATGCGGCGGTATCGTGTTTTACGGTATAAGAAAGAAGGATAATTCGATAACCTATGACAGGGATAAGATGCTGGAACAGGCACACAAGTTCCACGACAGGGGGGAATTAAGGAAGGCTGTCAACCAGCTTGAACATTACTGCCTTGGCCAGGAAGATGTATTTGATGAAGAGATAGAGCTGGCAGGCTGGTATGAAGAGCTTAATGATGAAGAAAACGCCGTTAAATCTTATGTCCTGGCTACAACCATGGCTGAATACGGTGATAACGATATATCGGTAAACGAACCGTTTTATCATGTGAATTCGGATGATCTTGTGATGAAGATTGAGCCTGTAGTGGGATTTACCAGAAATGTCAGGCTTGTCTTCAAAGGAGAGGATATAACTCCCGAGGGATATGATGTAGGCAAGGTAGACGGGCTTCGGGATGAACTGACGGAAGATGAGGGCTGCCGCACAACTCCCTGGACCGAGATAGACAAGTCCAAGGGAACTATAATGCTTACCGGTGATATGAACTGTGCCATATGGCAGTTCATGGATGCTGACGGCAAGATAGAGCTTATCGAGGATCTGTACTACGAGGATGAGGAGGCCAAGGCCAAAGGCGAAGGGAAGAATGTTATCTGCAATATGCGTTCCATTGGTTTGAACAACCGTCCTTACTCCGTTATGGAAATTCCGGAAACAGCCGTCAAATGCCGTGTGACCTATGCGGATGAATCCATTGGAGATCACACGTTTTCTGACAGTAAGGGCGTTCTGATGTATTATGGTAATTTTCTGCAGGGCTACAGCGATTCGGGTTCGAACGAGTGCGAACTTCCCGATCTTACGCAGGGGCAGTACATAGAATGCAGGGATGGTGTATGGACACTTTATGAAGACGGGGCAGCGAAGGAGACGCTTGATCTGGAAAGCCCCGCTGTGTATAACGGTGCTGGGATATTCATGCAGGGTGATATCTGCGGCCGTATAACAGTTGAACCAAAGGATGCAGGCACAAGTAACGGAAGGGATGCGGAGTACGGGATTGAAATATCCGGAAAAGAAGGCATGGTGGTATGCAGAAGACTGGGAGATGCGGTCGGAATGCATTTTGATTACTGTGTGGATAATGAATGGATGGGAAGCGGAGTCAATGATTTCGATGATGCGTATCCATGGTCCGATATCAGGCTTTGTAATCTTGGTTACAATGAAGAAGGTGAACTTCTGGTAGTTCATGAAGATGAATTCGGATATTCCGACAACGGGACAAACGGAAATGTCATGGTTGAGATACCGAAGTTCTATGTTAAGAGAGTTGTCGACTCTGATCGCGAGGAAATATGGATCAGCGGTACTGAACATCCGGGGTATGTTGTGGATCCGGTGTTTGTTGATGAGGGAGAGGAAAAGGACTATGTATATGTGGGCGCCTATCTGGGAGTTGAAGAAGACGGAGTCCTTAGGAGCAAGGCAGGAGCTTATCCGACGATTAATGTTTCCTATGCGGATATAAGAAGCCTTGCAAGAGACAACGGTGAAGGCTATCGGGAGATCGGCTACTCCATGTATTCTGCAATCCAAAAGCTGTTTATGGTGGAAACCGGATGCCTTGATTCGTCATCACTTATGGCAGGTGAGACAGATCTTTATTACTACAGCGCCAACAAGGATGCAAATAACAAGAATACGGGTATAGCCATACAGAGCGAAGTCAGCGCCAACAAGATAGTTGTGAACAGCTTCGGTGCGACACAGAAGATCGAGGAAGGAAGCAGTGTCGTCCTTCTCAATACTACAGACGGATGGAATGCCATGAAAAAGGATGAGGAGGAGATCGCGTTATCGAGGAAGGCAGGCCGTGATCAGGTATTTATCGATCATACAACGGACAACTGCAGGGAAGTTACTTCCGTTAATGATGACGGAGACCATATTGAGATAGGCTTCAGCGGAACACCGGTTGATGTCCGTGCGGGTGAAACGGTCATAGCTTCTTATCCGAGCCTTACAGGCAAGACTGCTTCCATCGATTACTGTACAGGTTATCTCGTGGCAAACAACGGAAGGCATGGATTTAAGTACAGGAATATAGAGAACCTGTACGGCAGCGCAATGGTCATGCTTGGGGCGGACAGCTATATCACGAACGGAGTATTCTATTTTGTTAACGGAGACGGGGAAGAGGTAATGCTTAATTCCTATATACCGGCTCAGAGCATCGGAGTAGACGGCGGAGAGCCTGAACATAACAATACCAATGATGCCTGCATCAGGAATATGTCTTATGACCCTGAATATCCGACTGTCATGCTCCCGTCTGAATTCGGGGCATCAACGTATAGCAATTATGCCGATTTCTATTATTATCAGTCTGCGTCGGATGAGAAACAGTATTTCCTGGCGGTGGGTGACCCCATGAATGTGAAGAGGGCCGGAGGACTGTTCCACATCAGAGCGATAATCGACTCGGATGACTTTGCCAGATATTATTGTGCCGGCAGGCTCATGTACAGATAAAACTGATTTATACAAATTTTTCTTGATTTGCGCTAAGGAAATCAGTACAATATAAATATACTTACTTAGGAGGTATTTACAGATGGCTATGAGGTTGGTAACTCGATCTGATTTTGACGGATTGGCATGCGGAGCATTACTGCTTGCTGCCGGAATTATAGATAGTTGGGTATATGCACACCCCAAGGATCTGCAGGACGGACTGGTTGAAGTTACGGAGAATGACTGCCTTGCGAACGTTCCTTATGTTGAAGGCTGCGGACTGTGGTTCGATCATCATTCAAGCGAGCATGAGAGGCTGCAGCTTCAGGGTAAATACAAGGGTGAGAGCAGGCTTACTCCTTCATGTGCCCGTATTATATATGAGTATTATGGCGGAAAGGATACCTTCCCCAATTTCGATGATATGATGGAGGCGGTTGATAAGGTAGATTCGGGAAATCTTACGGTAGATGAGATAATGAACCCCAAGGGCTGGATACTGGTTGGTTTCCTTATGGATCCAAGGACAGGCCTCGGAAGGTGGAGGCAGTTTACCGTTTCCAATTATCAGTTGATGGAGAAGCTGATGGTTGCCTGCAAGGATAAGTCGACAGAGGAGATACTCGATATGCCCGATGTTAAGGAAAGGATCGAGGTGTATGAGGAGCAGACAGCCAAGTTCAAGGAAATGGTTAAGGCAAATACGCGTATTGAAGGTAACGTGATCATAAGCGATCTCAGGAATGTGGATCCCATATATACAGGCAACCGTTTCCTTATTTACAGTATGTATCCTGAGCAGAATATTTCTGCATGGATCGTTAATGGCAAGGGTGGCAAGGGCTGTTCGGCCGCTGTAGGTTACAGCATTATCAACAAGACCTGTAAGATAGATGTAGGACATCTTATGCTTAAGTATAACGGCGGAGGACATCAGAAGGTCGGAACCTGCCAGTTCACGGATGAGAATATGGAAACAGACCTTCCGAAGATGCTTGACGAGCTGTGTGCTCTGGCTAACGCATAGGGAAAGTAGGAACAATTATTTGATGTTTGGAATCAATATATGATATTTACTGCAATATCTTAATTTTAGTCCGGTGTTTACGATTGTGAACACCGGCTATTATTATGAGCAAAAGATACAGATACGCTGTAATATATACCGGGAAGTAGTACTTGAAATAAGACGCCGGAGCAAGTATGAAAACGATGAACCAGTGTGCAAGAAGACCACCGGAGACAAAGAAGGTAAACCAGCGGCTCCCGGTAAGAGCGTAGAATAAGATGAACAACACTATGATAAGCGGAATGAACAGATTGTAGGATATTGATTTGACAATGCTGAGCACAAGGCTTGCAAGAGAGCGTGGATCATTTCCCGTATATGTAATGTGGTAGGGCAGAGCGGCATAAACGAAGGCACCTATCCTTGTACGCAGGAATATCTGGGGATTGTTTTTGAAGATCCGCTTCAGAGCAGCAACAAAGTTATAGTATTCGGTCACATCGGCTTCCTCACGAACACCTACAAATCCCGGCTGATATAGTATCAGGACATCCTCATAGTTGATATTTCCATAATATTCATTTATGGCATCCAGCGAGTCAAGAGAAATGTATTTATCGACTATGGCAAGGTCATCGGCGTTTTTGTCCATGTCAAGGCCGTTGCGGTACATATTTGTTATTGTGTATGCATAGAAGGGTTTCATGCGGTCGTCTGCGGCTGCACCCAGTTCCTTTGCGGCTATTCCGTTCTGTGGGATCGAAACAAGATATTGTATGAGTATGTATAAAACAAGAACCGTGATCATTACGGATCTTGTTTTTATATTACAGGTACGATTTCCCGATATGGAAATAAGCGGCTGTTCTTCGTTGCCGTCTGTATCCCTCAGGGTTATCACCGGAACTGAGATGGTTGAGTATGTTATGAACATAAGTATCGGTATAAGCGCAAGCAGATAGATACCCTCTGTACGCCACTGGGTAAGTACAGCACCCAGGAACATCAGTGTGGCCAGTCTCCGGGGTGTAAGTACAGACTGTTCGAGCCTGTCAAACAGCAGCATGATCATCATAAACAGATACAACAGGAAATATATGGGCAGACGATGTGCGCTGGTTGTATATGCTATAACGGGATACAACAGAAACAGCAGCATTGTAAGCTGTCCGTAACCGATCTTTATCTGTTTCTTTTTTCCAAGGAATATAAAAGGCGCTTCGGTTCTTGTATCGAAATAGTCACTCGCACGCAGTACTGTGTATCCGACAACAAGATATTCAATGATCAGCTTGACAAATATCGGTGCATACATATGCGGGATGAGCATAAGGCTTACAATATAATAATAGGTGGTAATATAATAGAACCATGTATAGTGTGTCAGGTTGACCGCATTTTCATAAATGAGTGTTTCGTCATTGCTAAGGTACCCGCCGCGGAGTTTGATCACACATACTGCGATCATGACTGTAAGATATGGAAGGGCCTTCTTTATAACCCTTGTGATGGTATTGCTGCTGCGGTTTTTGTCGATGATAACCTGCCACAGTGCATGATAAAAGAAAAGGCATATTATAAATGCGCAGATGGTGCATATAACATAATCACCGATATTTTCTGAGGGTGGAACCGTAAAGATGCTTTTGCACAGACAGTGTGTGATCACCTGATGGATCATGGCAAGAGCGGTTATGACAGTGTATTTGATCTTATTCATCTTTTTTCCTCGGAATACGTTTTTGGCAGAATAAGTAATTATTCCGTTTACAACAGTATTATGGTTGAAAAATCAACCAATATTGAGTATACTATATATTGGTTTTTTTTGAAAGTATGATACTAATTATAGATAAAAAAGTAAAACCGGACATATTTACGAGGAGCATACCGTCATGAAAAAGATAATAGTAACCGGCTGTAACGGACAGTTGGGCAGAGAGATAAACAGGCTCTATGAAGGGAACAGCGAATACGAACTGGTAAATACCGATTACGGAGTAGAGGGAATAAGGGAACTCAATATCACCGATCTTAATGCCTGCCTTGACCTTTTTAACGAGGTTAAGCCCTATGCGGTCATCAACTGTGCGGCTCACACTGCGGTTGATGCCTGTGAGGTCCAGAAGGATGCGGCATTCAGGATAAATGCGATAGGACCGAGGAACTTAAGCATAGCTGCGACACAGACGGGGGCGAAGATGATGCATATCTCAACCGACTATGTCTTTGCGGGCGATGGCAGCGTTCCCTATACGGAGTTTGACCCCGTAGGTCCCAAGGCAATGTATGGTATTACCAAGCTTGCCGGCGAGAACTTTGTGAAGGAGTTTGCGAGGGAGTATTTTATTATAAGAACGGCATGGCTTTACGGTGACGGTAAGAACTTTGTAAGGACTATGCTTAAACTGTCGGAGAATCATGACCGGCTGACAGTTGTAAACGATCAGCTCGGTTCTCCGACAAGTACCGCTGAACTGGCCAAGGCTGTTGCTTATCTTCTTCCCACAGGGAATTACGGTCTCTTCCACGGTACCTGCGAGGGGCAGTGCAGTTGGGCCGATTTTGCGAAGGAGATATTCCGGCTTGCGGGTAAAAAGACGGAAGTCATTCCCGTCACCAGTGAGGAGTACAAGGAAATGAACCCTCAGTCGGCCGACAGGCCGAAGTTCTCGGTACTTGAGAATTACATGTTCAAGCTTACAACGGATCATATGTATGCGGACTGGGAGAAAGCGATAGCCGAATATTTGGCCGGTGAGAATATCTAAAATTTTGAAAAGAGTGTGGATAAATGAATTATCTAACAGACCTGCTTCACAACAGGATGCTGATCACGGCATTTCTGGGATGGGGTGTGGCACAGGTAGTTAAGACAATAATAGACTGTATGATCAACAGAAGGGTTAATCTGGAGAGACTTGTCGGGTCGGGCGGTATGCCAAGCTGCCATTCTTCAACGGTATGTGCCCTCTGTGTGGCCGCAGGAGCCGAGTACGGACTCGGATCGCCTGTTTTTGCACTTGCCGCGGTAGTTGCGATCATAGTAATGTATGATGCCAGAGGAGTCAGGAGGGAAACCGGTAATCAGGCGGAGGTACTAAATCAGATCATGGAGTTCTTCAGGCTGCCCGAGAACGGCGAATTCAAGCTTGAATTCAATCAGGAGCAGTTGAAGGTTCTCATAGGGCACACGCCACTGCAGGTTATATGCGGAGCGATCCTTGGCATTATAGTGGGAGTTATATCGTTGAACATATTACCCGCATGAGTCATATGTTACCGGAATTTTTTTATAATAGGAGAAACAGTATGAGAAACGTTGCGTTAATAACAGGTATCACGGGACAGGATGGATCCTACCTTGCAGAGCTTCTGCTTGAAAAGGGTTACGAGGTTCATGGTATAATCCGTCGTCATTCGAGCATAAGCACAGACAGGATAGATCATCTGTATTATGACAGGGAGGTTCGCGACAAGACTATGTTCCTGCATCACGGTGATCTTACCGACAGCAGTAACTTAAACAGGCTTATCGAGCAGATACAGCCCACCGAGATATACAATCTTGCTGCTCAGTCTCATGTTGCGGTATCATTTGAGGTTCCGGAGTATACCGCCGAAACAACGGGTATCGGAACGCTAAGGCTTCTTGATGCGATCAAGAAATCGGGGGTTAAGACGAAGTTCTATCAGGCATCGACATCCGAGCTGTTCGGAGGACTTCCCGAGACAGCCCCTCAGTCCGAGAAGACACCTTTCTATCCCAAGAGTCCTTACGGCGCAGCCAAGCTGTATGCATACTGGATAACAGTCAATTACAGGGAAGCTTATAACCTGTTTGCCTGCAACGGAATACTGTTTAACCATGAGTCTCCCAGACGGGGAGAAACCTTCGTGACAAGAAAGATAACAAGGGCGGTGGCATCGATCATGGCCGATGAACGTGAGAAGCTGTCATTAGGAAACCTTGATGCCAAGCGTGACTGGGGCTTTGCGGGTGATTACGTGGAAGGAATGTGGAGGATACTCCAGCAGGATAAGCCGAGTGATTACGTACTTGCCACCAATGAGACTCATACCGTAAGGGAATTTGTCGAGCTTGCATTTAAGGAAGTCGGTATTGATATAGAATGGAAGGGCAAGGGAGTAGGCGAGAAGGGATATGATGCCAGGACAGGCCGTATCCTTGTGGATGTCAATCCCAGATATTTCAGGCCTGCAGAGGTTGAGTTCCTCTGGGGTGACTGTTCCAAGGCCGAGAAGGAGCTTGGATGGAAGAGAAAGGTCGATTTCAAGGGACTTGTATCCATGATGGTCGATGCGGATATGAAGGCTATCGCCGGAATGAGCTCCGAAGAGTTCAGAAATGGCGGCGGTAATCCTGAGCCACTTGACAGCAGACGCTGACAACAGACCCGGCATCCCGACTTATATGTGAAGCAGGAACGGCCGGAAAGGATATTAAACAGAACACACAGAGGAAACACATATAATCATGGAAAAGAATTCGAAGATATATGTAGCCGGACACAGAGGTATGGTTGGTTCGGCAATAGTAAGAGAACTAGAGAGACAGGGTTACAACAATATAATAACAAGAACACACAGTGAGCTGGATCTGTGCAGACAGGCAGATGTTGAGGATTTCTTTGCTGATGAGAAGCCGGAATACGTTTTCCTCGCTGCTGCGAAAGTAGGAGGTATAGCGGCTAACAGTGAGGCTCTGGCGGATTTCATGTATTTCAATATGACCCTTGAAATGAACGTGATACACAGTGCATACGAGAACGGATGTAAGAAGCTTGAATTTCTGGGTTCTTCATGTATCTATCCCCGACTTGCACCGCAGCCGATGCCCGAGAGTTGTCTGCTCACCTCGGAACTTGAGAAGACAAACGAGGCATATGCGCTGGCCAAGATATCGGGTCTTAAGTATTGTGAATATCTGAATAAACAGTACGGAACGGATTATATTAGCGTAATGCCTACCAATCTCTACGGTCCAAATGACAATTATCATCCGACGCATTCGCATGTCCTTCCTGCGCTCATACGAAGGTTCCACGAGGCTAAGGAGCAGAACCTTCCCTACGTTACCTGTTGGGGAGACGGAAGCCCGCTCAGGGAATTCCTTTATGTGGACGATCTGGCGAATCTCTGTGTATTCCTTATGAACAATTACAGCGGTGATGAGACTGTAAATGCAGGTACCGGTAAGGAGTTAACTATCAAGGAGCTTACTGATCTAACTGCCGGGATCATAGGCTATGAAGGGGAGATACGCTGGGATACAAGTAAGCCGAACGGAACACCGAGGAAGCTGCTTGATGTTAGTAAGGCTGCGGCGCTCGGCTGGACATATAAGACCGAGCTTGAAGACGGGATCAGGCTTGCATATGAGGATTTCCTTAACAATCCGATGCGTGCCGAGAGATAATTGGTTCCCGCTGTTTTACCATTCCGGGCGAAACAAAGAATCTCTACTATAGTAAACGAAATAAATAAATTCGTTCACTATAATGTATGGTTGAATAAATGAAAGATATCCTAAATCAGTTGTTAAATACATATAACAATTATCGTGGGACGGGAAAGCTGCTTGCGCTGTTTCTCGTCTCTGTTCTTATTATTTATCTTTTGAAAAAGAAGGACAGACCGGGTGCGGCGGGGTTATTTGTATTAAGTCCCGTGTCCGGTATAGGATATGCTGCGTCTTTATTATTCGGTACATTAAAAGAAAAGAGGATAAAGCCGGTATACAGTATTATCGTATGCTGTCTTATTGTGATCATGCTGATGCTGTCGGGGCAGTTCGTTTTTTCACAGGACGATCACTATACTGCTGAGAATGTTTTTCATGTGAAAGAGGATGTCAGGAGGACAGCCGGGATATTAATGAGGCTGGATGGGGAAAAGCGGGTTGTTGCAGCTCCTCAGATAAGTCCTTATATAGGAACTCTCTGTTACGGAAGAGTTGATATGCTGTACGACCATCCCGCAAACGGAGATCCGGATAAGCTTGAGGGAGAAGCGAGATATGTATATGACCAGCTCCTGATGTCTACGCCGGATGAGAGAAGGCTTGTCAGGACCATACGCAGTATAGGGTATAACTATCTAATATATGACAGTTGTGTCAACTACTTTGAACTTCCGCTTGAGGAGTATGGTTATGAACTCGTTGCAAGAGAAGGAGATATAATGGTATACAGGGACGGAACGGGGGAGAGCAGATGATCGGTATGCTTATTGACAGTTCTCCGTATATCCTTGTTACCGTACTTGCATTTGCCGCATCAGGATGGTGTACCGGTAAGGTATTTACGGATAAGGCAGGGAGTGCTGATGCGGGAATTCCCGAGATCCTCGGCAGCGGGATTACCGTAAATATTCTTATATATAATATCATAGCCGTGGCAGGATCACTGTTTGGCATGAAGCTGTGGATTTCTTCATTCCTTTGGATCGTATGTGAACTTGAGGCAGCAGTTTATGCGGTGAGAAGATACGGCAGAGGCCTGTTCAGGGCAGGGCGTAGCAAGTCTGAGACCGGTGTGGCAAAAACTGATAAAACAGACGTCGGATCATCCGGATGGCATTCAGTCCTCAAGGCGGCAGTTATCATCCTGATCGTACTGCAGATGTTTGGAACATATATGTATGTTTCCGAAGCTCCGGAAGTAATGATCATGACGCAGGATGCAGTTAAAGCTGCAGATACCGGTAGGGTTGTGACGGGTGCACCGATGATGAGCCTGTGGGCGGCTGTGTCGAAGCTGTTGCTCAGAAATCCGGTTATAGTGATCTTCTCGGTTTCACAGTTTGTTATGATCCCTTCATTCTATCTTGTGTCTCTGATGCTTGCAAGGGGACTCTCGGATAAAAAGGATGAGCAGTGGTTCATGATGCTGTGTATCTGTATTCTTAATCTTTGGGGATACCAGTCG
>CAMORO010000028.1 GCA_946623875.1 uncultured Lachnospiraceae bacterium | reverse complement strand
AGGTAGGGCTTGACGGAGTAGAGCAGAAGGTAGAGATGTTCGACGATCCGATCCTTGGTTCTGTGATCCTTACGAAGCTTGATGAAGAGACAAGGGATAAGCTTGCGGGAGCCGAATTCGCGATGTATGCACAGGACGGAACCCAGGTAAGCGTGACGGGAAGCACCGGAAGCTACAGCTACTCAAAGGATGGAAGCGGGATAAAGACGCTTGCCGTAAATGCGGACGGAGAGCTTAAGGTAGAAGGAATACCGTTTGGTTCGTACTACTTCAAGGAGACGAAGGCACCTGCGGGCTATGAGCTTAAGAGCGATACGATGGCCTTCACTATAGGAGAGCAGGGAGCAGAAGTAAAAGTAAGCTATACAGATCCGAGGATGTCAGGATCGGTAACACTGACGAAGGTAAGCGAGGATGGAAGCAAGACCCTTGAGGGAGCGGTATTCGAGCTGTATTCAAAGACACCGAGGACATCGGGACAGGCAGCAGCGAGCACGGTATTCTCGGATGCATACTACAGGTACGGAACGTACACAACGGATGCAAACGGACGCATAACCGTAAGCGACCTGCCTTGGGATGATTACTTCTTCGTGGAGACAGAGGCACCGGAAGGATATGAGATAGCCCGGGACATAAACGGAGAAACGCTTGCATACACCTTCACGGTTGGAGCAGACAATGCAGGTCCTGTAAGCATAAGCCTCGGAAACATCACCAATTCCGAAATCACGCAGGAGAGCGGAGTAGCCGGAGTAAGGGCACCGATAGCCGAGAAGGTATCGGGAGTGCTCGGAGTAAGGAGTACACCGAAGAAAGGAGTACTCGGAGCAAGGACAGGCCCTGCAACGGGAGATGCAAGTGCGATAGCACTGTGGCTTGCACTGCTGATGGCATGCGCAGGTACGATAATATGGCTGCTGGCATCCGGAAATAAGAGAAGAAAAGCAGGTAAATAATGAATTTTCACCTGCAGGAAGCGGGATTACAACCAAATAAGAAAGGCCGACCGAAAATAATACGGTCGGCCTTTTGAATATCATGTTTTGAATATCGAATAATTCTGTTATAATCAAAAAAGAACGTGTGCTGAATAGTTACAAAAGTAATATAAGATCACACGCCTGCAATACTAAGACGGGTCTTGAAGTATAAAGGAGTACAGATCAGGGATTTAAAGATGAATAATAAAGTAAGGATAATAGCAATAATAGTGGCATCTCTGGGTGTGGTGATCTCTGCATTCATGGTATTTAAAACGTATAATGAGTACAAAAAAGGTGAGGAGGAGTATTCCGCGCTTGAGAGCTATGTGAGTGAGTCATCGGTTCCGGATGCGTCTTGGGAACAGGAAACGAAAAAGAAACCGGAAGAAGAGGAGAAGATCCTCAAGCGTAACTATAACAGAAGTGACTTTCCTGATATGGAGATAGATTACGCGGGCCTTAAGATGGAAAATAAGGACTACATAGGCTGGATATATATGGGAGCTGCAGGAATAAATTATCCGGTTGTACAGGGGGCGGATAATGAATATTACCTTCATAATACCTTTAAAAAGGAGCCCAATTTTGCCGGCTGTATTTTTATAGACTGCGGGGACAAGGCAGATTTCAGCATGTATAATACTTTTGTATACGGACATGCCATGAAGAACGGTTCGATGTTCGGTGATCTGAGAAAGATAAGAAAGGATGCAGGTCTGGTAAAGAACGATCCATATATATACATGTTCCTTAAAGACGGTATATACAGATATCAGATTTATGCATATTATATTGACAAAAAAGACAGCGAAATGTACAACAGCGCCGGAACTGTCAAGGAATACAGACAGTATATCCGCAATGCACTTGATAAGTCCATGGTATCGTGCGATGCCAGGCCGAGTGAAGAAGATAATTCGATAACTCTTGTAACCTGTCAGGGTGCGGGCTCTCAGAAGCAGCGTTTCTTTGTGCACGGTATATTCGTTGACAGATTTCTTTATGAGAACGGTACACCGTCCGATTGATTAAAGACGGTTATTGTGGTATAAAAATGGGTAGTGGAATAAGGTAATATGGTTTACATAACACTACCCGTTTTTGTTATTATAAAAATTTAAAAAGGAGAATTAAAAGTGGTTAAGCGCATCTATGTAGAAAAGAAAGAACCTTACGCAGTAAAGGCAAAGGAATTGCATGAGGAGATAAAGAATTATCTTGGATTTAAGGATATATCCAGGGTAAGGGAGCTCATACGCTATGATATCGAGAATATTTCCGGGGAGACATACGAAAGAGCCAAGACAACGGTATTTGCCGAGCCTCCCGTTGATATACTCTATGAGGAGGACTTTGAGAGAACTGCGGATTCAAAGGTGTTCTCCGTGGAATATCTTCCCGGACAGTTTGATCAGAGGGCTGACTCCGCAGTTCAGTGTGTCCGCTTCCTGAAAGAGGATGAGGAACCGATAATCAAGACAGCCGTGACATACTGCTTCGAAGGGAATATAACGGAAGATGAGCTTGATCAGATAAAGGCATATTGTATAAATCCCGTGGATTCCAGGGAAACGGGAATGAAGAAACCGGACACACTGGTTGCTAACTTTGATGAGCCGGCAGATGTTGCCGTGTTTGACGGATTTAAGGATATGCCGGGGGAAGAGCTTAAGAAGCTGTACGCTTCTCTTTCTCTTGCAATGACGTTCAAGGATTTCCTTCACATTCAGAATTATTTCCGCGATGAGGAGAAACGTGATCCCTCAATGACGGAAATACGTGTTCTTGATACATACTGGTCGGATCACTGCCGCCATACAACATTCTCGACAGAACTGAAAAATATTGATTTTGCAGACGGGTTCTACAGAAAACCTCTGGAGGATACATATAAGGAATATCTCAATGTGCATGATGAGATATTTAAGGATAAGAAGGGCAAGTTCGTATGCCTTATGGATATCGCGCTTCTTGCCATGCGTAAGCTTAAGAAGGAAGGAAAGCTTGATGATCAGGAGGAATCTGATGAGATCAATGCTTGTTCGATAGTAGTGCCTGTGGAAATAGACGGAAAGGAAGAGGAGTGGCTTGTAAGCTTTAAGAATGAGACACACAATCATCCTACAGAGATAGAACCCTTCGGCGGTGCCGCCACATGTCTGGGCGGTGCGATAAGGGATCCCCTGTCGGGACGTTCATATGTATATCAGGCCATGCGTGTAACCGGAGCTGCTGATCCTACCGTATCAATTAAGGATACGCTCCATGGCAAGCTTCCTCAGAAGAAGCTGGTACGTGGCGCAGCGGCAGGTTATTCATCATACGGCAATCAGATCGGTCTTGCTACGGGATATGTTAAGGAGATATACCATCCTTCATATGTGGCAAAGCGTATGGAGATAGGCGCTGTAATGGGTGCTGCACCCCGTAAGAATGTGATCAGGGAGACATCGGATCCGGGAGATATTATCATCCTGCTGGGCGGACGTACTGGACGTGACGGCTGTGGTGGTGCCACAGGCTCATCAAAGGCTCATACAGAGCAGTCGATAGATACCTGCGGGGCCGAGGTTCAGAAGGGAAATGCGCCTACCGAGCGTAAGCTTCAGAGGCTGTTCAGACGTCCCGAGGTTAGCCGCCTTATAAGAAAGTGTAATGATTTCGGTGCAGGCGGTGTATCTGTGGCGATCGGTGAGCTTGCAGAGGGTCTTACGGTCGATCTTGATAAGGTTCCAAAGAAATATGCCGGTCTTGACGGAACAGAGCTTGCGATATCCGAATCCCAGGAGAGGATGGCGGTTGTAGTTGCTCCTTCAGATGTTGATGAGTTCATGAAATATGCGGATGAGGAGAATCTTGAGGCTACCAAGGTGGCAGTGGTTACAAAGGAACCGCGTCTTGTGCTTACATGGAGAGGAAAGGAAATAGTTAATATATCAAGAGCCTTTCTTGATACAAACGGAGCGCATCAGGAGACGGATGTATCGGTGGATGTTCCGGATGAAAAGGATAAGTTCTTTGATAAATTTGAGATACCTTCGGTTGATGCACTGCTTAAAAACAAGACAGATGCAGGTGATGCATCAGATGAAGATATTAAGAAAGCATGGCTTAATACGCTTGCCGATCTTAACGTATGTTCACAGAAGGGGCTTGTAGAGATGTTTGATGCTTCCATAGGCGCCGCTTCCGTGTTCATGCCTTATGGCGGTAAATATCAGCTTACGGAGACACAGACTATGGTAGCCAAGCTGCCTGTACTTAAAGGGAAGTGCGATACGGTTACCATGATGAGCTACGGCTTTGATCCTTATCTGTCTTCATGGAGCCCATATCATGGCTCCGTATATGCGGTTTTGGAATCGATGGCAAGGATTGTTTCTGCAGGCGGTGATTTCAGAAAGATAAGATTTACATTTCAGGAGTATTTCAGACGTATGTCGCAGGATCCGGCAAGATGGAGCCAGCCGTTCGCTGCGCTGCTCGGAGCATTCAATGCGCAGCTCCGGTTTGGTCTTCCCTCAATAGGCGGTAAGGATTCGATGTCAGGAACCTTTAATGATATAGATGTTCCGCCTACGCTCGTATCCTTTGCGGTGGATGTTGCCAAAGAGGGTGATATCATCACTCCGGAACTTAAAAAGGCAGGAAACAAGCTGGTGCTTATGAAGATAAAGAGGGATGAATACGATCTTCCGGATTATGATCAGGTAATGGATCTGTATGACAGACTCCATGATGATATACAGAATAAGAGAATTGTATCCGCATATGCGGTGGATGGTAAAGGCGTCGTTGCTGCTTTGTCCAAGATGGCCTTCGGTAACTGCCTTGGTGTAAGACTTGCCGATGATGCAAAGGCGGCTGATATGTTCGGACCGCTCTTCGGTTCGATCGTTGCCGAGGTGGATGCAGGAAAGGAAGCGGAGCTTAGCGCAGAGCATATCGTTATCGGTGAGGTAACGGACGACAGATACTTCAGTTACAGGAGTATGAATATATCTCTCGAAGAAGCGCTTGACACATGGAAGGCACCTCTTGAGAAAGTATTTCCTACGAAGGCTGTTGATGGAAATGAAAAGGTAGATACGCCGTTATATAAAGCCGATAAGATATATATATGCGCAAATAAGGTTGCAAAACCCACAGTATTCATACCGGTATTCCCCGGAACAAACTGTGAATACGATTCGGCAAAGGCGTTTGAAAGGGCAGGAGCAGACGTTGTAACGAAGGTATTCAGAAATCTGAGTGCCGAGGATATAAGGGCTTCTGTTGATGAATTCAGAGCAGCTATTGAACAGGCTCAGATAATCATGTTCCCCGGAGGCTTTTCGGCGGGTGATGAACCTGACGGATCGGCGAAGTTCTTTGCTACCGCGTTCAGGAATGAGGCTCTCAAGGAAGCTGTTATGAAGCTCCTGAATGAGCGTGACGGTCTTGTGCTTGGTATTTGCAACGGTTTCCAGGCTCTCATTAAGCTCGGACTTGTTCCGAACGGAGAGATCACCGGGCAGAATGACAGTGCTCCGACGCTTACATTCAATACTATAAACCGCCATATTTCAAAGATGGTATACACCAAGGTGGTTTCCGACAAGTCGCCATGGCTTCGGAAGGCAACACTCGGAAGCACATATGTCATTCCAGCATCACATGGAGAGGGACGTTTTGTTGCCGGTGATGAGTGGCTCAAGAAGCTTGCGGAGAATGGGCAGATAGCAACTCAGTATTGCGATCCCGAAGGAAATGTAAGTATGGATGAGGAATGGAACATTAACGGTTCATATATGTCGATAGAGGGTATAACTTCACCTGACGGAAGATGTTTCGGGAAGATGGGACATGCAGAGAGAAGAGGTGACTCGGTTGCAATAAACATCTATGGCGATCAGGACATGAAGATATTCGAATCGGGAGTTGAGTATTTTAAATAATTGAATGACCCGAAGTGCCGCATGCTCTTAAGTTGATAAAGTGACATTTGAAAATGCTTTAAAAAGGACAGTCCCTTATTTAATTCTTTACATAAGGTGGATTTCATGCTAAAATACTATACGTTGTGTGACCTGTTCCGGGTTATGGGAATTCCGACCCGTTGCTCAGGGCAGGCCCTATGGCTTTGGGATATCATGATGCGGGGACTGTAGCAGTTCTTTGTACAGATGAATATCCTGTGGCAGATATTCATAATGGAGGTAGAGAAATGATAAGCAAAGAGAAGAAGACGGAAATCATCAGGAAGTATGCGGTAAAGGAAGGCGACACCGGTTCACCTGAGGTTCAGGTAGCGGTTCTTACAGAGAGGATCAAGGAGCTTACAGAACATCTTAAGTCCAATCCGGGTGATCATCATTCCGCAAGAGGTATGTATAAGATGATCGGTCAGCGTCGTGGTCTGCTCGCATATCTTAAGAAGAAGGATATTGAACGTTATCGTTCGCTTATTGACAGACTCGGCTTAAGAAAGTAATCATAAGGAAATAAATGAACGCAGTCAGGCATGAGCATGTGTGTGACTGCGTTCGTTTGATTTTAAAAAAGTTACAAAGACGGAAGTGCTACCCGAGACCACTGAAGTGTTTATGAAAGCCCGCGACAGGAACTGCCGTGATCGAGGTATTGAGTTGCAGAGGTATAGATTTAGGGTATCCGGCGTGTATACCGGATGTTCATGGACAGTTCAGTAGTTTCGGTACATAGCTTCCGTCTTGAAATAAATGATCAAGAAAAGGAGAATAGTATGTACAAGAGTTTTTCGATGGAAATCGGCGGACGTACACTCACAGTTGACGTGGGACGTGTTGCCAAGCAGGCTAACGGTGCCGCACTTATGCATTACGGAGATACTACCGTATTGTCTACAGCTACAGCATCGGACAAGCCGAGAGAGGGAATTGATTTCTTCCCTCTGAGTGTGGAATTTGAAGAGAAGATGTATTCCGTTGGTAAGATACCCGGAGGCTTCAATAAGAGAGAGGGTAAGGCGAGTGAGAATGCAGTGCTTACAGCCCGCGTTATCGACCGCCCCATGCGTCCGCTGTTCCCTAAGGATTACAGGAATGACTGTACTCTTAACAATCTGGTATTGTCAGTGGATCCCGAGTGCCGTCCCGAGCTTGTTGCAATGCTTGGTTCAGCTATAGCAACTTCAATTTCGGATATTCCTTTCTGCGGACCCTGCGCTACCACACAGGTTGGTATGATAGACGGACAGTTCATCATTAATCCCAGCCAGGAGCAGTGGAAGAGCGGAGATCTTAACCTTACGGTTGCTTCTACTGCAGAGAAGGTTATCATGATCGAGGCAGGCGCCAATGAGATACCCGAGGCTAAGATGATCGAGGCTATATACATGGCTCATGAGGAGAATCAGAAGATCATCGAGTTCATAAACAAGATGGTTGCCGAGGTGGGAAAGCCCAAGCACGAGTATGAGAGCTGCGCTATTCCCGAAGAAATGTTTGCGAAGATGAAGGAGATCGTTACTCCCGAGGAAATGGAAGGAGCGGTATTTACCGACGAGAAGCAGGTTCGTGAGGAGAACATCCGTAATATCACCGCCCGTCTTGAGGAAGCCTTCGCAGACAACGAGGAATGGCTTGCAATACTTGGAGAGGCAGTATATCAGTATGAGAAGAAGACCGTACGCAAGATGATCCTTAAGGATCACAAGCGTCCCGACGGACGTGAGATCACACAGATCCGTCCGTTGGCTGCAGAGGTTGATCTTATACCGCGCGTACACGGTTCGGCAATGTTTACCCGCGGACAGACACAGATTTGTGACATTACCACACTTGCTCCTCTTTCCGAAATGCAGAGGATAGACGGTCTTGACAGCAATGAAGTAAATAAGCGCTACATGCATCATTACAATTTCCCGAGCTACTCGGTAGGCGAGACAAAGCCTTCAAGAGGACCGGGACGTCGTGAGATCGGTCACGGAGCTTTGGCGGAGAGAGCACTCATTCCCGTACTTCCTTCTGAAGAGGAATTCCCTTATGCGATCCGTTGCGTTTCCGAGACATTCGAATCAAACGGATCTACTTCAATGGCTTCCACATGCGCTTCATGTATGTCACTGATGTCGGCGGGTGTTCCCATCAAAAAGATGGTTGCAGGTATAAGCTGCGGTCTGGTTACGGGCGACACGGATGATGATTTCGTACTTCTTACGGATATTCAGGGACTTGAGGACTTCTTCGGAGATATGGACTTCAAGGTTACAGGTACGGCTGACGGTATCACGGCCATCCAGATGGATATTAAGATACACGGTCTTACAAGGCCTATAGTAGAGGGAGCTATCGCCCGCTGCCGTGAGGCCCGCATGTTCATTATGGAGAACTGCATGAAGCCTGCAATAGCAGAGCCCAGAAAGACTGTTAACGAATATGCACCCAAGATCGTCCAGATAAAGATAGATCCCGAGAAGATAGGTGATGTAGTGGGACAGCGCGGTAAGACGATCAATGCCATAATCGACGAATGCGGTGTCAAGATAGATATTACCGATGACGGTGCCGTTTCTGTATGCGGAACCGATAAGAACGGTATGGATAAGGCCATTGAGTACATCCAGATGATAGTATCCGAGTTCGAAGAAGGAAAGATATATACCGGTAAGGTAGTAAGCATTAAGGAATTCGGTGCGTTCATCGAGTTTGCTCCCGGCAAGGAGGGAATGGTACACATTTCCAAGATCGCACGTGAGAGGATCAATCATGTTGAGGATGTGCTTACTCTCGGGGATGTAGTTAAGTGCAAGTGCCTGGGTAAGGATAAGATGGGAAGGATCAGCTTCTCAATAAAGGATGCAAAATAGGAATTAAGTATTTATTATTTATCTCAGAGGCATGGGAAGATGATCCCTGTGCCTCTGTTTTATTGTTGATGTTATGTGACCGGGTGTTTGCTTGAATTGTCAGACAATATTTAATAAAATAACACCCATGGTATACAAATCCGTAAAAAAACACTTGACAAACGAAAACCCCTAAAAAACTGTATCAACAGACTTATCAACAGGAATGCAGAAGATTAAAACAAAATTTAAAAATGCATTGAATTATGTAAATCAGATCGGAAAATACAGTAAATACCTGTATTTGACTTTTGTTAACAATGTGGATAACTGTAAAAGCGGATGTTTCAAATTTGAAAATTTTTGATATGTGGATAAGTCTGTAAATATATAATTGGTATATGTTATTTATATTCAAATCGTTAATTTGTCTGACTATTTTGCCGTGAGGCAAGATGCATGGAAAAAAAGTAGCCGGTATGTTATTATTAAATTTCAGGAATTTACAGGATTGTGCATTTTAGGGAGGAAGCTATGGGAAAGAGGGTTATACTGATCGTTATGGACAGCTTCGGTATAGGAGACGCTCCCGATGCCGAAAGGTTTGGGGATCAGGGCTCCAATACGATGAGATCATGCTATTTCAGTAAGGAGTTCAGAGCCGGCAATTTAAGAAGTCTTGGCTTATTCAATATCGACGGTGTGGATTACGATGAAGGCTGCAGTGAGCCGGTGGGAGCTTATGCAAGGCTAAAAGAAGCATCGGCCGGGAAAGATACAACAATAGGACACTGGGAAATAGCCGGTCTGATATCAAAGGAACCTCTTCCTACTTTTCCGGAAGGATTTCCGGAGGAGCTGCTTGATGAAGTAAAGAAGCTTACGGGAAGGGGTATACTGTGCAACAGACCTTACTCGGGAACGAAGGTCATTAATGATTACGGTGACGAACACGTCAGGACAGGGGATCTGATCGTGTATACATCAGCCGATTCCGTGTTCCAGATCGCTGCACACGAGGATGTGGTGCCTCTTGATGAGCTGTATGAGATATGCAGGAAGTGCAGGAATATATTAAAGGGAAAATACGGAGTAGGCCGTGTTATTGCAAGACCCTTTATTGGCAGTGACGGTAATTACACAAGAACAGGCAACAGGCATGACTTTTCCCTTGTGCCGCCGGATAAAACCATGCTCGATCATATAACCGATGCAGGTATGGAAACGCTTGCGGTTGGAAAGATATACGATATCTTTGCAGGCACGGGGATTACGGAACATGTTTATACTACGGGAAATCCGGATGGGATAGAGAAGACTCTTGAATATATGGATAGGGATTTTGAGGGGATACTGTTTGTGAATCTCGTGGATTACGATATGCTCTACGGTCACAGGAGAGATATTGACGGATATGCAAGGGCCGTTGCGTATTTCGATGATAAGCTTCCACAGATCATGGGGAAGATGCGGGATGATGATGTACTGATGATAACGGCGGATCATGGATGTGACCCTGCTTTCACAAAGACTACGGATCACACAAGGGAATGTGTGCCGTTTCTTATGTATGGCAGGAACGTCATGCCCGGGAATCTCGGAATAAGGGACACTTTTGCGGATATTGCGGCCACTGTGCTTGACTATCTTGGGATACATGGTGGAAATGCAGGAGAATCTTTGCTAAGACTCCGCCCGCACGAATGAATATTCGTAACATGATATCGGCAATACCGGTTATGAATGGTTACAATGGTAAATGAGTAAATGAAGTATATGATCATATAAAACAGATAAAAGTCAGGAAGAGAATATGTACGAAAAAGAAATCAACAAAAGGCGTACTTTCGCCATTATATCGCACCCGGATGCCGGTAAGACAACTCTTACGGAGAAGTTCCTGCTGTACGGCGGAGCTATCAATCTGGCCGGATCGGTTAAGGGTAAGGCTACGGCAAGGCATGCCGTGTCCGACTGGATGGAGATAGAGAAGGAAAGAGGTATATCCGTTACATCTTCGGTGCTGCAGTTCGAATATGACGGCTACTGCATCAACATACTTGATACACCCGGGCATCAGGATTTCTCGGAGGATACCTACAGGACACTGATGGCAGCCGATTCGGCGGTCATGGTCATAGATGCGAGTAAGGGTGTGGAGGCTCAGACCAGGAAGCTGTTTAAGGTATGTGCCATGAGGAAGATCCCCATATTTACATTTATAAATAAGATGGACAGGGACGCCAATGATACGTTTGAACTGCTGGATGAGATTGAGAAGGAGCTGGGTGTCGCAACCTGTCCGGTTAACTGGCCCATAGGATCGGGTAAGCGTTTTAAGGGCGTGTATGACCGGAATAAAAAGGCTGTTATGACATTCTCGGATACGGAAAAGGGTACAAAGGAAGGCCATACGGATGTGCTGCCGGTTGATGATGAGGATAAGCTGCGCGAATTCATAGGTGATGAAGCCTGTGATACACTGCTTGAGGAGATTGAGCTTATAGACGGAGCCAGTGCCGAATTTAATCTTGACGAAGTGCAGCATGGTGAGCTGTCGCCTGTATTTTTTGGTTCGGCGCTTACCAATTTCGGCGTCGAGATGTTCCTTAAATATTTCCTTGAAATGACGACGACACCGCTTGCAAGGAAGGCTGACAAAGGTATCATCGATCCCGTGACGAATGATTTTTCAGCCTTTGTATTCAAGATCCAGGCCAACATGAACAAGGCGCACAGGGACAGGATAGCCTTCATGAGGATCTGTTCCGGAAGGTTTGATGCGGGAATGGAGGTTAAGCATGTTCAGGGCGGAAGGGTCATGCGCCTGTCACAGCCGCAGCAGATGATGGCAGATGCAAGACATGTGGTCGATGAAGCCTATGCCGGTGATATAATAGGCGTTTTCGATCCGGGAGTGTTTTCCATCGGGGATACGATATGCATGCCGGGTGAGAACTTCGAATATGAAGGGATACCTACATTTGCCCCCGAACATTTTGCGAGGGTCAGACAGCTTGATACCATGAAGAGGAAACAGTTTGTCAAGGGTATCAATCAGATCGCTCAGGAGGGCGCAATACAGATATTTCAGGAAATAGGCTCCGGTATGGAGGAGATAATCGTCGGGGTCGTGGGAGTGCTTCAGTTCGAGGTCCTGAAATACAGACTGGAAAATGAATATAATGTTGATATAAAGCTTGAAAACCTGCCCTATGAACATATAAGATGGATAGAGAACAAGGATGAGGTTGATGTGAGCAGACTTACCGGAACCTCTGATATGAAGAAGATCCAGGATCTAAAGGGTAATCCGCTTCTGCTGTTCGTAAACAGTTGGAGTGTGGGCATGGTGCTTGAGAGGAATGAAGGACTTAAGCTTACAGAGTTCGGCAGGAACTGATAAAGGAGTAAGTCCAAAGGGTTTGCTTATGAGATTGGTTGTCCATTTTAAGAAAAACTGTATAAGATATTTGGCTTCGGTCATGGTTCTTGCAACGGTTATGACCACGGTTTCGGGTTGCGCCTTATATGATCAGTTTGAAGAGACGATCAGTATTCTGAAAAAGGGCGGCCCCGGAGCTGATGATCCTGTCTCTGATCATACCGTGAGCTTCGATGATACTGCTCCTGATCATACCATGAACCTTGACGAGCCGTATTCTGTGCCGCCGCTTCCGGCCGTTAATATTGAACCGGAGGTCAGTGAACAGGTAATAGATATTGACGATCCGCAGGCTTCAGCCATCGAAATAGAAGAGGATGCGCCTGCTTCTGCTGATGCGATGTCCGAAATATCGCTTGATGAGACGCTTAAGGCAGAGAGATACTATGCGTATCACACACTTAAGGATGACGAGAAGAAGGTATATAAGCTGATATATACATCTCTTAATACCTTTGAGGGCAAAACTCCCATGCCGACAAAGGATCCAAAGGTTATAGACAATGTCTTTTCCTGCGTTCTTGCAGACAATCCCGAGCTGTTTTATGTCAAGGGATACAATCTTATACGGTATGAACGTGGCGGTATAGTTGAGAAGCTCTACCTTACCGGACTTTTTACGATGACTAAGGAGGATGCCGCTATCCACAGGAAGAGAGCCGATGAATACGTTGACAAATGTCTTGCGGGGGCTCCGCAGGGAACCGATGACTATGAAAAGATCAAATATCTGTACGAATATATTGTTAAAAATACGGAATATGACCTGAATGCCGAGAACTCCCAGAATTTTCTCAGTGTGTTTGAAAACGGCAGGAGTGTTTGCCAGGGATATGCGACGGCAATGCAGTATATGATGAACAGGCTCGGCATGTTCTGTATTGTAGTAAGGGGAGTGACCAATACCAATGAGAATCATGCCTGGAATTTCGTCAAGGCAGACGGTGATTATTATTATGTGGATGTGACATGGGGAGATACTTCATATGATGTCATGGTGGATAAAAGGATGTCCTCGATGCCTGTGCTTCCTGAAATAAGCTATGAGTATCTGTGTGTGACAACAAAGGATATAGAGCCTACACATAAGCTGGACAATTACTTTACTCTTCCGGAATGCACCGCAAGAAAGGATTATTATTTTGTCAGGGAAGGCAATTACTTTGAAGCTGTTGATGATGAGCATTTAAGGAGGGTCTTTGACAAGGCGTACGCAGACGGTGAAGCAATGGTGACCGTAAAGTGTTCGGATCCGGCGGTATATCAGCAGATGAGGGATCACCTGACCGGCGATGGCAGGATATTTGATTTTTTAAGAGGCAGCTCGCGGGCCAATTACCTGTATCTTGACAACTTAAACGAGCTTATATTCTATTTATAAACACTGCTTTCATTTTCGGGATGATTTTGATATACTTTAATAGATGTAACAGACAGATAGCAAACCGGAGGTATGAGTGTAAATGGAAGAAGAGAATTTGAGGACAAAGGATGTGGATTCCTACGGAGAAGTCCGTATTGCCGATGATGTTGTTGGAAATATAGCAGGAATAGCTGCTACTGAAATAGAAGGTGTTGCCGGTACTGTAGGTAATATGACCAAAGAGCTTATGAGCAGGATGGGGATGACCAGGCGCTCCAAGGGCGTAAAGGTTGTTATCGACGGAAATATAGTTACTGTTGATCTTGCGCTTATAATGAAATACGGCTACAACATTCCCATAACCAGTAAACAGGTTCAGGAGAGGGTGAAATCGGCAATTGAGAACATGACCGGACTTCGGGTATCAAATGTCGGTATCAGGATAGTCGGCGTTGATATGACTACAGAGGAATGATGAGGAGTATAAGGAGCGGCAGGAGAGATGACCAGAAGTGAAGTGAGGGAGCATATATTCCGGCTTGTATTCCGGCTTGAATTCAATGAAGCGGAAGATATGCCGATGCAGCTTGAGAGATACTTTGAAGATACGGATAAGGAGGATCTTGACAGCGATACGCCGGAGGATGCTGAAAAGATATGCCTGTTCAGTGAAGATGATGAACGGTATATACGTGATAAATACGATAATATCCGGGGGAATCTTACCGGCCTTGATGAAGTGATCAATTCAAATGCCAAGGGGTGGGATACCGGGCGTATGGGCAAGGTGGATCTTGCCATACTCAGGCTCGCCGTATATGAGATGAAATATGACGAAAATATTCCCGTGGGTGTAGCGATCGATGAAGCAGTGGAGCTGGCCAAGAAATACGGACAGGACGAATCACCGTCGTTTATAAACGGAATACTGGCCTCAGTTGCTAAATCAGTGTAAACAGATATGAAAAATGCATATTCGGTAGGACAGATCAATTCATATATCAAGAACATGTTTGCGCAGGATTACATGCTGCGCTCAGTTTATGTTAAAGGAGAGGTGTCCAATGTTAAATACCACTCCTCAGGTCATATTTATTTCACCATGAAGGACAGGTCGGGAACACTTTCCTGTGTCATGTTTGCCGGAAGCAGGGGTGGCCTTAAGTTTACTTTAAGGGAAGGCCAGCAGATAATAGCGGGCGGACGTATCGATGTCTACGAGCGGGACGGTAAGTACCAGTTGTACGCTCAGGAGATAGTTCTTGATGGGGAAGGACAACTGTACGAAAGATATGAACAGCTTAAGCGTGAACTGAGTGAGATGGGGATGTTCGCTCAGGAATACAAGAAGCCCGTCCCCCGCTTCATAACCACACTCGGTGTGGTTACCGCACCTACCGGAGCTGCGATACAGGATATCATAAACATAACGACGAGGCGCAATCCGCATGTAAGGATTGTACTGTATCCCGCAAAGGTACAGGGGGAAGGCTCCGCACAGAGCGTTGTGGAGGGAATACATGCTTTGGAGCATTTGAACGTAGATGTCATGATCGTCGGCAGAGGCGGAGGTTCCATAGAGGATCTGTGGGCCTTCAACGAGGAGATCGTTGCAAGGGCGATCTTTGACTGTTCTGTACCGGTCATATCCGCAGTCGGCCATGAAACCGATACGACCATTGCGGATTATGTGGCTGATCTCAGAGCCCCGACACCTTCTGCGGCAGCGGAGCTTGCGGTCTACGACTATCAGGAAGCGTTGCGGATGATGCTTTCCCTTAAGCAGTCGCTTGTGGGGGCATATACCGAGAACATATTAAGAAAAAGGGAGCGGTATGATAAGTTAAAGCTGAGACTCATCAACCAGAGTCCGGGGCATAAGCTTAGGGAACAGAGGATGCGATGGCTTTCGGACAGTGACAGGCTGAATGACAGGATGAGGAATTTGATCACGGTGAAGCGTCATATGCTTGATCTTAAGATTGAGAAGCTTGAGGCATTGTCACCGCTTAAGAGGCTTACCGGCGGCTATTCCTTTGTTGAGGATGAAACCGGCAGACCGGTTAGATCCGTTGAACAGATAAACGAAGGTGATGAGCTGACTCTCTCCTTAAGGGACGGCCGTGTGAAGACCAGAGTGGAGACACTTGAACGAGTGACGACTGATGAATGATGATTACGGAGGTGATGCTATGCCCGAAGAAAATGCATTATCGAGGGAGGATATGGAGAAGCTTACTTTGGAAGAGGCTTTCGAAGGTGTGGACAGGACTATTGATGAACTGTCCGGCGATATTCCGCTTGAGCGTTCATTTGCCCTGTATAAGGAGGGCATGGAGCTGCTTAAGTATTGTGATGAGAAGCTTAAGACAGTCGAACAACAGATACTTATTATGAACGAGGAAGGTGAGCTGAATGAATTTCAATGAAGAACTCAGAGATCGTGTCAGAAATGCTGAGGAAGTGGTTATCAAAAATGGTGTTATGGAGGAGGTCGGCTATCAGAAGACGGTATTTGCGGCTATGAATTACAGCCTTCTTTCGGGAGGCAAACGCTTAAGACCCGTCATGATGAAGGAGGCAGCCGTATTGTTTGGAGAAGAGCATCCCTCTCTCGGAGCATTTATGGCAGCACTCGAAATGATACATACATATTCACTTGTCCATGATGATCTTCCGGCAATGGATAATGATGAATACCGCAGAGGAAAGAAGACCACTCATGTGGTTTACGGAGAGGATATGGCAATCCTTACGGGTGATGCTCTTCTTAATATGGCATATGAGGTTGCGGCGTCATCATTAAGCCTGTGTGCGGATGATCCCGTGCTTCTTAACAGGGCAGTAAGGGCACTGCAGGTGCTTACAAGGAAGGCGGGTATCTTCGGCATGGTCGGAGGCCAGGTGTATGATGTTGAAGCGGAGGATAAGGAGCTTAAGCTTACTGAGGACAGCGTACTGTTTATTTTCAGGCTTAAGACCGGTGCGCTTATACAGGCTGCTCTTATGATAGGGGCAATACTCGGAGGAGCATCCGATGATGAAGTGAGCGTAATGGAACAGGTGGGTGAGGCTGTGGGAATAGCCTTCCAGATACAGGATGATATACTTGATGTTACGGGTAATCCCAAGATACTCGGCAAGCCCGTGGGTTCCGATGCCAGGAATCATAAGACAACCTATGTGACCATAAAGGGGCTTGAAACAGCTGCCAAAGATGTTGAAGCATTTTCGGAAGATGCGATCGAACAGCTTCATAAGCTGGATAACAGGAATGAGTTTCTTGAAGAACTCATTAAATTCCTTATTAACCGTGACAGATGACAGGCGAGTAAATGGTACTTGAGAAGATTAAAAAACCTAATGACATAAAGAACATTTCTCCCGATGAATATGAAGATCTGGCGCAGGAGATAAGGGAATTCCTGATAAATAAGATAAGCGTCACGGGTGGACATCTGGGATCAAACCTCGGAGCGGTGGAGCTTACGATGGCTCTTCATCTGGTGGCTGAACTTCCGGGGGATAAGATAGTGTGGGATGTGGGGCATCAGTCATATACCCATAAGCTGCTGACCGGGAGACGTGAAGGCTTTGAAACATTGCGTAAGTACGGCGGGATGAGCGGGTTCCCCAAGCGCAAGGAAAGTCTGTGTGACAGCTTTGATACGGGACACAGTTCAACATCCATTTCCGCGGGTCTCGGTCTTGTTAAGGCCAGGGATCTTAACGGTGAGAACAATGCTGTTTATGCGGTTATCGGAGACGGGGCTCTTACGGGCGGTATGGCTTATGAAGCACTTAACAATGCGGCAAGGCTTGACACCAATTACGTAATAATCCTGAATGACAACAATATGTCAATTGCCGAGAACGTTGGCGGTATGTCCAAGTATCTCAGGAAGATAAGGACCGCCGAAGCATATAAGGATTTCAAGATAGGACTTGAAAACAGGCTTAATAAGCTGCGCGGCGGAGAACAACTGGTAGATACGCTGAAGAGATATAAAAGCGGTGTCAAACAGCTTGTGGTGCCGGGGATGTTCTTTGAAGATATGGGTATCACCTATCTTGGCCCGGTTGACGGACATGATATCAAGGCCATGGTACGTATGTTCAGGGAAGCACGCAAGCTTCCCAAATGTGTGCTCGTTCATGTTCTTACCAAGAAGGGCAAGGGCTATATGCCGGCTGAACGTCATCCGGCAAGGTTCCACGGGGCGGAGCCGTTCGATATAGAGACGGGTCTTCCGAAACGCAACAGGAAAAAAGCCAATTATACAGATATATTTTCAACGGTAATGACCAAGCTTGGCGCAAGGAATGAGAAAGTTGTTGCGATAACGGCAGCCATGCCTGACGGCACGGGCCTTAAACGGTTCTCCAATATGTATCCTGACAGGTTCTTTGATGTCGGGATCGCAGAGGGGCACGCGGTAACCTTTGCGGCAGGACTGGCAGCAGGCGGACTCAGGCCGATCGTTGCGGTGTACTCATCGTTTCTGCAAAGGGCGTACGATCAGATACTTCACGATGTCTGTATCCAGAATCTTCCGGTCGTATTTGCCATTGACAGGGCAGGTCTTGTTGGAGCTGACGGAGAGACGCATCAGGGGATCTTTGATGTTTCCTATCTGTCTTCCATCCCGAATATGACGATCATGGCACCCAAGAACAAATGGGAGCTTTCGGATATGCTTAAGTTCGCTGTCAGGTTCAACAGTCCTATCGCGATAAGGTATCCGAGGGGCGAAGCCTATGACGGTCTTGAGGATTTCAGGGCGCCGATCGTATTCGGTCGCAGTGAAGTTATATATGAAGAGAATGACATAGCGCTTTTCGCACTGGGAAGCATGGTGAGGGAGGCCGAAGAGGTACGGAGGGATCTTAAACGAAGAGGATACCCTTGCAGTCTGGTAAATGCCCGTTTCGCCAAGCCTGTTGATACGGAAGTTCTTGACAGGCTGTGCAGAACCCATTCTCTTATAGTCACGCTCGAGGAAAATGTTGAGAGCGGAGGGTACGGAGAGAAGATAAGGGATTACGTATTCGAACGTAAGCTTTCCTGTGACGTATTGATAATCGCGCTTCCGGATGACTATGTTGAGCATGGGAATGTGGACATTCTCAAGGAAGAGGTTGGTATCGATAAAGATACAATAATAAAGAGGATAATAACCGCATATATCAGTTGGGGTAACAAGCATCGCAAGGAAGGTGTTTTTTCGTCGGGAATGGAATGAAACAGAGACTGGATGTAATACTTGTAAATAAAGGATATGCAACTTCACGTGAAAAGGCCAAGGCCATAATCATGTCCGGGAATGTGTTTGTCAGGGGACAGAGGGAGGATAAGGCCGGTTCGGTGTTTGAAGAAGAGGGAATAGACCTGCTTGTAAAGGGGAATATGCTAAAGTATGTAAGCCGTGGAGGACTTAAGCTTGAAAAGGCACTGGAGGTTTTCCCGATAGAGCTTGAAGGCCGCGTATGCATGGATATCGGTGCTTCTACGGGAGGATTTACAGACTGTATGCTGCAGAACGGTGCGGCGAAGGTCTATGCGGTTGATGTCGGGCACGGTCAGCTTGACTGGAAGCTTCGTTCGGATGAACGCGTAGTCTGCATGGAGAAGACCAATTTCAGATATATGAAGCCGGGGGATATCGATGAAAGGCTTGATTTTGCTTCGTGCGACGTTTCCTTTATTTCGCTGTCGAAGATACTTTTGCCGGCATATGAGCTGCTAAAGGATGATGCATCTATGGTATGTCTTATTAAGCCGCAGTTCGAAGCCGGCAGGGAAAAGGTCGGTAAGAAGGGTGTTGTAAGGGACAGGACGGTGCATGAGGAAGTTATACTTAATGTGCTTGGTTACGCAGGAAGCGTAGGCTTTGAGGTCCGGGGACTTACTTATTCACCGGTAAAGGGACCTGAAGGAAATATTGAGTATCTGTGTTTCTTAAGGAAGTGCGGGAAAGATGATGTGAAAACGGATGAAACCCGGGAGGACCCGGTGGTCTTTTCTTGCGGTAACCTGCGTGAGACGGTCACGGATACGGTAAATATGGCTCATGAAGCGCTTGACATGGATAAGAAAGGCTGACGGGTGCAGGATCCGTCGGGATAGGGGAAAACAGGTGAACAATTTTCTTGTGGTCTCAAACAGTGAGAAGGATGCGGGAAATACGGTGGCACGCGCTATACGGGAGCATCTTGAAAAGATGCGGTGCAAATGCGAATTTGTGGCGGTAATCCCGGGGCATGTGACCAAAGATAAGCTTGATAAATACATTGACGATGGAGCGCAGTGTGTGCTGGTACTGGGCGGAGACGGTACGCTCATACAGGTAGCTGGGGCTCTTTGCGGTATAGATATACCGCTGCTTGGGATAAATCTGGGGACGCTCGGATATCTTGCGGAGGTGGAATGCGATCAGATAGTCCCGACTCTTGACAGGCTTATAAAGGATGATTACGACATAGAGGAGCGTATGATGCTCAATGCAACATCCGAGGGAATAAGCAGGGATGCGCTTAATGATATAGTTATATCAAGGCTTGGTGAGGTAAGGGTCGTAAGATACAGGATATATGTTAACGGCAGGTGCTTAAGTACCTACAACGCAGACGGTATCATCATATCCACGCCTACGGGATCGACCGGTTACAATCTGTCAGCCGGAGGGCCTATTGTGGAGCCTTCCGCGAATATCATCCTTATTACACCGATATGTCCGCACACGCTTAATACAAGGCCTGTGCTCCTGTCGCCCGAGGATGAGATTTGTGTTGAGGTATACGGTAATAAATACAGCAGTCAGGAGATAGGAGTGTCGTGTGACGGATCCAAGGCTGTAAGCCTTTCGTCAGAAGGCAGGGTGGAGATAAGGAGAGCAGAGGGAGTGACCAGGATCATCAAGATGAGCCGTGAGGGATTCCTTGATGTACTCGGGCGCAAGCTCAGGGATGTGTGATATGAGCAGTGACAGAAGAAGCAAGATACTTGAAATTATAAGCAATGAAGTAATACAGACACAGGAGGAGCTTGCGGACAGGCTGAACAGCGAGGGCTTTACCGTTACGCAGGCAACGGTTTCGAGGGATATAAAACAGCTTAATCTTGTGAAGATCCCATCCGAAGACGGCGGACAGAGATATGCAAGGCATTCGGATAAACAGGATGAGATCGACGAGAAGTATGTAAATGTCTTAAGGACTGGGTTCAAATCCATGGATATGGCACAGAATATACTTGTGATAAAGACGATATCCGGTATGGCAATGGCAGTGGCCGCTTCGATAGATGCTTTGAATTTCCCGCAGATTGTGGGATCAATAGCCGGTGACGATACCGTGATGTGCGCCATTCGGACCGTTGAAGATACAGGAAAGGTAATGGATGAAATAGAAAGGCTGTTATAAGTCAGATGGTATTCCCGTACTGCATGACTATAACGAAAGGATAGATTTGTAAGATATGTTACTTAATCTGCATGTAAAGAATGTTGCGCTTATCGATGATGTGGAGATTGATTTCGGGAAAGGACTCAATATCCTGACAGGTGAGACCGGAGCCGGAAAGTCCCTCATCATCGATTCTGTTAATTTTGCCCTCGGTAAGAGGATGCCGAGGGATGTTGTAAGAGAGGATGCGGAGTATGCACTCTGTGAGCTTGCGTTCAGTGTGGATTCCGATGATGTGAGGGATAAGCTTAATGAACTGGATATACCCCTTGAGGATGATCAGGTCGTCATGCAGCGTAAGCTCGTAAAAGGGCGTAACGTTATCCGGATCAACGGTGAAACTTCATCCGCGTCGGCACTTAAGGAACTGTCGTCGGTTCTTATTGATATACACGGGCAGCACGAGCACCAGTCGCTTCTGTATACATCCAAACATAAGGAAATACTTGACAGTTACTGCGGTGAAGCTTTGTCCGGACTGACGGAAAGGATAGCGGTTAAGTACCGGGAATACTGTAAGGTACAAAAGGAGCTTAAGGAAGCCGGCTCGAAGGACCGGGATATGGATAAGGAGATCGCCCTTGCACAGTTCGAGATCGATGAGATAACCAATGCGGCCGTTAAGGAGGGTGAGGCCGAACAGCTTCGCAGTGAATATAAGAAGCTCTCAAATGCAAGGAAGATCGCGGAAGCAGTCGGATTCACCCACAGAAGCTGCGGATATGATGATGAGGCATCGGCGGGAACGTCGGTGGGGAGGGCTCTTAACAGGTTAAGAGCCGTGTCCGAATATGATGAAGGACTGGAGGAACTTATCAGAGAACTGACGGATATTGACGGTCTCCTGAATGATTTCAACAGGAGTATCGCCGGATATGAGGAGGAGCTTGACTCTGCGCCCGAACGCTTTGCACAGGTGGAAGAACGGCTGGATGTTGTCAATCATATCATGAGCAGGTACGGAGAAACCGTAGAGGAGATCAATTCCTATCTTGCAACACAGCAGGAGAAGCTGCTTAAGTTCTCTGATTACGAAACGTACGTTGCTGATCTTAACAAAAGACATGATATACTCAGGGAGGAACTGCTCGGGCTTTGTAAAAAGGCGTCTGATATCAGGAAAAAAGAAGCTGCCACGCTTGCCGGTAAGCTTAAGGATGCACTGATCGATCTCAATTTTCTTGATGTAAGGTTTGAGATAAGTGTCACTCAGTATGAGGAGCAGGCCGGTCCGACGGGATATGACAGGGTTGAATTCCTTATCAGTACAAATCCGGGTGAAAGGATACGGCCGCTTACCGAAGTTGCATCAGGAGGTGAGCTCTCGAGGATCATGCTTGCACTTAAATCCGTTCTGGCGGATAAGGACAGCGTGGGGACACTTATCTTTGACGAGATAGATACGGGTATCAGCGGAAGGACGGCCCAGAAGGTGTCCGAGAAGCTTAAGGAGCTGTCAAGGAAGCGTCAGGTCATCTGCATAACACATCTTCCGCAGATCGCGGCCATGGCGGACGAGCATTACGGAATACGAAAGGACGTGGAAGGTACAAGGACACGGACCTCTGTTTTGGCGCTTGATGAAGAGGCTTCGATAAATGAACTTGCAAGAATGATGGGTGGTGTGGAAATAACCGGAAATGTCATAAACAGTGCTAAGGAAATGAAAAGGCTTGCAAACAATATGTGTTAATGGTAATATATTTAGATGGGTTAACAATTTTGTAACTTTTTAAAGGCAGGGATTTAATGAACAGACGAAGAAAGAAGAGAAATATAACCAAATGGTTGTTGTTTCTTATCATTCCGGTCGTGGTGACCATTATAGGAGCGGGGGCTTATGTGGTTGTTAACGCTACACCCGGAGATACACTGATCCTGGCTGATTATTTTGAGATCGGCTACGACGGATATAATACGATGGGAACAGTCACGATTACGCGTAATGACGAGCTTCTGTTCGATGATGTTGATGTCATAAGGCTGGCCCAGAAGGAAGGTCTGATAACCAATAAGGCAGTCGCCAATGATGAATATTTAAGGTTTGCCGCCGGCATAACGGCGATGGTCGAACCGAATGAGAACTTAAGCAACGGTGACCGGTTTACTGTATCATATTTATATGACAAGGAGCTGGCCAAGCTGTTAAGGATCAATGTGGATGCATCAGAGGCCGAGTATACGGTAGAGGGTCTGACTGATGCCACCGCTCTTACAGCGGATGATCTGTTTGAGGATATTGAGGTTAAGTTCAGCGGGATCTCTCCCAATGTAACAATGGAGGTTGTAAATAACAGCACCAATCCCCTGATAAGTACTCTGGTATTCCAGCCTGAGGAATATAAGGAAGTCTATTCTGTGGGAGATACGGTAAGGCTCAGGTGCTATTTCAATGATAAGGAACGTCTGAATGATCATTATTACATAAGTTCGCCTTCGGAGGAATGCTTTAAGGATTATGTTGTTGAGGGAACCGGGGAATATGTAACATCACTCGATCAGATACCTGCTGATATCATTACCGAAGCGATAGCTGAAGGAAAGAAAGCATTTGTGGATGCCAATGAATACGGAGTGAGGATATTCTGTGAGGCAAGACTTGTTCCGGTTTACATAAATCAGAAAGCAACCTTCAGGTATCAGACACCGTCGATCGTGGCTGCGTATTTTAAGACGGTCAATCCGGATGAGGCGGGTAAGCTTGGGAACAATTTCAATGATCTGGATCTTGTGTACGGTGTCAATATAACACAGGCTGACGGTGTGACGTGCCATTGTGAGGCTGTGGTCAGGTTCAGTAATTTTATACTAAACAAAGACGGGACGGTGTCATATGATTTCTCGGATCCGTCGATTATATCGGCTTCGTACAGTAATTCGGCAATACATAAAAATGTTGTTACGAAATATGAAGACACTTATAAGATCGAGAAGTTGGAATTAGGTAAATACTGATAGATTAAGGACCGGTCGTTTCCGACCGGTCTTTCTATAGTAAACGAAATGTAACTGTTCAAAGTGCGTAGGCACGACTTGGCGAATGGGGTTCTGAATGGTTACAGCGAAATCAGATCAGGAAGAGAGAAGGTAGTAAAGTGGAAGATTATGCTTATGAATACAGTGACCGTATAAGCTTCAGCAGATGTGATGTGGATTACAGGTTATCACTTACTGCTTTGATAGATGCTTTTCAGGATGCGTCCATTTTTCAGTCGGAGGATGCGGGTGTCGGGATAGTTCCGCTGAGAGAACATAAGCTTTTATGGGTACTCAATTACTGGGAGATTGAAATACTCAAGATGCCGGGGCTTGGCGATTGTGTCATTGTCGGGACCTATCCGTATGAATTCAGGAGCTTTATGGGATACCGGAATTTCTATCTTAAGGCACAGGATGGTGAGTTCCTGGTAAAGGCCAATACCACATGGACAATGGTAAATACGGAAAAGATGATTCCGGCAAAGGCACCGGATTTCATAGTGAGAGCTTATGAGATGGGTCCGAAGCTTGATATGACCTACAGTTCCAGGAAGATACTGCTGCCTTCCGAGGATGAGTGCGAGGTAAGACAGGCGGATGTAAGGACGGTGGAGCTTCATCATCTTGACGGGAATATGCATGTGAACAACTGTCAGTACATTAATTTCGCTCTGACCGCAATAGATAAAGCCGTAAAGTTCACAAGACTGAGGGCTGATTACAGAAAACAGGCGCATCTAAAGGATATGATCTATCCGGTTGTATATAAAACCGGTGATAGATATACGGTTGCACTTAATGATGAGGAAGGCAGGCCGTATTCGGTTATAGAAGCAGGTTGATGATATGATAAGGAATGATGAACGGCTGCGTAAGCAGCTTGAATTTGCTCTTGAGATCGATAAGGAAAAGAATATACTGAGACAGACTCATCTTACGGGCCACGGAAGGAGAGAGAATGATGCGGAGCATGCCTGGCATATGTCGGTCATGGCATATCTTCTGCGTGAATACTCAAATGATGAGATTGATGTGGCAAAAGTGATGATAATGTGCCTGATACATGATATAGTGGAAATTGACGCGGGTGATACCTATGCTTACGATCCGGAAGGTCTTAAAACAAAGAAGGATCGTGAAGAAAAGGCCAAGGAGAGGATATTTTCCATTCTTCCGGATGATCAGAAGCAGGAACTTACAGCAATTTTTGATGAATTTGAAGAGGGTGTAAGTGCGGAAGCCAGGTTCGCGCGTGCAATGGACAATCTGCAGCCGCTAATCCTTAATGACAGCAACGGTGGAAGTGACTGGAGGGAGCACGGGGTAAGGGCCGAACAGGTATATGCAAGACAGTCGGGCACGGCAGCAGGCTCGGACCGGCTGTATGAGTATACAAAGAGTGTAATAGACAGGAACATTGAGAAGGGCAGCCTGAAGGTTACGCAGGAGTAACAGGAACGGAATTTGAAATGATGGATCAATTTGCAAGAACAAGACTGTTGTATGGAGCGGATGCCATGGATGTTCTGGCATCATCGAGAGTTGCCGTATTCGGCATAGGAGGTGTCGGAGGGTATGCTGTGGAAGGGCTCGCACGATCGGGAATAGGTGCTCTTGACCTGATAGATGACGACAAGGTGTGCCTTACCAACATTAACAGACAGATAATAGCCACAAAAAAGACGATAGGTAAGTACAAGGTGGATGTGGCAAAGGAGAGGGTTCTCGACATTTCACCAAGGTGTGAAGTAAGGACTTATAAGACCTTTTATCTGCCGGAGACTCAGGATCAGTTTGATTTTACCGAATATGACTACATCGTGGATGCCATCGATACGGTGACGGGCAAGCTTACGATTATCGTGAATGCAAAGAAGGCGGGAGTTCCCGTAATATCGTCGATGGGAGCGGGAAACAAGACGGATGCATCGGCATTTGAGGTGGCTGACATCTATGAGACCTCTATATGTCCTCTTGCCAAAGTCATGAGACGGGAATGCAGGAAACGGGGAATTGAATCGCTGAAGGTGGTTTATTCAAAGGAGATTCCCGTAAGGCCGATAGAGGATATGTCCATAAGCTGTAGAAAGAACTGTGTCTGTCCTCCTGGAACGGAGAGGAAGTGTACCGACAGGCGTGATATACCGGGGTCGACAGCCTTCGTTCCGTCTGTTGCGGGACTTATAATCGCGGGAGAGATCATAAACGATCTAACGAAGGAGACAAGATGTATTATCTGATCGAAAGTACTTTAAGGGAATGCAGCGCAACTGAGTGTCATTCCGGGAAGGCCCAGTATGTGGCTGTGCTTACTCCACAGGAGTGGGCGAAGGAATGCGATGAATTTGAGATGGGGATAGATGTTGAACCCGATACAGTTGATATTCATAATACCAAGGTCGAAGTAAACTACGATTCGCTCACGGGTACGTTTGCCATCCCGAACAGGCAGGATATTTCGGGGGAGGATACCAGATTTGCGTTTGCGTTGGATGAGAAGGGTATTGTATTCATCGATCAGGGTGACGGCGCGCTTGAGATAATCAGGATGGTGATGAGTTCCAAGAAGTGGAGAGCCCCGAGCCTTGAGAGATTTCTGTACGATTTCCTTGAACAGATAATACATGGGGATCTTATACTCCTGGAGCGCTACGAAAAAGAGCTGGATGCTATTGATGACCGGCTGGCGGTTGACAATGAGACAGACCTTGACAGAGTTGATGATATAAGAAGCGATCTGCGTGATCTTCGGTCGCATTATGTTCATCTTATGGATATGGCGCAGGAGCTTGAAGAAAACGAGAACAATTTCTTCAAGTCGGAGAATATAAGATTTTTCAGACTGTTTTCAAACAGGGTATCAAGACTGCATGATACCGTTACCGATCTTCGCGATTATACTATGCAGATAAGGGATTCCTACGAATCACGTCTTGATGTTAAGCAGAACGGTATTATGACCGTGCTTACGGTCGTAACGACCATATTTATGCCTCTGACACTGATAGTGGGCTGGTATGGGATGAATTTCCGTTATATGCCCGAGCTTGATGTTCCGTGGGCATATCCTCTGGTCATTCTGATCTGTGTGGTGATCGTTGTTGTAAGTCTTGTGTTTTTCAAAAAGAAGAAGTGGCTGTAAACCGGAGCGGGAATACATTGAACAGGTTTTACATTATTAAAAAACGAATACTTGATGTAGTCCTGCATGAACGGGTACAAAAGGTCATTCACAATGAGAAATGCCTTATTGTGTTATCCATGCTTGTGCTCTTTGCCGTGTTTTTTGTGGCTGCGGGACCTGTCAATGTGCGTACCGGTAAGGATGAAATATCATCAGAAGATCTTACGGAGGTGTCTAAGGAAGCATCCGCTGAGGGTGTGACTTCCGCAACTGTGGAAACATTGACGGAGCCTGATGAGGATAAGGAGCCGATCAAAATCTTTCCGGATCATATCAATCTGCATACCGGATTCTCGAGGATTAAGCTTACGACGGGTGAAACGGGAGATACAATTGCCGTTCTTGCGGGTGGTGATCCCGAGAGTGTTCAGGCAGACCGGTATCTGGAACCCTCTTATGTCGGAGTGAACAGATATGAGCTGGCCGGAACCATATGGTCGACCATGAGTGCTTTTAAGGCAATGGAGAAAAAGGACGGTACAAAGATACCGGATAAGTATTATGGCTTAAGAGGCGAGCAGATATGCGCGCTTCTCGGGAACTGGGAGCAGGAATCGGGACTTGATCCCACAGCCGTTGAATCGGTAATGTACGAGCCGTGGACTCTCGGTTCGACCAAGCAGGCAGCCATTGCCAATGATTTTCTCACCGATTTTTACTGGGGTACCAATGAGAAATCAGGATATTTTGAAAAATATCCAAATATATTCAAGGCCGGAATAGGACTTGCCCAGTGGACCGATACATATGCGAGTGTAAATATACAGTATTTTGATAATGAGGTCAGTAAAGAAGCATCCCGTACCGATGAGAATAATGAAGAGATGTATGGGGAGAGGGATATAATCACCGGTGACAGGCGTATCAATGAAGATACATCCGAAATAATATCCGACAGCGATGAGATATTTGATGAAGAGGATATAATGGAAGAAGACTATGAGGCAGAGGAGGTTGAGGTCGAAAACGGAGGCGGACGAAGATATACCTACACCAGTAACGGAAGAAATACAAGGCTGATGAGATATGCAAGACAGCACGGTCTTGATTTTTATAACGGAGTTAATAAAAAGGCGGCTGTATGGGACTGTGACAACTGGATAAGAAGCGGTGCCGATACCAAGGGAACCTGGTGCGATCCGCTTGTGCAGCTGGCATATACGCTGGATACTTCAAACGGTGATCCGAGGGCTTCATGGATCCATTCATGGGCTGAGACGGGTGGTAAAACGTGGAACGGTGACAGGGCTGTTAGTCTTGGATGGCTTGAGGATAACGAGCTTGAGGGTTGGACCTGGGATAATGCTTTCAGCGTTGAAAAGGGGTGGGATCCCTCCAGGTTCTATGTGGCAGATGATGTTGTAAAGTTCGGCATAGATGACGATACAATAACTCCTGTCGGAGACAATACCGGAAATACCGACGATTTCAGGGCAATGGATGTGCATCTTACCGGCGGGGGGAATACAGACGGCTATTACAGTACGCCCAATGATGATTATGTTGCCTCCGTGATGTATGACGAATGGACGTGGGAAAACGGCAAGCCGTTATCAACATCGGGTTCGGTGTGGGACAGATCCTCCCTTGCAGAGGCCAGACCGGCGGGGATCAACGCGGCAAGGGAGCTTGCTCTTGAATATGCCGAGAAATCCGCAGGCATAGCATGGCACGGAAGGCTTGACAATGAACACGGGTCTCTTGGGAACAATCCCGGATGGAACGATTATTCAAGAGCCTGCGGGCATGACTATATCTGCGAAAACAATCCCGGCGTTATCTTTATCAATGAGAACGGGATAGGAATGGACGGCCCCTATCAGCATTACGGGATCGTTAAGGATGAGGTGACATATGATGAGATGGGAGGAGAGAATCACAATTATGAATACGGCTGGATAATGGATGCCGATCCCGTTGCCGAGGCTAACAGCCGCGCCATACAGCAGTATAAGAGAACCTTTAAGTATATTTACAGATATCATCTGTACAGATATATGACCATGTATTACACAGCGCAGTTCCTGGCTGAATTCGAAGGAGTACCCGGGAAGGCACTGGAGCAGAGGCAGATCAATGCGCTCAGATGGTTTCAGATGTGGTGGGACAGCGGGAAGTCGGAGCCCAATGTATACGCGCCCGAAGTATCGGACTTCTATAAGGTCAAGCCGGAATACGCCCGGAGTATAATGGATAATCTTAAGTAATGTAAGGTTTTTCCTGACGGATACAGCAGGTGGTGTTTGCAATTCCCTTTTATGTGTGCTAAAGTATTATGTTGATGAGCCGATATATAAATCGTGGGGTATTTATATCCGGTATAGCCGGATACAGATGATAACTTAAAAAGGGGATGATATTATGAGAATAAGCGGATTGGGTTTGTATGATCCGTTGGGCAATGTGGGAGCTTCTGATGCAGCTTCCCAAAGTACATATAAAGGCAGTGTATCAAACGATAAGGTGATCATTTCCGATAATGATATCCCGTCAGGCGATACGGCTTCATACGGTATGACGGCCGGGGACAATGACAGGACAGGAAGTGATCTTAATGAGATAGCCTTCAGATTAAAGACCTACGACGGATTTAATAACATTGAAAGGATCGGCGGGATAAAGACTGCAAATGCGGACGAGGCTGTTCTGGATCTTGAAATGGACGAGACGCTGGCTCAGTATCAGTATTTTGTAGGAGAGAATCCCGTTATAAATGATACCGAAGACGGAGTGGTAATACAGAAATCCGGATTTCAGAATTACAATTAAACAGGTGGATTACGATATATAAATGAACCTCTTGCGGTAAGCGGGAGGTTCTTTTATAATGTTTAGGACGGTGCCTTCTGCCGTGCATTATGATACGGCGGTAACCGTTACAGAACAAAAGAATGTGGGTAAATGAATGCTTGAACGATTCTATCCGGACGAATGCGCCGGATCGGCGTACGATATTGATTATGATGCATTATACAAAGAAGGGTATCGCGGGATCATATATGATATAGACAATACACTGACGGAGCACGGCGAAGCGGCTACGGAAAGGGCT
>CAMORO010000027.1 GCA_946623875.1 uncultured Lachnospiraceae bacterium | reverse complement strand
ATGATGATTTGATTCCCGGGTCTTTTGATCATTTCCCATCCGGGAAGCTGGTAAAGCAGCCGCTCTCTACTTTGGGATAACCGTATTTCTCCTTAGCATCTGCAAATGCCCTGATCATGAAGGTCATGTTTCTTGCCAGATTTCTCATTGTCTGCAGGCCTTCCCTGTCCTTCCTGACATCATCCGCAGTGAAACCATGCACCTGATTCCAATAAGTCGAAGAAGCCACCGGCATACCACTGATGGTGAAATACTTGTTCAATACATCGAAGCTTGCTGTATTGCCCCCTCTTCTGCAGCTTACAACTGCCGCTCCCACCTTCATATGTTTTGAAAAATGTGTACTGTAAAACAGCCTGTCCATAAATGACAGGATATTACCGTTGGGAGACGCGTAATATACGGGACTTCCCACAACCAGACCATCAGCCTGCCCGAACCGGGGAGCCACTTCATTCACAAGGTCGTCGAATACGCACTTCCCCGTTTCACTGCATTTGTTACAGGAAATGCACCCACGGATATCTTTTATTCCCACCTGGATCAGTTCGGTATCTACTCCTTCTTCCTCAAACACCTTGATCATCTCATTAAGTGCAGTTGCGGTACAACCATTTTGGTGTGCACTTCCATTCAGCAAAAGAATCTTACTCATCGTTATCCCTCTCTTTCATTTAACTTTTCATACCAAGTAATATCCGGGTCATTTCCCTCAGCATCTTCAATCCTGACATGCATCTGTGGCTAAAACTCTTATCTGCATATTTGAACGCAGATCATGAATAACAAGTATAACAGTTACCCCTTACATTTTATAATATCACATAACACTTATAAATAAAACCGATCCGGCATTACGCGGAACGCATGATTTCTGAATGCATTTCCTTGTTTGCATTCAGAAAGTCATACATTTCAGAACAACGCAAGGGCAGAAGAATCCATCTTCTGCCCAATGATCTGCTTATATTTCCATTTTTACTTAAGAAGCTCCAGACGACTCGGATCGTTTGCGAATACTTCCTTGGCGTTATCCCTGGTAACAACTACCGGAGGGAGTTCATAGATAGCCACTTCCTTAACACCGTTGTCTGCCGTTACATCTGTTGCGGGCATTCCGTTACCATCCCTTAAGGAATTGATGATGTCTACAGTCTGAGCCACAAGAGCATCGGTAGGCTTGGCAACTGTTGAGTACTGCCTTCCCGACCATACCCATTCAACCGATTCATTCTCAGCATCAAGACCTGAAACAACAGGGATCTGTTGTCCCGCATTCTCACATGAAGTGATTATTGCACGTGCGATTCCGTCGTTGGGTGAAAGAACACCGTGGATGTCCTTATCGGAATAGAAACCGGAAAGGAGTGAGTCCATCCTTGCCTGAGCCTTGGCATTATCCCAGTCAACTGTTGCACACTGGGTAAAGTCAGTCTGTCCGGATACTACTGTAAGTGTTCCGTCATCGATGAGGGGCTGAAGCACAGACATTGCACCCTTGAAGAAATTTGGAGCGTTGGGGTCTGCAGGACCGCCACCGAAGAGCTCGATGTTGTAAGGGCCTTCGCCTTTAACTTCTTTAAGACCGTCAAGAAGAGCCTGCGCCTGAAGTTCACCTGTCTTAACGGAACCGAACTGTACAACACCGTCAACACCTGTAGTGTTCTCAAGAAGCCTGTCATAACCTATAACATAGATACCTGCATCCTTTGCCTGCTCAAGAACAGAACCCAACTGAGTACCGTCTATCGGACCTACCACTATGACCTTTGCTCCGTTCTCGATCATTGACTCGATCTGCTGCTGTTGCTGGGGAACCTTCTGATCCGCTGCCTGGATGATCGGATTGTAGCCTGCTGCCTCCAGCTGCTCCTTAAACATTGTTTCAGCCTCTTTCCAGTTCTGTGTTCCAAGCCATGGAAGGGAAACACCTATTGTAGCTCCTTCTTCGAAGCCAGCTCCCGCTACTTCCTCAGCTACGGCCGTTGATTCGCCTGCATCAGCTGCGTCTGCTGCTGCAACCTCTGTGTTTTCTTCTACTGCTGCTTCCTCATTGGCTGCAGGCTCAGGTGCCGCACCCTCTCTTGCTCCGCCACATCCCGCAAGTGCTGACATGGTCAAAACCGCTGCTCCAAGTAATGCCGTAATCCTTTTCCTGTTCATGATCTTCCTCTCTTTCTTAATAAAATTATAGTATATTTATGTTCAACCGGCCTTCATGATCAAAGCCGGCCAACCATCTCAGAATACTGTTATCTACTTTGTCTTTGATCTTAACTTAAATGAGCCGTGCCCTGATTTCTTGTTGTATACATCAAAGGCAACTGCCGCCAGCAATACAAAGCCCTTTATAACCTGAGTTCTGTCTGCGCCGACCCCCATGAGCATAAGACCGTTGTTAAGTACTGCCATCATAAGTCCGCCGACCATAGTTTCAAGTATCGTTCCTACACCGCCCGATACTGCTGCTCCACCGATGAACACTGAAGCTATGGCGTCCATTTCCCATGAAGTTCCGTCTGCGGGGCCTGCTGCCGTCGACCTTCCCACAAAGAGGATCCCGGCTACCGTTGCAAGAAGCGACATGTTCATCATGGCTATAAAGTAGGTTCTGCTGACATTTACACCCGAAAGAGCCGCTGCGTTTTTGTTTCCGCCTACCGCATACACGTTTCGCCCAAATTTTGTCTTCTGGGTTATCGTATGATATATGATTATGAGTATTAAGAGTATCAGCCCGGGTACAGGAAATGATGTTCCCTCTCTGCCGGTTCCGAACAGCCATGTGAAGTATGCGATCACAGTACCCACAATGAATATCCTTGCTCCTACTGCCCACAGGGGATCAGCCGATCCAGTAACCTCTGCTGATTTCTTATATTTCCTGATCTGTACAACTACATAAGCTGCTATACCTATGATCCCCAGCAACAGCGTCGAATTGTTCATTCCTGTGAATTTTGGGCCCCATTCGGGAAGGTAGCCGGCGCCGAACCATTTAAGCTCTTCGGGTGCCGGAACCGATATTGACTTTGATATCCATATGACGCCTCCTCTGAAAATCATCATTCCGCCAAGAGTTGTTATAAATCCGGGTATTCCAAGCTTTGCAAGGAAGAAACCGTGCCATGCTCCTGCCGCAAGACCGATCGCAAGTGCCAGAAGCACTGCTGCCCACCAGGGAAGGTTAAGCTCTTTTGCCGCTATCGCCATGACCATTCCCGAAAAACCTGCCACCGATCCTACCGACAGATCTATCTGTCCTATTACTATCACCATCAGCATTCCCAATGCCAAAACCAGAACGTAAGCATTACCCGCCAGGAGATTTTGGAAATTGGATGATGTTAACATTCTTCCTCCGGAAATGATGTTGAATATCCCGATAAGCATGACCAGGGCCACAACCATCGTATAACGCTTTAAATCTTTTCCCAGAATCTGTTTTATTGCTTTCATTTATCAATCCGTCCTTTCTGTTCCTTAAGTGGTATTTCTTCCTTCATTCTCCTGCAAGTGCAGTCATCCTCTTCATCAGATTTTCCTGATTGGCCTCACCTATCGAGAGTTCACCGGTTATCCGTCCGTCCGATATCGTATATATCCTGTCGGACATACCAAGGATCTCCGGAAGCTCTGATGATACCAGGATCACTGCCATTCCCTGATCCGCAAGTACATGTATCATCTTGTAGATCTCATATTTGGCTCCTACATCTATTCCTCTCGTGGGTTCATCAAGAATAAGTATCTTCGGATCCGTGAACATCCACTTGGAGAGAACCACCTTCTGCTGATTTCCACCTGACAGCGTTGTCACACCCACGTTCACACTGGATGTCTTAATACCGACTGCCTTTTTGTATTCGCCAGCCGCCTTTAACTCCTCGTCAAAATCAATAAGTCCGTGTTTTATTATTTTGTCGAGGTTTGCGGATACAATGGTCGTTCTGATAGTATCAAGAAGATTGAGACCTAAGTTTTTACGATCCTCCGGCACATATGCGATACCATGCTTTATCGCAGCGCTTACATTGGGGATGCTTACTTCTTTGCCTTCTATCTTTATTGTTCCTCCACGGTATATACCGTAATTTCTTCCGAAGAGAGAACGCATAAGCTCTGTTCTTCCGGCTCCCATGAGTCCTGCAAATCCGACTATCTCTCCTTTTCTTACATTAAATGTGGAGTGCTTGCATACAAGCCTTCCCTCTACCTCGGGATCCTCAATCGTCCAGTCATTTACCTCGAATACTACTTTTCCCAGTCTGGCATTACGCTTGGGATAACGGTTTTCTATGGTCCTTCCCACCATCGCTTTTATTATCCTGTCCTCATCCACTTTACCGGCTTCCACATCATAATGTTCTATTGAATGACCGTCCCTTATTACTGTTACCGAGTCAGATACCTTTGCTATCTCATTCAGCTTGTGTGAGATCATGATACAGGTAATATCATTGCTCTTAAGCTCAAGCATCAGGTTAAGAAGATTTTCAGAGTCATCCTCGTTAAGTGCCGATGTCGGTTCATCCAATATGAGAAGCTTAACGTTCTTCGACAATGCCTTGGCAATCTCAACCAGCTGCTGCTGTCCCACTCCCAAATGCTTGATGAGAGTATCAGGATCAAGCGTAAGCCCAACCTTTTTCAATATCTCCCTCGTCTGCCTTCTCTCCTCATCCCAGTCGATCAGTCCCTTCTTTGTTATCTCATTTCCGACAAAAATGTTTTCCGTGATCGAAAGCTCAGGGATCATCGTAAGCTCCTGATGTATGATCCCTATTCCGGCGCTTTCCGATTCCTTGATGTTTTTGAATTTCATCTCCCGGCCCTGATAGATTATCTCACCGTTATATTCGCCATATGGATACACCCCTGACAGTATCTTCATCAGAGTTGATTTGCCCGCTCCGTTTTCTCCGCATATGGCATGTATCGTTCCTCGTCGAACTTCCAGTGTTACATCATCAAGTGCCTTAACCGCAGGAAATTCTTTTGTAATTCCTTTCATCTGAAGGATAAAGGGATTGTTATCCATTGAGTCACGTCCTTTCTTATCTCAAGGCTTTGTTTTCGTTTCTGAAATAAGGATAAAAAAATAATGACGTTTGCAACAGTCACAAACGTCATTACTTTATTCAAACAAATATCATCTCTTTTAAAGACAAATGTCACGGAAAACATGACATTTGTCATATATTACTCAATATCCCCTTTATCTTCCTGTCCTGTATAACCTGCTCCATCCTTATGTTCCCCTCACCCGACAGTATCTCGTTCACTGCGTATTCAACTGCACTCTCCGCATCATCCTGGCCATAGAATGAATACTTGGGCACAGCCGTATCCATTGCATGCCTGACAACATCCATGTTTATGCTCCGTGCACCGTAAGCACTCTCTTCGAGTTCCTTCTTAAGCTCCCTCTCCGTAATGTCCCTGCATGGGGAAAGTCCCTCAGAGTATCTGAAAATCTCAGACTGTACCGTCTCATCCGTGGTAAGCATCTTTATGAAATCCCATGCTTCCTTTTTATGCCTGCTCTTTGAATACATGCCCACACAAAGCGTATCAAGTATCGATGTATTATCCCCGTCATATCCTGCGGGCATGGTCAGAAAGGTCAGTTCGAAATCCTCATACAGGCTTTCTCTCAATGGATTCTTGACATAATTTCTGTAACTCGAATAGTACATCGGCTGGAAGGCAACATTTCCCTTTTCAAAATATCTTGCATTATCCTTGTTGCCTTCATTCAGCGAATTCAATTCATCAAGAAAGGTAAGGGCTGTCGTTACCTTTGTATCCGAGAAATTACACTCTCTGCCATCAGGTGAAAAAAGCCTGTTTCCGTTGGAAGCAAAAGCTTCCTTCCATGTGTAATTCACTGTTCCGAAGATTTCTGCTCTTTTATCCTTCGCTGCAGGATCGGTCACAGGTGCATTCACTATCTTGCATATTTTATAAAAGTCATCCCATGTCCAGTTGAGCGATGGCAGATCGATCCCCTTTTCCTTAAGTATTGTCCCATTTGCAAACATAAGCTCGGGAGCACATTCGAAGGGAAGAAGGTACTGCGCCCCGTCGAAGCTTCCGAACCTGTAGGCACTCCTGTAGAATATCTCTTTGTTAAAGTCACTGTCCCTGTCCACATATGCCGTAATATCCTCAAGAGCCTGCATCTTTATAAGAAGATCGAAGTCCTCGGGCATAACAAGAAAGACGTCGGGAGCCTCACCCTTCATTATCTGCTCTGCAAGCCATTCCGTATAGTCCTCCTTAAGTATGCCTGTTTCGTAGCTTATCCTTATACCGGGATGCTCATTTTGGAACAGACTGATGGCGTCATCCGGTATCCTGTGTTCATATCCGTTGTGAACACCCCAGTAGCTGTCGGCAAACACACCTATCTTAAGCTCTGTTCCTTTATTTACCTGTATCATATCGACAATACCTGTCGAAAAGAACAGCGCCGTTAGCAGGAGAAGTATGCATATAATGTATCCTGTCCTGATCCTTATCATTATCCGACTACCTCTTATTCTCTCCCGCGAAGATTCGCCACATCCGACTGCACAGCCCATATTGCAAGCTGTGTTCTGTTTCTGAGGCCAAGCTTCATAAGGATGGTACTCAGGCTGTTTCTTATCGTACCTTCCGAAAGGTTAAGCTTGCCAGCTATCTCCTTATTGGAATCTCCCTGAACGATACAGTCTATTATTGCCCATTCTCCTTCCTTGAGCTCCTTCACGTAATCATCATCAACGCTGACAAGCTTCTGCGTTCTTGCCATATCGGCAAAGAGACGCAAAACCTTGCTCGTTATATCGTCATTGATTATCGCCATCCCGCTGTAAACCTTGCGTATGGATTCGGTCAGTTCTTCAAAGGAAATACCTTTGAGCAGATACCCGCTGGCTCCGTTTTTAATGGCATTGATGACATATTCATCATCATCAAAAGTCGTAAGTATGATAACCTTTATATCCGGACAATTCTCCTTTATTATCTTGGTACAGACCACACCGTCCATTTTCGGCATACGTACATCCATAAGGACTATGTCCGGTTTATTGGACCTTATACTCCTTATGACCTCTGTTCCGTTTGACACGGCATCAGTCACTTCGAAATCATCCACTCCGTCAAGCATCATTTTGATACTCTGTCTCATAAGCTCCTGATCGTCCGCTATCAGTATCCTGATCATATGTCATTAACCTCCGTTTTTTTCTACTTAAGACTTGATCCCCATCTTATCGGCATCCGTGCCCTTACCGTAAATCCGTCACTTCCGTCGATATACAGACTTCCACCGAGCATGTTAAGGCGTTCCTCCATATGGGTCAGTCCGAAGCCCTTTTCGGGATTTGAGCTTCCTCTTCCGTTATCCTTAACAACTATCGTGAGCATGTTATCCTCACTCCGTTTTATTTCTATGTTGATATTTGAAGCGTTACCATGACTGATCGAATTGGTAATGCTCTCCTGTATTGTCCTGTATATGGTCTCCTCCTCATTTTCATCAAAGGAATCACTTAGCTTACACAGACAGTGATAGTTAATGTTAACGCCGGTAGACCGTCCCATCTCATCAATAAGCTTCTCTATAGCCTCATCAAGCGGAAGCTTTTCCAGGGCATCCGGTCTTAATGCTTTCACAGACTGCCTGACATCGGTCATACCGCTCCTTGCAACCTCAGCTATGGCTCCCAGCTGTGTCTTCACAAGATCCCTGTCCTTATCAAACATCATAAGGCAGGCATCCAACCCGGTAACTATTCCGGTTAACGAATGTCCTATGGTGTCATGTATTTCCCTTGCCAGCCTGTTCCTCTCCTTTGTCTGGGCCATAAGGGCAGATGTTTTCGAATACTCCTCAAGCTTGATATTGGCTTCCTTAAGGCTCTCGTTGAGCATCATGATCCTTTCGTTTTCATTCATATGCTTTCTCACCTGATAGATCATAAACAGCATAAACAGGAAGGTATTCAGGAGACTGCCTATGTTAAGCGCACCCTTTATAAGACCTGCATATTCATTCCCGTAATATATCAGATAATCATCTATTGATATCCGTCTTAACCAGAAATTCAGGACCGACGAGTCAAGAACAAGATAGAAGATACCCATGGCTACAATTGCGATGGTCCTGTCGCGCCTGCTCAAGGGATTTCTCATAAGATCCGCAAAAACCATAAGAAACATTCCCGTATATGAGAAGCCGATAAGCTCTGATATCCATATGACTGATACGGTTTCGAGACAGAGCTTTAATACGAGATTTATTCCCTTCTCACCACTCAAAGACAAGAGGATGATCAGACATAAATACAGTGCCGCCACAGCAATTATCGTGTTTAAAGGCAATAACGGAATGGATTCTGTCTGTGTAAGAAATGACAGAGCGCTCCTCTCATGCACTATCCCGGCCGTCGCTCTTGAAATGACCACAAGAACAAAAGCCAGTATCCAGAAATTAAGATGCATCATCGACTCCATAAGGATCGACTGGCCCGTAACCGGCGGTCTGCTGTTGTCTGACTGTTCCCTGTTTATCTTCACTGCCATCTTTCCTTGTTATAGCTGTCTATATTCTCGGTTGAAACTATGTCGATCGGTACGATAATAGTCTTCTCTGTAGCATTACCGTCAAATATTTCGTAGAGGACCGAAGCTGCCCTCTCCCCTATCTTTGTAGGAAACTGAACTGCCGATGCCCTCATAAGTCCCTCATCGATAAGAGCCTTGGCATCGGGCGATGCATCAACACCGTAAACATTGACTTTCCCTGCAAGATCCCTGGTCTTAAGGGCCGCTACCACTCCTTCGGCCGCAAGGTCGTTAAGGCAGAATACCGTATCGAATTCATGCCCTTCATCAAGGAAGCTTAACATCCGCGGCATGGCGATCTCGTACTGGCCTTCACACTCTATCGAATCAATAACGGTAAAACCGGGATGACCAGACACCGTATCCTTGAAGCCGGCAACCCTCTGACTTCCGGATGCTGTCGCCTCATGTGTAAAGACGACGATCCTGCCGCTGTCCTGCTTATCAAGAACATAATTGCCGATAATTGTCCCTGCATTGTAATTGTCCGATACGATGGTGCAGTCCGTAAGATCATCGTCACTTATATTGGAATCGACGACAATAACGTATACCCCCATCGCTCTGGCACGCTTCAGAACATCCGTCAGACCGTCTATATCCACAGGTGTGACTATAAGTGCCGATATCCCCATGTCAAGCATTTCGGCTATCTGTCTGTTCTGCCTGTCCACATCAAGCCCCGGATCCCGCAGGACTATCAAATCGCCCTCCGCTTCCACCCTGACACGTATCTGCTCGTTGATTATCTTGAAGAACTCATTGTTCATTGTCATATAACTCGCGCCGATAAGCCTGGCTCCTTCTTTTTGCCCAAACGAATAATCCCTCTTATGGGTAATGGCCAAAAAGAGGGATACGAAAATAAACGGATACACGATCCGCACTATGTTTCTGTATAACCGGTATTTATCTGACTCATTTTTCATGTTTTTTGGCTTTTTTCGAATGTTTTTTATTCTTCCGGACTTCTGTTTCAAGCGGGAACATTTTCATCCAGCAGCCCTTTTGCTTTATCATATTTGCGGGAAGCTATCCTGAAATCATCATAAGCTCCGCTTTCCTTCTCCTGAGCTTCATACAGATACTGCTTCTCTCTGTCATAGTTCTCATTGGCCTTATTAAGGCTGTAGCTCTTGTCATAAACCTTGCTGCTGTCATTTTCAAGGCCCTGCCATTCCTTCTGTTCGGTCAGCTTCTGATCAGACAGAAACGATTCCTCCTCTGTTTCGACTTCTACAGTTTTTTTTCGCACCCGCATATACATAAGGATGATAATACGCATGCTAAAACAACCGAAATAACTCTATTATTCATTACCGATACTGCTCCTTCGATGTTATATTCAAAAAACCTTCCTATATAAAAAAATGCATTGTGTTTTGCAATATAAATCTTCACATGACATCTTTAAATGGACGAATTAAATCCATTCACTGTATCAGCCACTTCGTAAACAGGTAAAAATCTCGGAAAATCCGGTCTCATCAAGGATCTCACTCACAGCTGAGTTGGTATTGTAAAGCGTCAATCCGTTACTGCAGCCCTTATACATTATCATCAGAACCCGAAGACCAGCCGAGGATATATATTCAAGTTCACTGCAGTCCACGCTTATCCTGTCTATGATATGTTCCTTTGATATCTTTTCATAAAAACCGAGGAGCAATGGTGAATTCAATGTATCGATCCTGTTCTTCAGCTTAAGCATAAGAGTACTTCCTTCAAACGAAGCATCGAAGATTTCCGTTCCTGTTTCCACCTGAATTGATCCATTTGTCTGTCCGATCCGATTGTCGTCAGGCGTTATTTTCCAATATGCGAATTTCCCCAGTATCTCCTTTAGTCTCCCGGCCTGTTCCGCATTCAGTCCTGACATGCTTGCCACCTCAGGCATATGATCCAGTATTATCATTCTCTCTACCTTTAAACCGAACCGCGATATAAAATCCATGGCGGATCCAATACCCTGCTCCGGTGGTATAAAAGGATCTATGACAAGAGAATTCCGGGTCATCAGCGTATCCTCTTTGTTTTGTACCTTACCTGTGGAAGCTTTCAGAACCTCCTGAAACCTTTCACCTCAGACAGCCTGAAGCCACAGCCAGTTCCGTCATGGTTTTGTATCTGGTTTCGACACATATTGCTGCTGAGATAAGACCTTCTTTTGCGCCTGCCCTTTCCTCTTCGCTTTTATCATCGGCAAACCAGCCTACTGTATTATCGTAATTGTAATCAAGCTTCCCTGACAGCTCTCCGGCATCCTTATGACCCGTAGATGTAAGTAACTGCAAAGTCATCCTGGCCGTATTAAAAACGGGATTTGTTCTTTCAAGCAAATCCCGGTCTACAGAAATACCGTCTGTTTCAAATAAACTGTTCACAAATAATTCCTCCTATCCGGCTTCCCTTGGATGCAGCCTGTAATATTCCTCCTTATTACGGTACATCTCTGTATCCGCATGATGCAATATCTGCCTGATCCCAAGATCTGTATCATCATAGCAGGAGCCGATTGAAAACGAAGGCTCTCCGGGAATTACCGCAAAAAAAGCCAGCTGCTTAACCAGTGATTCGAAATCGCTCTTATTAACATCGGTCACCAGTATCACGAATTCGTCACCGCCGGCACGATATATCTCCCTTCCTTCAAATACCAACCGTATCCTTATGGCAGTTTTCTTGATTATCTCATCACCGGTGAGATGTCCCAACGTATCGTTAACTGCTTTCAAACCATTCACATCGGCAATGATCAATCCTATGCTCCTGACGGAATCTCTTCTGTCCCTCAATTCCGACAGCCTCTGATTCATTGCGTTACGGTTGAGTACACCTGTAAGCATATCGGTCTTGCTCATCTCTTCAAGTATGCTGTGCATCCTGTAATTCTCTACTTCAGCTGAAAGTATAAAGGAATTCAACTCCATAACTTCTCTTATGAGTGATGTTTTTTCTACATTGAAGTTAGTCGCAAATATATACCCGTAATTGTTGTCGCCCACTCTCAGAGGATACAGGATCAGAGTCCTTACACCCGAATAAACCAGAGAACTGTACCATTTCTCATCCTTAGCTTCAACTGCCTTTAATTCTTCTTCATTTGTGATTATATAGCAGTTCGATCCGGCCATTACATTTTTCCAGTTCTCCACTATTCTGTAAAACTCCGGCTTGAAAAAGACATCATCTTCGGTAGGCCTGAATCCATCGATACTGTCAAAGCACAGCATATCAATCTTTCTTCTTCTGTTGTCCGTAAGGATAATGGAACAGCCATCGGATTCGCACTGCTTCCTGATATCCTTTACTATCGAATCCAATGTAGCCTTAAAATCATCATTTTCCCTGAGCTTGATGCAGGTCTTAAGCACCTGATATGCCGTTGTAGGTGATATAACGATCATCCTGTCAGAATCAGAACCCATCGTCATCTCATATGTAAACAGGCAGTATCCGTTACCTTCCTCATCATCTTCCAGAGGGATCATGTAGATATCCAGCCATGCTTTGTAGAGCCCTGCATTAACATACTGGTGATTTATCTTTTTCTCCGTTATACAGTTGATCACCAGTGACTCAAAGTTATTGTCTGCGGCAACATAATATGAATAAGGCCTGTTCTGAACGAATTCCTCGTCGGTCTTGCCAACCGATGCAAGATAATTGTTGTTTGCCGCCGCGATAGTAATCCTGTCATCTGCGGCTGAAGCAGATTTCCTCAATGATACTACGCATGCGATCCCACGCACGGTATTTATCAGTTTGGCATAATCCATAAATTCACCACTTCCCCGTCTAAAAAACAAAGATTTCCTAAAAATTATACCATTATTTTTCTCAAAATGAAACAGGACAGTACCTTATTCCAGCACTTAAAAATATGTTATAATTACGGTAGATATTCAGAAGTTGCAACCCCTTATGACCAATTCTCAAAATACTGCGTATTTTTCGCTGTTTTGGATTCATCCGGCATGTATATTATTACGCAAAGATATGGGCGACATTTATGTAAAAAAAGAGGAGCAGAATAATGACTTTTATCATGCATGTTTCCGACAAACTGCAAATTGCATCCGTGACAGAAACGATAAGCAAAACCATTAAGGATCAATACCCGAAGCTTGACGAGGGAACAGGCACCGTTCTGTGTGATGCCATGCTTTCCCATTTGCTTCTTGAAGGTTTCACGGATATGCAGGTCTCGATAGGAGGATATGTTCACAATTATATCGAGCTCCTTGCCTCCGGTGATAAGGCTGCTCTGGAGGTTCCGGCCGATTTAGATGAAAATGACCGCATTGAGGATGAGATCAATATTGATATTATCAATAAATATTTGCGAAATATAGCCATCCAATACAGGAAGGATGTTAACCGTTTTCGTATTTATCCTGAACTGAAATCAGATGACATCAACAGGGAAATATTTGAATTCTATAATAATGACGGGCGCCGAACCGGACCGCCTCTTGCCATACTCGGATATCTGATAAGCAAGCACCGCCTGCTCTTTTTTCTGTCTGTATTCAATTTGTCGATCAAGCATTTGGGGGCATTGATGCTTCCGGTTTTTTCTGCGAACATTATAGATCATGTGGTTAATGGGCATTCCTTCTTCTCTCCGGTAATATACCGGAATATCCTCGCATTTTTTTTGGCATTAACCTTAAACCTTATATGTTTTTGGATAGATGCACTCTACTATCACCGTTTCGTACGTGAGATAGAATCCGGCTTTAAGATGGCTCTTGTTCAGAAGCTCCAGCTTCTGTCCATCAAATATCATGCCACCGCACAGGCAGGACGTCTCCTGTCCAAGATCATTTCGGATGTGCAATTTATCCAGAGCCTTATATATGATCATTTTCGCGATATGCTTCACCTGACCATAGACGTTATATTTGTTATCATCACAGCGCTTATCAAGTTCCCTCCGATGCTGCTCTTTTATCTGGTCATTGTTCCCGCATCGATATTGTTTATCCGTAGCTTTGCAAATCCTATTCTTGAGAGCCGGAAATATATGCGCAAACAGACTGAGAACAGCAACGCCGCGTTTAAGGAAATGCTCGAAATGGCTTCCCTTACCCGTACACACGGTTTGGCGGAGACCGAATACAGGAGCATTTCAGCCAAAGTAAATCGTGTCCGGGAGGCAGCCAATCAGTATGACAGACTGGGAGTGAAGGTTAATAACGTAACCTACGGAGGTTTTCAGGGTTTCAGGCTTGTGTGTCTGTGTTTTGCCGCTTATCTTGCTTCAGAAGGCTATATCAGTATAGGTACGGTAGTACTGTTTCAGTCCATTTTTGAAATGATCGTAAACAGTGTACAGAAGGTACTTGATGAACTTCCGCTTATTACACAGGGATACGACAGCGTAGTAAGCGTCAATGAGATCCTCTGGGAACAGGACATGGAACACAACGGCTCGGCCGAACTGTCAAGCCGGTTTAATGGTGAAATAGAACTTAGAAATGTTTCCTTCTCATATGAAGAAGATCAGGAACCCATCATTAAAAATGTAAGTCTTACAATACCAAAAGGGAAGAGTGTTGCATTCATCGGCAAATCAGGTGCAGGCAAGTCGACTCTGCTCAATCTGATCCTGGGACTGTATTCGTGTACCGGCGGCAGCATCCTGGTCGACGGAGTAAATATTGAGGAACTTGATAAAAACCAGTACAGACATCATATAGCGGTAGTACCGCAGAATACGGTACTTATTGCCGGAACTCTGTGGGATAATCTTGTTTACGGTCTTAAATACGTAAGCAAAGACAGGGTTATCGATGTATTAAAGAGTGTCGGGCTTGATGATCTGCTAAACTCTCTACCGGACGGGATTAACAGCACACTGCTTGAAAACGGAGGCAACTTATCCGGCGGACAGCGTCAGCGTCTGGCAATAGCCCGCGCCCTGTTAAGAGACAGTGAGATAGTTATTCTGGACGAGGCAACCAGTGCCCTTGATACCGAAAGCGAACGTCAGGTCCAACAGGCTATAGATGTGATCATGAAAGAACGTACAGTCATCATTGTTGCCCACAGGCTGAATACACTTAAAAAAGTTGATCAAATTTATAAGATTGAAAATGGATGCGCATCCCTGTGTTCATCCTATGAAGAGCTGTTGGATTAAAACATAAATACAGGAACAAGAAGAACTGTTAGATCAAACGTAAATACAGGAGTAAGAAGAAATACAGGGGACGGTTCCCCGTTTCACTTCATTTATTGAAGCGGAATGAGGAACCGTCCCCTGTATTGTTATATAACTGTTATCAGCATATATGCATGTTCTGAACAGAGTTATCTTATGCCTGCTTCTTAGCCTTGGCAGCCTTGATCTCTTCGGTAAGCTTGGGAACGATCTTGTTAAGATCACCTACTACACCGTAGTCAGCCACATCAAAGATCGGAGCATCCTCATCCTTGTTGATCGCAATGATGATGTCTGATTCCTCCATACCTGCAACGTGCTGGATGGCACCTGAAATACCTACTGCCACATAGAGGTTGGGACGTACTGTCTTACCTGTCTGTCCTACCTGCATATCCTTGGGCTTCCAGCCTGCATCTACAACCGCACGTGAGCATGATACCTGTCCGCCAAGTGCTTCTGCGAGGTCCTCAAGGATCTTGAAGTTCTCGGGTGATCCCACACCACGTCCGCCTGATACAAGGATCTTGGCATCCATGATATCCTTAACATCCGATACAGCCTTAACAACTTCCTTAATGGTTACATATCTGTTGTTAGGTGTGAATCCGGGATTGAACTCTATAACCTCTGCCTTTGCACCTTTCTTGGGCTCAATCTTCTGCATAACGCCGGGACGTACCGTAGCCATCTGAGGACGGTTGTCAGGGCAGGCGATAGTAGCTATTGTATTACCGCCGAATGCGGGACGTGTCATAAGAAGCTGTCCGTGAAGCTGCTCATCCTCTTTGCCGGGAATCGGCTGAAGAGGGAAATCACCAATATTAAGTACTGTACAGTCAGCCGTAAGTCCTGTCTCAACACGGGCTGATACTGTAGGGCCGAGATCACGTCCGATAGCTGTTGCGCCAACCAGAACGATCTCAGGCTTGAACTCGTTGATAACCGATGAAAGAGCATGTGCATAAGGCTCTGTTCTGTATTCCTTAAGCTCGGGATCATCTACAACGATAACCTTGTCTGCACCGTATTCTGCAAGAGAGTCGGCGAGTGATTTTACATCAGATCCGATAAGAACGGCTGTAACCTCCTTGGTCTCGAGAGACTCTGCAAGCTCTTTAGCCTTTCCAAGTAATTCATATGCGATACCGCTGACCTTATTGTCAACCTGCTGCGCAAATACGAAGACACCCTTGTACTGCGCAATCTGTTCAGGAGTCATTTTCATAATGTTTTTCCTATCCTTTCTTATTGTTTATGCACGCATCACTTCGCTTCGCAAGCGTGACGTATGCCGACTTTTCGACCTTATTTCTTGATATACGCATCACTTCGCTTCGCTCCCGTGATGCTACAAACATTCGCATTCCGCACTGCCGCGCTCCTTGCTCATGTTTGTTAAGGTCTCAAGGTCGGTCATCCTTACGTGCTGGCACGACGTATGCCGACTTTTCGACCTTATATCAATCATATGATATGCTTCTCGTCGAGCTTTCCTACGATATATGCTACTGCATCCTCAGGTGATTCGGGAGTAACCTTCTCGCCTGCGCCCTTACGTACCTTATCTGATGCCTTTGCGATCTTGGTAGGTGAACCGTTAAGACCAAGGTTACCATCGTCAACATCCTTAAGATCTGCACGTCCCCATGTGGTGATCTCTGCTGCTACTGCATCAAATATTCCACCGGGAGTCATATATCTGGGCTCATTCAGTTCGGAAAGAGCTGTAATAAGGCAGGGCATCTTAGATTCAAGCATATGATAACGATCATCATACTGACGCTTAACGATAACCTTGTCTCCATCGATCTTTATTTCCTGTGCATATGAAATTACGGGAAGTCCGAGATGCTCAGCGATCTGAGGACCAACCTGAGCAGTATCACCATCGATAGCCTGACGGCCTGTGATTATAAGATCGTACTCCATGTTTCTGAGTGCACCTGCTATTGTGGTTGATGTAGCCCATGTATCTGCACCGCCGAGTACACGGTCTGTTACGAGCACACCCTTGTCTGCGCCCATTGCCAATGCCTCACGAAGCACGTCTGTAGCCTTGGGAAGACCCATTGTAAGTACTGTAACCTCTGCACCATACTGATCCTTTAACCTGAGTGCTGCTTCCAGACCTGCCTTATCATCGGGATTCATGATCGCAAGCATAGCACCTCTATCAAGTGTTCCGTCGGGATTGAACTTAACACCGCCCTTTGTATCCGGAACCTGTTTAATACATACTACTACTTTCATAGTTTTTGTCCTTTCTTCAAATAATATTTATTTAAGAATGTTTGCACTTATGACCATTCTCTGAACTTCGCTGGTTCCTTCGTAGATCTCGGTGATCTTGGCATCACGCATCATACGCTCAACATCATACTCCTTGATGTATCCGTAACCACCGTGAAGCTGTACGGCCTTGGTTGTAACTTCCATTGCCACCTCAGCTGCACACAGTTTAGCCATAGCAGCCTCTACAGAGTAGGATGTCTTGCCATCCTTCTGATACTGATCCTTTGCACGTGCTGCCTTGTAAACAAGCATCCTTGCAGCCTCAACCTTTGTAGCCATGTCTGCAAGCTGGAACTGGGTGTTCTGGAATGCTCCGATCGCACGACCGAACTGTTTCCTCTCCTTAACGTAATTAATTGTAGTCTCAAGAGCGCCTGCTGCCAGACCGAGTGCCTGAGCGGCTATACCGATACGTCCACCGTCAAGTGTATGCATTGCTATATTGAAGCCCTTGCCCTGCTTTCCGAGAAGGTTGTCCTTCGGGATACGGCAGTCCGTAAAGATAAGCTCATATGTTGATGAACCGCAGATACCCATCTTGTTTTCCTTGGTACCGAAGGTGAAGCCGGGGGTTCCCTTCTCAACGATGAATGCGGATATCTCCTTCATCATCTTTCCACGCTTCTCTACCTTGCCTGTAACTGCAAAGATTACGTATACATCTGCTTCCTTACCGTTTGTAATGAAGCACTTGGAACCGTTAAGTACCCACTCATCACCATCAAGTACAGCCTTGGTCTGCTGACCCTGTGCATCTGTTCCTGCTCCGGGCTCGGTAAGACCGAAAGCACCAAGCTTCTCACCCTTTGCCAAAGGTACTGCGTATTTCTGCTTCTGCTCTTCCGTACCGAAGGTCATGATAGGATCAACACACAGTGAAGTATGTGCCGAAACGATAACGCCTGTAGTACCGCAAACCTTGGAGAGTTCCTCAACACACATAGCGTATGTAAGAATATCACATCCCTGTCCGCCGTACTCCTTGGGTACAGGAATACCTAAGAAACCGTACTTAGCCATCTTATCAACAGTCTCCCTGGGGAACCTGTGCTGCTCATCGATTTCCTGAGCAAGAGGCTTTACTTCATTCTCGGCGAATTCCTTAAATAACTGTCTCGCCATTTCATGTTCTTTTGATAAAGAAAAATCCATGATTTATTCCTCCATATATAATTGATCTAGTTTTAACTATTCAGAACATACTCCGAATATATATACTGTTCCGAATAGCCGTAAATCTACGTCCAATATCATTTTATCATAACATCGGGATACTTCTATCCGGTTCAGAATAGCATAGAATAGTGAATTTCATCAGAAATTCGCTATTCGTAATGGACCAGCCACTGCTGAAAGCAGGGGCGTGTCATGCGGAACGCATGATTTCTGAATGCATTTCCTTATCTGCATTCAGAAAGTCATACTTACTGCGCGTCAATAGGTGTCTTGGTCCTGTCTTCGTTGTAGATATAGAAGCCCTTGCCTGACTTAACACCAAGGTTGCCGCCACGTACCATCTTACGGATAAGAGGACATGCACGATATTTGGAATCGCCTGTCTCCTTATAAAGAACGTCCATTATTGCAAGACAGATATCAAGTCCTACGAAATCACCCAGTTCAAGGGGACCCATGGGATGATTGGCACCAAGCTTCATTGCCGAGTCGATGCCTGCAACATCCGAAACGCCTTCCATCTTAATGAAAGCAGCTTCATTGATCATCGGGATAAGGATACGGTTAACCACGAAACCTGCTGCCTCATTAACCTGTACGGGTGTCTTACCTATCTCTTCTGAAATCTTCTTAATGCAGTCTACTGTTTCATCGGGTGTATTAACGCCTGCGATAACCTCGATAAGCTTCATGCGGTCTGCGGGATTGAAGAAATGCATACCAACCATGGGCCTTTTAAGGCCATTACCGATCTCTGTGATTGAAAGTGAAGATGTGTTTGATGCGAATACACATGAATCCTTGCAAATCTCATCAAGCTCCTTAAATGTAGTCTTCTTAACTTCCATATCCTCGAACGCAGCCTCTACTATGAGGTCACAGTCTGCACAGATATCTTCCTTGAGACCGGGTGTGATGCGTGCTACGATCTTATCTGCATCCTCCTGTGTCATCTTTCCCTTGGCAACAAGCTTATCATAACCCTTGATTATCTTGTCCTTACCGCCTTCTGCCCACTCCTGCTTGATATCGCAGAGTGCTACTTCATAACCATCTGTCTGGGCAAATGCCTTAGCAATACCCTGTCCCATTGTACCGGCACCGATTACACCAACCTTCATTTTGTTTCCTCCATTTTATTACTTATTGCATATTAATAAGTTCTGTTACACAATTTCTGTTTAATAGATCAGATCGGACTATTAGCAGTTCTTGAAATCAACAACCTTCACTTTGGTAGGATCATCCTTCTTCTTAAGGAAGTTACCCATACCGGCCTTCTGATCTTCTGTCTCGAAGCAGTCGCCGAAGAGCTTCTCTTCAATAACGACAGCTTTGTCCATATCCACCTCAAGCCCGTCATTAATTGCCTTCTTGCAGTTACGCACTGCGATCGGAGCATTCTTTGCAATGGAAGCTGCCATCTTCTCAGCTGCTGCCATAAGGTTCTCCTTTGCAGATACCGTAACATTGCCTTCCTCATCGACGGTAGCCTTAACAACCTCGTTAACCAGACCTATCCTGTATGCCTCATCTGCCTTGATATTACGTGCTGTATAGATCATCTGCTTAGCCATACCTGCGCCAACAAGACGTGCAAGCCTCTGTGTTCCGCCAAAGCCGGGGGTAATTCCAAGACCAACCTCAGGCTGTCCGAACATTGCATTTTCTGAACATATCCTGATATCACAGCTCATTGAAATCTCACACCCGCCGCCGAGTGCGAAACCATTTATTGCGGCAATAACAGGTATCGGGAATGTCTCTATCTTCCTGAATACATCATTTCCCTTCTTGCCGAAGGCCTCACCCTCTGCCTTGGTAAGTGTAGACATCTCGCCTATATCTGCTCCGGCTACGAATGACTTCTCACCTGCGCCTGTAAGTATAAGACATCTTACTGTATTGAGATCAACTGCATCAAAAGCCTCGTTAAGCTCATCAAGTACCTGTGAGTTAAGAGCATTTAACGCTTTCTCACGGTTTATTGTTATAATGCCTATCGCGTCTTTCTGTTCGTATAAAACAAACTCCACTAAATTACACCTTCTTTCTAATTATTCTCCGTTCTGATCATTCTCAGCTACTGCTGTTCTTCGCCACAACCATGAAGCTCTCATTTTACCCACCAAACCATTTCTTTCCTCATTTAGTAGGTATTTGGCCGGCTTTTGATAAAAACCCGATAGATCCCCGATAGTTCGGTATCTACTAACCTTGTTAAATGCTTAGTCCATCTCAACTATCGTAGCGCAGCCCATTCCGCCACCGATGCACAGGGTTGCAAGACCCTTCTTTGCACCCTTCTTCTTCATCTCATGAAGCAGAGTAACGAAGATACGTGCTCCCGATGCTCCGACGGGATGACCGAGTGCGATAGCGCCACCGTTGGGATTAAGCTGCTTGTCAACATCTATTCCGAGATCCTTGCCAACTGCAACAGACTGAGCTGCAAATGCCTCGTTAGCCTCAATAATGTCAAAGTCTTCAATCTTATAGCCGGCCTTAGCCATTGCCTTCCTTGTTGCCGCAACAGGTCCGATACCCATGATTGTGGGATCAACACCTGCAAGAGCACCTGCTACAAATGTAGCCATAGGTTTAACTCCAAGCTCCTTAGCCTTCTCTTCACTCATTACAACAACGGCTGCAGCACCGTCATTTATACCCGATGCATTACCTGCCGTAACAAAACCATCGGGATTAATGGGACGAAGCTTGGCAAGACCCTCTATTGTAGAACCCTGTCTCGGTCCTTCATCCGTATCAAATATTACTGTTTCTTTCTTCTTCTTAACTTCAACGGGAACGATCTCTTCTTTGAATTCACCGTTCTCGATAGCAGCGCATGCCTTCTGCTGGCTCTTGAGAGCGAACTCGTCAAGCTCTTCCCTTGTAAGGTTCCACTGTCTGGCAATATTATCTGCTGTTGTGATCATATGGTAATCATTAAATGCATCCCAAAGTGCATCCTTAACCATTGTATCTACAAGACCGCCCTGGCTCTGGCTGGGCCACATCATCCTGTATCCGTAACGACCATTGGGGATTGCGAAAGGAGCCATTGACATGTTCTCCATACCGCCTGCAACAACAACGTCGGCATCTCCTGCCATTATCATCTGTGCTGCCTGATTTACACAATTAAGACCTGATCCGCACACTACGTTAGATGTAACTGCGGGTGTTTCGATAGGAAGACCTGCCTTGATGGATGCCTGACGTGCAACATTCTGACCCTGTCCTGCCTGTATAACACATCCCATGTATACATGCTCAACATCCTCCGGCTTGATTCCGGCTCTGTTTACTGCCTCCTTGATAACGATAGCTCCCAAATCCGCTACGGGAATGGTTGAAAGTGAACCTCCCATCGTTCCGATAGCTGTACGGCAAGCACTTGCAATAACGACTTTCTTAGACATTCTGTTACCTCCGTTGTTATATTTGAATGTTAATTGATACCTTTGTTAATTTTTTAACAGTGTCCGAATGGAATTATATCACACAGACACTGTGATTACAACAAAAATGCGGTAAAATACATAAAAAATAAAGGGAGAGCCAAAGCTCCCCCTTAATATCTCATTTAAACTTCAGGTTCGATAAGTCCGTAGGTATTCCCCTTCCTCTTATACACTACGTTCACCTGATCAGTCTCTGCATTACAGAATACGTAAAAACCGTGACCCAGAAGTTCCATCTGTACACATGCATCCTCCGGATACATCGGCTTGATATCAAACCTCTTGCTGCGGACTATCTTGATATCATCATCCTCCTCGTACTCCTTCTCCATGAACTCCTCCTTGAGGCTTCCGGAGCCGTACTTGCCGTCCGCTATCTTGTTCTTGTATTTCTTAAGCTGTCTCTCTATTATCTCCTCTACAAGATCTATTGATACATACATATCATTGCTGACCTGCTCGGATCTTATAATGCTTCCTTTAACCGGTATTGTTACCTCGATCTTCTGACGTTCCTTTTCAACACTGAGAGTTACATGAACCTCTGTATCCGGTGTAAAATATCTCTCCAGCTTCCCTATCTTATCCTCTACGGCACTCTTTAATCCCTCCGTAAGATCAATATTCTTTCCTACTATTATAAATTTCATTTCGGTCACCCCCTTGCGGTTTCTGTCATTAAAGATACTGCCCGAAGCTGTGATAAGGGCTGTTAACATCCTTACCGCTTCCCTCAGTTCCTTACGACGCTTATTGGATATTATAACATTTTAAGACATTCCTTGCAATGAATACGGCCAACTTATGTTGTTAAATGTTTATCAACTATCCTGTATATCAGAAAATGGGACCACGGATCTGTTCCGCAGTCCCACTTATGTTCAATTATATTCATCCGTTCCTATAAACGGCTTAGAAGATCCTTCGTACATCAAGTACAGATCTGTAGCCCGCATTTGATACCTTGATACCGGTCTTGGCCGTACTTGCATGGACGATCTGTCCGCCGCCGATGTAAATACCTACGTGACCCGAGTAACATACGATATCGCCCGCCTGAGCATTTGCAAGACCGCCAACACTGTATCCGACGCTCCTCTGAGCACCTGATGAGTGCGGAAGTGATACGCCAAAGTTCTTGTATACACTCATTGTAAATCCTGAGCAGTCCGTTCCGCCGGTCAGACTCGATCCACCGTATACATACGGATTACCCACGAACTGCAATGCATAGTTGGCAACTGATGATCCTGCGCCGCTTCCCGATGCCGAATAGCTTCCGCCACCGCCACCGCCGCCGGATTTCTTGCCGCTGCCGGACTTCTTGCTTCCGTTCTTGGCTGCCGCAGCTCTGTTGGCTGCTGCAATGGCTGCCTGTCTTGCTGCCTCTTCCTTACGAAGACGTGCTTCCTCTTCGGCCTTACTTTCAGCCTTCGGGAACTCTGTTGATACGGTAACGAACTCCTTGCTTACCCATCCGTCACCTTCCTCTATCGATACCTTAACCCAGTCGTCAGTCTCTTCAACTACCGTAAGCCTGTCCTCCATGGGAACAAGACCGAGAACCGCAGAGTCAAGGCTCGCATCCTCTCTTACCTTAAGTGTAGTGGTTGTTACGACCGCAACTCTCTCACCAACCTTCTTGGCGAGATCCTTGGCTGCCGCACCACTTACTACGAATTCACTCTTAACATAACCTGTAACATTACCGGACTTGATCTTGTACCAGTCGCCGTCCTTATCCAGCCACTCACCCGCTGAATTGTTGTACAGCTTACCTACTACCTCTCCGTCCTCGCTGGGGATATCCCTGACATTAACATAGTAGGAAACCTGCGCGATAACGAGATTGGAGAAATCCTCCTCATCGTCATCAAACTTACCCGATGCAAGATAAACCTCTATCGTAGGACCGTCCTTTTTCTCTTCCTTTACTTTCTCCTGAGCTGCTTCTCCTGTTTTACCCTCATCAGAGATCTGATTGTCCGATACTGAATTATCGGATAAGGATACTTCATCTGCGCTTACGGTAGATGCATCTTCAATTACCTGTTCCGGTTCGGGCTCAGCTATAAGCTCTCTTGCCTCCTCGGTCTCGGTAACCGTCATTGATGCAGCATCCGCAGCACTTCCGACTATTGATGTTCCGTTTATTGTTTCGGAATTACGTACCGCCTTGCTGGCAGGTGTCTCAGCCTTGATGGATATCTCCACCTTATCTGCCGCACTTGCAGTCAATGTATCAACCTTGTTTGTTTCCGTTTCATCCGCATCGCCTGCGGATACGTTGTTGTGTATCTCCTGTGCTTTCTGCTTAGCGGCACTCCTTGCGCGCTCAGCCTTGATGTCCTTTAACGATACACCGTTTCCGGTTACCAGTATTCCTCCGCTTGCCGGAAGAACCGATGATGCTGTTGCTGCATTAACATTTATTGTAGAGCTTCCTGTAATGATCATCGCGGCAGCCATACTGAAGGCCGCAACTCTTATTACATTTTTCTTCATAAAGTCTCCTTTGAAATCATAATAAGTTACAAATTTGTTACACTCATGAAAATATAACACCCATTTGCCTTTTTGTCAACCGATACAAATGTGCCCGGAGGCATCCGGGCACATTTCATGCTCTGTATTTAGCTGTTTCATCGGGTTTACGGTCATTTGTTAACTTTTTGTGAACTTATCATGCTCCGACAAGATATTTCTCAATCGCATACACAGCATTGGCTCCGTCCGCAACCGCTGTCGAGACCTGCCGCAAAGCTTTTGATCTTATATCCCCTGCCGCATAAACGCCGGGAATATTGGTGGCACAGTCCTCTCCGGCAACAACATATCCCTTTGCGTCAAGAAGCAGCTCTCCCTCTTTAAGTGCATCCTTATCCCGACCGCCCGGAACATAGAGATTATTGGGAATATTTCCTACCGCTATAAACACACCGTTTACTTCAAGTTCCGAAGTGCTGTTGTCCTTTACATTGGATACTGTCACCTTTTCAACATTATCCTTCCCGGATATTTCGGTAACCACGCTGTCCCATACCATCTCGACATTTTCGCAGGCAAATAATGCAGTCTGCAATGTCTTGGCCGCACGAAGCTCATTCCTTCTATGAATTACGTATACCTTTTTACAGCCTCGTGCCAGGAAGATAGCATCCTCTACGGCAACATCACCGCCTCCGACAACAGCTACCGTACGGTTTCTGAAGAACGCTCCGTCACAGGTTGCGCAGTACGATACTCCCATTCCCGTAAGCTCTTCCTCTCCCCTGACACCGAGCTTACTCGGAGAATTGCCGCTTGCAAGGATTACTGACTTAGCCTCAAATACGCCCTTGTCCGTCTCGATCTTCTTAACCTCTCCCGTCAGATCTAACCTCTGTATCTCTGCTGTCAGACGCTCTGTTCCGTATTTATCAACATGCTCCGACATCTTTGTTGCAAGATCCATCCCCGACAGTCCCGGAAGTCCCGGATAATTGTCTATCTCATAAGTGTTGATTATCTGTCCTCCGCTTATGTAATTCTTCTCGATCAGCAGAACCTTAAGTTCTGCCCTCCTTGCGTAGATAGCTGCAGTCAGACCTGCAGGTCCCGCCCCTGCGATGATCAGATCGTATAATTCACCCATATCCCTTCTCCCTTTCTTTCATTTGTATGTATGTATGTATGTACATTGACCGGCCATACAGGATACTGTATACTGTATTTCGGTGTAACTACATATGCCCTGCTCAAGTAAACTTGGCAGTTCATATTTTAAATTTATGTGCTGTCCTGTAGTTAGTATTGTAACTATTCAGGACAGGCTCAAAATACTTCGTATTTTTCGCTGTTTTGGATTCATCCAATACATAAATTTATAAAATATGCCCTGCTCAAGTAAACTTGGCAGTTCATATTTTAAAATTTATGTGCTGTCCTGTAGTTAGTATTGTAACTATTCAGGACAGGCTCAAAATACTTCGTATTTTTCGCTGTTTTGGATTCATCCAATACATAAATTTATAAAATATGCCCTGCTCAAGTAAACTTGGCAGTTCATATTTTAAAATTTATGTGCTGTCCTGAATAGTTACATCATATAGTGCGTTTTTAGGAAAGTCAAGTTAACATAATATGCTGAGGTTTACTCATTATGAACAGACATGCCATTGTAACGGGAGCATCAAGGGGAATAGGACGTGCCATCGCACTTGCCTTTGCGGAAGCAGGCTATGACCTGACCATTACATGTCTCAACAAAACGGAATTGTTAAATGAAACCGCAGCCCTGATAAGGGATAAATACCGTGTATCATGTAATACCTTTACCGGCGACCTTGCCGATGCCGCTCAGGCTGACAGTCTTTTTAAGGATATTGAAGATGTAGACATTCTGATCAATAATGCGGGGATATCCTATATAGGGCTCACGCAGGATATGCTTCCCATGGAATGGGACCGGGTGATCGCGACCAACTTAAGCTCTGCCTTTTACTTAAGCCGCCTGGCCATACCCTGTATGCTTAAAAAGAAACGCGGTAAGATAATCAACATTTCCTCCGTATGGGGTGAGCACGGGGCATCAACCGAGGTTGCCTACTCCGCATCCAAGGGAGGACTCAACGCATTTACCAAAGCTCTTGCAAGGGAACTGGCTCCCAGCAACATTCAGGTCAATGCGATAGCGTGCGGCATGATAGATACAGACATGAACAATATGTTTAATAAAGAAGAAAAAGCCTCGATCATCTCGGATATCCCTTCCGACAGGATGGGAACACCCGAAGATGTTGCGAGGCTTACGCTTCAGTTATGTACAGGCAATGATTATCTTACAGGTCAGGTGATAGCTCTGGACGGTGGCTGGATGTAAATTCCCCGTCCCGGGCGCTCAGGCTGAGTACTCCTCCGCCCTTAAGTTCACCAAACAGGATATCATCAACAAACAGTGTTTTGATATCATTTCTGATGACACGGTCAACCTCCCTGGCTCCGAATTCCCTGCTGATACCCCTTTCCTTGATAAGATCCCGTACCTTTTCATCAACCTCAAGCTTTATGTTCTTCTTCTCAAGCATTTCCCTGAGTTCATTCAGCTTCTTGTCAACAACACGGGTACCCATTTCGTCATCCATACCGTTAAATACAACTATCTTATTCAACCTGTTACGGAACTCGGGCTGGAACTGCCGTTTAACTTCCTCCATGAGTATACTGTCATCCTGATAACCGCTTTGGAAACCTATGCCTTTCTTTCCTATCCTGTTGGCTCCGGCATTGGATGTCATTATTACTACGACGTTTTTAAAATCAGCCTTTCTGCCCTGGTTGTCGGTAAGCGTAGCATAATCCATAACCTGAAGAAGTACGCTGTATATATCCGGATGTGCCTTCTCAATCTCATCAAGGAGCAGCACGGCTGACGGATTCTTCCTTATCTCCTCGGTAAGAAGACCTCCTTCCTCGTAGCCCACATAGCCGGCCGGCGATCCAATGAGCTTGGCCACTGCATGTTTCTCGCCGTACTCACTCATATCAAACCTTACCAGCTTAACACCCAGTTCCTTCGCAAGGCATCTTGCAACCTCGGTTTTACCGACTCCGGTCGGACCTACGAACAGAAGGCTTGCGAGCGGCTTATTGTCCTCGAGAAGTCCGGCCCTTGCGAATTTGATAGCATTAACAACCTGTCCTATCGCCTCATCCTGTCCGTATATCTTAGCCTCCAGCTTATCCTTAAGGGATGCGAGCATATCCGCTTCTTCGGATTCGACCGACTCAACCGGCACACGGCAGATATCCGTCAGAACCCTGACTATCACTTCCTTATCCACTGTCTGTACGGCCCTGTCGATCGGATGCAGCTTCCTGTAGGCTCCGGCTTCATCGATAAGATCTATTGCTTTATCCGGAAGGAAACGTTCGTTTATATATTTGGCGCTCATTGATGCGGCATATTCAAGCACACCCTCTTCATACTCAACGCCATGGAAATCTTCATATTTATCCTTTAATCCGTTGAGTATCTTTACGGTCTCGTCGACACCGGGTTCCCTGATCTCAACATTCTGAAAACGTCTTACAAGGCTTTTATTCTTTTCAAAGTGTTTCTTATATTCCTCGAAGGTTGTTGCCCCGATAAAACGTATATGACCGTCCGCAAGATAAGGCTTGAGCATGTTTGCGGCATCATTGGACCCTTCGCCCACAGCTCCCGCACCTGTGATGCTGTGGATCTCATCTATATAAACTATGGGTTTTTCTTCCTTTTCTATTTCTGCAAGCACCTTCTTAAAACGCTTTTCAAAATCACCCCGATACGTTGTTCCCGCTACCATTCCGGCTATATCAAGCGCAAATATCCTGCTGCCTTTAAGGAGTCCCGGGATCTTTCCGTCATTGATCCTCTGCGCAAGTCCGTATGTGATCGCCGTCTTACCTACGCCGGGTTCACCGATGTGAAGGGGGTTGTTCTTATCCTTGCGGCAAAGAATCTGAATGGTACGTTCAAGCTCGGATTCCCTTCCGATAAGAGGATTCGCCTCCGAAACCTTGTCATTCAGGCATGGCGCATATGTTTTCAGAATATTCTTACCCTTTTCCTTACCCGTCTCTGTATCGGAGAACTGATCATCAACTCCGCTCAGTTCACCCATTGCTTTTAACAGTTCAGTTTTATCTATTCCCTGCTTCTCCATGAAATATACGGCATAACTGTCCGGAAGCTGCCATACCGCATTGATGATATGACTTATATCTATCTCGTTTCTGCCGCCGCTTATAGCCTGTTCCCCGGCTCCCGCAAGTGTGTATCCGACTCCTATTGACAGTTCGGGATCCTTGTTTTCTGTATGATCTATGTACTCATCACTGTATGCCATAAGATCAGTGGCAAGCTGTGATATATCGCCTCCGCAGGCTGCTATGGCCGCTCTGAAATCATCGTTCTTGCATAGCATGAGTACCAGGATCTCGGGAGTTACATATTCGTATTTATGTTCGAGCGCATAGGTGATAGAATCACGCAGCATCTGCGCCGCATCCTTTGACAGATTCATACTGCTTCCTCCACAGTCATCCTGAACGGATAACCTTCTTTTCTCGCCATTTCGGATGCCTTGTTTACCTTTGTGAGCGCAATATCATATGGATATTCACCGACGACGGCCTTTCCGCTCTTGTGTACCGTCATCATGAGTACCTCTGCATCATCTTTGTTCTTATTAAATACATCCATCAGAATATCCACAACGAAATCCATAGTGGTGAAATCATCATTGAACATCACCACATTGTATTTCTTCGGCTCCTTGACTCTGTCCTTGGTTATCTGTTTAAACGAGTTCTGTGTTGACATACCGGCTTCCTCTTGTATATGGATTCAGGTGGTTCTTAATCCTGAGAATTCATATATTTCAGTTTCTTTGGAATTTGATTACATTTTATCGTACTTCCCCGTTTTCTTCAACCGCATTGACATACTCTTTGTCAAAAATACCCTTTACGATCCAGTTTATCATGTAAACTTACATGGCAAGTAAACCCAAAGAAAGCCCCCGGTGATACGGAGACTTTCTTTAAACTCATAATAATCATTATGTGGATGCAGCGTTTTATAAACGCATCACCCTATATAGATCAGATCAAATGCATACCCTTCAAAATTAACATCAACCGTGACCGTTGCGGGATCGCTATCAGTATCGGGATAGAAATGCACCTTCCCGTTCTTGTCTATCGCCGTCAGCGCAAACACCCTTCCGGCCTTTCTAGACCCGTCGGGAATGAACAGGATAAGCTTACCGTTCTTCAAAGTATGGTCAATAGCCTTGCCGTCGGCAATCAGGTTGAAGGAAAACGCCTCGTTACACCCGGGTGACATGATCTGTTTGAAGGCTAACTGGGCCGCCGGCCCCTGAACCTGCTTTGACGCCTTCGCTTCCCATACTCTTGTTCCGTTCTTTATATATATGATGTTAAGGGCATTGGGATTGGGAGGAGTGGAGCTTTCAGAGCTGCTCGAACTCTTTTTATCCTTCTTTTTGGGTTCGGGCTTAGGTTCAGGCTTTGGATCAGGTCCGGGTTCCGGATCCTCCTTGCTGATCGTCACCGTAACACATTCCGCCTCGGAATCAGTATGCTTATCATCTCCCTTAGCCTTATACCAGACATAATAGGTTCCGGCGTTGGTTCCGGTGGGGATGGATGAGGTATATCCGGTTGTCGGTGCGGTGGTTGAGTCCGTTCCGAGGGCGTACTGTATCGTGCCGCCTTCGGCTGTACCCGCGTTGACAAGTTCCTGAGCCTGCCCGGTGTATGACAGCGATTTGGCTGTCGGTGCCTTGGTAACAGTAGCTGCCGGTTTCACTGCTGCCGGGAACTGAAACGTCTTTGTATCAGAATCAAACGACACCTTGGTCAGTTCGAGCTTCAAAGCGGGGCGAATGCCTAACTCCACGTTTGTAAGGGCATAATCGATAACTTTGCCGTACTCGGAGACCCACGCCAAACAATCATTATAATTTATATTTGGTGAGCGCAGCCACCATGAAGCAACTGAATTGCTACCAAAGTTCATCATCAGCACATTCTCTGAAAGCTGTTCAGCCTCATCCGTACTCAAAAGATACAGCTTTCCTCCGGCATCCTTGTTGGTCACGATTGCGTCTGCGACATCTGCAAAGGAACCGCCAGATGCGGTCAGGGCATCAAGATTAGCCTTCATCTTTGAACCGCTGTAACTATCTTCACGATATAAGGACACACCAAAACTCGTATCCCCCGCCAGAATCGTGACCGTACCCGCATCCACCGCCGTGGAGTTGTCCGAGATGATGTACCATGGCTTACCATTGAAAGTCACCTGCAATGCTTTAAGTTCATCTACACTCTTGTTTTTGTTCGCATCTGTAGTGACATCATAGGTGGCATATGCTTTCGTATCGTCCGCATACGCCTTCAAACTCATCCCCGGCATCAGTCCCAACACCATCGTGAGACTGACCATGACGGTCAAAAGCATCCGCTTACTTATCAGTTTTCTACCTTTTTTCCTTCTCATCACAAAACATCCTTTCTGCAAATTATATATATGATTAATTATAGGAAGAAAGTGTGATGATAGATAGGTTAAAAAAAGGTTGAATATGGGCTAAATAGTGTAAAATCTCCGGAAAATCAGTTTATTTTACAACATTATTCACGGCTTAGTACACCGATCAGATCATGCTTTTCATCAGTTCCGGTTTTCTCATAAAGACTGTTGATATATCGATAGACCATTGTCCGTGATATTTCCAACTCTTGCGCTATTTCATTTGTTCGTATATCTTTTTCTCTCAGGATGATCCTTACAACATCGGTTTCCCTTGGTGTCAATCTGAACTGCGTGGTAAGTCCGAACAGTATTCG